>JBDUDX010000093.1:0-46698 GCA_040002735.1 Frankiaceae bacterium | reverse complement strand
GTGCGGCCGGACAGCGTCCGGTAGTCATCCTGGTTGAGCATGCATCCTCCATGGGACTCGTCACTGAGTAGTAACAACGGGCTCCCCGGGGCTGGGGGTTACCTAACCGTTGCAACGGCCTTGCCGAACCGCCAGGTAAACGGGCGAACGAAATCGGCTCGGATGCGACGTGGGCCAGAGATCGATGATCATATGGGTCTGTGGGCGGCGTCCCGATGTAGCCCGAATGACGCGGCCTCCGCCGCTTCGTGTGACCAGCTCCTCGGCTTGTAGCCGGCTAATATCTGCGAACTGCTACAGGTCTGACTAAGTGACAGGCAAAGCGCCGAACCAAAGGGCGGTATTCCCGGATAGAGCGGGTGAACCTCGCCAATCATTCGTTACTCGGGCGTAATCCTTGCGTCAGTCTGCAACCACCCTTATGGCCCAGGCATTCCAAAGAAACCGCGCCAAGTAACGGCAACTTCACAGTAGGCTCGCCTCGCTGGGTGTCTCTCCTGCCCCGCGGGATTCGCCCAAGGGCTGATCGGTTCGTTTTGTTCCGAATTGTCTCCAGCACCATCGCAATACATCGTCTCCTTGGTCCGCCTCAGGCCGACCACGTCCGGAAAGGACACCATGAAGAGAAGCTCACTAACGCGCGCAGCTGCTTTTGCAGCTGTCGCAACGGTAGGGGCGTTGGTGCCAGTCCTTGGGGCAACCAGCGCTTCCGCCGCAGAACCCACGGCGCTGGGCGTCACGCCTGACGCAGCCTTCGTGGCGAACACTCCGAGTTCGGCGACAACTTTCAGGGTCACGCTGAACGGCACAACGACGGCGCAGGGCGTCTTTGCCTATGTCATGAGTGGGCCGGATTCCGACGGCACCTTGACCGGTACGGCATGCCCGCCCAACGCCGGCAGCTACGTCTGCAGCGTCGCTCACGATTCCACCAACGGCGTGGGTGTCGACACCGTCCGCTTCTTCTACGACGCAGCAAACACTGGTACATACCAGACCGGTGACCCCAACACGACGGCCAAGCTGACCATCGCTGGTGCGGTCAACTCGGTTACCCTGACTCCAAGCTCGGCCAATGCCGGGGTCGGCGGCTACCAGGCCTTTACGGTCACCGCGGCTGACACGGCCGGCCGCCCGGTCCCGAATGCGTCGGTGACGATCGCCGGTACCGAGCCAACTGCCCTTCCGGCTGACATCGGCATCAGGGCAACGCCGCCAGCACCGGGCGCCACCTTCACGGGCCCGGGCACCGGCACCGCCACGGTCACCACCGGTGACGGGCTCGGCACCACGACCGCTGGCGCCGCGACGGTTTACGTCGCATCCAAGGTGGCTGGGCCGCTCACGCTGAAAGCAACGGCGGATGGCAGCGGAGGCATCATCTCCAGCACCAGCTTGCTCACCGTCAACCCGGCGGGCGTCAATGACGTGACCAGCGTCGACGTCACTCCCGGAACGCAGAACGCGTTCACGAGCAAGCCCGTGTCGGCAACCATCACGCTGCGCAATGCCCAGGGCAACCCGGTTGCCGGCGTCACCCCAGTAGTCGAACTGACCGCCGGACCCGACGCGTCAGGAGCCGTCTTGGTTGCGGGCGCGACGAATGGCACCGGATCCACCACGGCAACCTTCGCCACCGGCACGACGGTGGGGACCGACACCGTGCGGGCGTACGTCAACCAGAGTGACCACTCCATCAACACTGGTGGACTGGACACCGGCGAGCCCAGGGGTACGGCGTCCGTCGTCGTGGCTGCCGAGCCCGACTTTAGTTCTCCGGGTGGCCTGTCCAACGGCGGCCCGTTCACCGTCCCGCTGGATACCACCAGCGTCCCGATCACCTTCACCCTCAAGACGGCGGCGACTACCCCGGCGGCCGGCTACAACGTGGCGTTCACCACGACCCCATCACCGGGCGCGAAGTACTCGGTCAGCCCGACGACCGGAGTGACCGACGCCGCGGGCAAGGTCGTCGTGACGGTCGCGAACTCGACGCCGGCGACAGGAAACTCCGTCATCGTGACGGCATCGCTGGTGGGGGACCCTGGCGTCACCAGCGCCACATCGGTGACATGGCAGGCTCGGCAGCCTTCTGATGCGGTGATCACACCTCACGTGGACACCGCACCAGCTAAGGGCAGCACCACCCACACGGTCAAGGTGACCGACCAATTCGGCGACCCAGTGACCGGCCTCACCTATGTGTGGACCGTGACGGGCACCCGCAATGACCCGAGCACCAATCCCGGCGCCACCGGCACCGGAGCTTCCTTCACCTACACCGATGTCGGACCGGCCACCAGCGGCGGCAGTGACGAGGTGTCGGTCAGCGCCTTCACCAGCACTGGCACGGATGTGGCCGACGACAGCGTCAATCAATACTGGGTCGTCGGTACGGCCAAAGCGGACCAGGTCAACGTCGACGTCAACGGCCCCAATGGTTCGTACGCCATGACGAGTCCGTACACGCCGTCCGGCTTCGAAAAGTCAGCCAACGCGGGTGTCACGCAGAATCCGGCCACCGGTGGGACTGCCGACACGCAGCAAGTATCGGTCGCGCTGGCCGACCCCCATGGCGACCCGCTGTATGGCAAGACGGCGAGCTTCACCACCAGCGGAGTCGGTGTCTTCACCGATTCAGCTGGCAAGCCACTCGGAACCAGCACCACCACCGCCACGGTGGATGAAAACACCGGCGTGGCGACCGTGTACGTGCGGTCGACGCAGGTCGGTATTCAGACGGTGACGGCGACGGTTGACGGCATCTCTGACGCCGCCACCATCACCTACAGCGGCCAGTATGTCCCGGTGACGCCGCGTCGGGTCGTCGACACTCGGACCGGGCAGGGCGATGTCACCTCCTCGCGTACGCTCGTGCGGAACACGCTGTACTACTTCTACTACGGCAGTACGGACATGCCTTTCGATGCGGCTGCTTACGCTTTCAACGTCACGGCGATCAATCCGACCAGCGCAGGTAACCTCCGGGTCGGACCGGCCTGTGGCAACGAAACCGTTCCGCATACGTCACTGATCAACTACCAGAAGGGCAAGGACGTCGCCAACTTCGTAGTCATCCCACAGGCTGACTGCAACTCGATGAAGATTTACAGCGACACCGGCAATGCGGCGGTTGCCATCGACTTCGCCGGCTACTACCCGAGGATGGGCACCGTTCCCTTGACTGCAGGAGCCAGCAAGGCCAGCAGGACCGTTAAGAACGGTCTGCCTGTTTCGAACATCGAGGGACTCGACCCGCCGAGTCGGGTCGCGGACACTCGGACAGGTCTGGGTGGCAGTACCGGTCCGATCGCCGCCAACACCAGCAAGGTGTTCCAGGTTTCTGGTAACGGCGGCGTTGCGCCTGGTGCTAAGGCGGTCGCATTGAACATCACCGCGATCGACCCGAATCGGGTGGGAAACATGCGGGTTTACCCGGATGGTGCAGCTCTCCCGAACACCAGCAACATCAACTACATCGTTGGTCAGGACAAGGCGGCGTTCGTCGTCATGGACCTGCCGGCAAATGGCAAGATCCGGGTCTACTCTGATCACGCCAGCGCCAATGTGGCCATCGATGCGTTCGCGTACTACCCGGCGACATCCACTCTGGTGACGTCGGTTCCGAAGCGCATATTGGATACGCGCGACACCGGCAGCCTGACCGCCAACCACGCGATGTCCATCCCCGTTGCCGGTCACGGTGGGGTCCCGGCTGATGCTCAGGCGGTTCTGGTGAGCGTCACCGGCATCCACAAGGCCGGCAGCACCGGATACGGAAACCTGCGGGTGTACCCCACGGGCAGCGGTGTGGCGACGGTGAGCACGTTGAACTACGTCAGCAAGACCAGTGATGTCGCGAACTTCGACATCGTTCAGCTGGGCACCGACGGTGAGCTCTCGCTCTACAGCGACAGTTCGCCGATCGATGTTGCTGTCGACGTTCTCGGTTACGTCCCCGCCGGGTCGTAACCAGCACGTAGTAAGCAACGGAGCGGCCGGCACCTTCGGGTGTCGGTCGCTCCGTCGTGTGCGGGGCGCCGCACGCTTACACTTGGCCGTTGTGATGGATGACGCCGAGGGTGCGGCTCGTCCGCACCGCGTCTCGATCGTTATCCCGGTCTACCAAGGCGAGTTGACCTTACGGCGGCTTCTCGACGAGATTCGGCCGCTCGCGAAGCCGCAGCACACGCCCGACGGGCACCCCTTCCTGGTGGAAGAGGTGCTGCTCGTTTTCGACCACGGACCGGACGACTCGGCCGCGGTAATCCGCGATCTTGCGGTCATGCATGATGTGGTCCGGCCGGTCTGGCTCTCCCGCAACTACGGTCAGCACGCCGCGACCCTGGCCGGGATGGCCTCCAGCGGGGGCGAGTGGATCGTCACGATGGACGAGGACGGCCAACACGATCCGGCCGACATCGGCGGGCTGCTGGACACCGCGCTGCGCACCCAGTCGAGCGTGGTCTACGCCCAACCGACCAATCCGGCGCCGCACGGCTTCGCCCGCAATGCCGCATCCGCAACAGCGAAGTGGATCGTGGCCCGGGCCTTGGCGGGGAAGGGGGCGTCGGAGTACCAGAGCTTTCGCCTCGTCCTGGGCGAGACCGGCCGGGCGGTTGCGGCCTACGCCGGGTCGGGGGTGTACCTGGACGTGGCGCTCGGCTGGATCGCCGGCAGCGTGAGCACCAGTCCGGTCGCCCTGCGCGATGAGCATGACCGCCGATCCGGCTATCGGCTCCGGACGCTGCTCTCGCACTTCTGGCGGATGGTGCTCTCCAGCGGCACGAAAGGGCTGCGCATCGTCAGCATTCTGGGGTTGGCGTTCGCGTTGCTCGGTGGGCTGCTGGTGGCGTACATCCTGGTTTCGACGATCTTCTTCGCCGGCTCGACGGGGAGTGGCGTCCGAGGCTGGACCTCCACCATGGTGGTGGTTCTGCTGAGTACCGGCGCGATCCTGTTCTCCCTCGGCGTGATCGCGGAGTACATCGGCGTCAGCGTGAACATGGCGATGGGCAAGCCCGCGTACCTCATCACCAGCGACCCCGGCGCCGGGCCGCTCGGTCGGGCCCGCAACACTCGACCCGAAGATCATGTGCCGGCTCCCTCCAGCATCGATCGGCCGCGATGACCGGGCCGACCTGGGTGGTCGGCAGTCGCGGCCTGCTCGGTAGCACCGTCACGCATGAGTTGCGCCGCCGAGGGGGCGACGTTCGGGCGTCTGCGGTCCCGTGGGCAGATCCGGTGGCCGCCGCTGCTGCGCTGCGCGCGGACGCGCGGGCGCTGGTTGACAGCGCAGCGCAAGGACCGTGGCAACTCCTCTGGTGCGCCGGGGCCGGCGTTACGGCGAGCAACTCCGAGGTGGTGGCGGTGGAGAACGCGGTCTTCGGTGCGGTGCTGGCGGCGCTGCGGGAGGCGACCGCCGACTCGGCCGAGCAGGGCACAGTCCTGCACGCGTCCTCGGCCGGTGCGGTGTACGCCGGGGCAGCGGGCGCACCGCACACCGAACACAGCCCGGTGGCCCCCCTCACCTCATACGGCTGGGCCAAACTCGCCGCCGAACGCGCGGCCGGTGCCTTCAGCGCCGCGACCGGGGCGTCGGTCATCAGCGCTCGATTCGCCAACCTCTACGGGCCAGGACAGAACCTCGGCAAACCGCAGGGCATCGTTTCGCAGTTGTGTCGTGGATTTCTGCTTCGCCAGCCGGTGTGGATCTACGTTCCGCTGGACACGATTCGCGACTACCTGTTCGTCTCCGATGCCGCCTCGATGGTCGCGGATACGTTGGCGTCGTCCCGCGCCATGCCTGCCCGGCATACCGTCAAGATCTATGGATCAGGGCGCAGCGTGACTCTCGGAGCGGTCGTCGGGAAGTGTTCCGCCGTCTTCCGGCGGCGCCCGCAGGTTGTGCTGGCCACGTCGAAGCGGGCCGAGGCGCAGGCTCGTGACCTACGACTCCGATCGGTCATACGGCCCGACCTCGACTACCGGCAGCAGGTGCCGTTGGACACCGGAGTCGCCGCCACCCTGGAAGCCACGCGACGTGCGCTCCTCGGATAGCCCGGTGACCACGACGCCCCCCGCGGGAATGGTCGGTGAACCCGGTCCCCTACTGCGCATCGTCACCAACCAGAAAGTGGCCTTCCTGGGGGTGGGTGCCTTCAATACGGCATCCGCCACCCTGTGGTTCGTCGGCTGGCAATCGCTGACCGGAAAACATCTCGGTTACCACGCCAACCTGGTCGCCGCCTACCTCTGCAACGTGATGACGGCATTCCTGCTGTACCGGTTCCTGGTCTTTCGGGTACGGGGCCATTTTCTTCGGGATCTGTGGCGCTTCACCGCAGTGACCTTCACCAGCTTTGCGCTGAATATGGTGGCGATGACGGTGGCGGTGACCAAGTTCGGCTTCCCGGTCATCCGCTCCCAGTTGGTCATCACGCCCATCCTGGCGCTCGGGGTCTACTTCGGTTACCGCGACTTCTCTTTTAGGCGGTGACGGGCATGAGCGCCCCGCGGGTATCCGTGGTGATCCCGGCATACAACAACGCGGCGTATCTCATCGACACTCTGGAGTCGGTGTTGGCGCAGGACTACGACGACTTCGAGGTAATCGTCGCCGACCACTCTTCGACGGATGGCACGGCCGCCCTTCTGCAGCGCTACGCCGAACACCCCCGGGTGCGGCTGTTGACCACCGAAGCCGGCGGCGGCGCGCTGCGTAATTGGAACCGGGTCAGTCAGGCCGCCACCGGCGAGTTGCTCAAGTTGGTGTGCGGTGACGACCTGCTGGTACCGACCGCGTTGTCCCAGCAGGTGGCCGCCTTCGACGCCCACCCGACAGCCGTCCTCGTCGCCGCTCAGCGGGACATCGTCGACGCCGACGGCCGACCCATCGTGCGGGGCCGGGGGCTGGCCGGGCTGAAAGGGCTGGTCACTGGCCGAGAAGGCGCCCGCCGCGCGGTTCGAGTGGGCAGCAACATCTTCGGGGAGCCCGCCTGCGTACTGGTCCGGCGAGCCGCGCTGGAGCGGGTCGGCTGGTGGAACAGCGAGTTCCCGTACCTCATCGACCAGGCGAGCTACATCGCTCTGATGCTCGACGCGGACATCGTCGCCCTGCCGGTCACGCTGGCCGCGTTCCGGGTGAGCGCCGGGCAGTGGAGCGTGGCGCTCGCCCGGCAACAGACGGCGCAGGCGCAGAACTTCCACCGCGCGCTGCGGGCCCAGCACCCGACGCTGCTCTCGACGGGGGACGTGCGGCTCGGAAATGCGCGGGTCGTGCTGATGGCGTTGATCCGACGCGCCACCTACCTATGGTTGCGGATACCGAGCAAGAAGCCGGGGACGGCCGCGGGATAGGTTCGGGCGATGGTCGACGAGGGGCATCCGGACACCGCGGATCGGGAGTACACCGAGCGCTTGGTCACGCTGACCGGGGTCGGCTGGAAACAGAGGCTCGATGTTCAGCGGCCGTACCGCTGGAACCTGCAGCGGCTGCTGGGGGACCGCCGAGTACTGGACGTCGGGTGCGGTATCGGGCGCAACCTCACGGCCTTGTCCGCCGGCAGTGTCGGAGTGGACCACAACCGGTACTCGGTGGAGCACTGCCGATCGCTGGGGCTGCGCGCGTACACCCCGGAGGACCTGGCGACCGTCGACATCGGCACCTTCGACGGAATGCTGATGGCGCACGTCCTGGAACACCTGCCGCCCGGCGAGGAGACGCAGGTGGTCCAGTCGTACTTGCCCTACCTGGAGCCGGGAGCCGTTGCCCTGCTGATCTGCCCGCAGGAGCGCGGCTTCGCCTCCGACGCCACCCATACGGTGTACTTCGATTTCGACAAGATCTCCGGGCTGTGCGAGCGGGTGGGGCTCACGGTTACCCGGACGTTGTCGTTCCCGTTCCCGCGGTTTGCCGGCAGGCTGTTCGTGTACAACGAATTCGTCGTGGTGGCCGCTACGGCTTCGAAGTAGGCGGTATTTCGTACACGTCCACGCCTGGATTACGCAGTCGCGGAACGGCGTACGGCGCCAGTGTCGTCGCGTGCGGCCGGGTGTGGTCGACGAAGACCCAGCGCACGCCGAGCGCTTGCAGTCGGCGCAGGGCGGTTGCGTCGGGGTGGGCGATGAAGCCGTCGTTGAGCCGCAGCAGGTCCGGGTGCCAGTAGTCCACGTAGATCGCGGCGTGATCCCGATTCTTCGTACGGTCCCCGATCGCGGCTGCCCGCGGGGTGCCGGTCCATCCCTCCAGGAGCATCTGCCGCTCGCTGTACGCGGCGACCACCCACCATCGGCTGTCACAACGGCGTGGCGCGACCGGGGTGATGCAGTGCCGGTTCGTCATGACGAGATCGTCCACATCGGAGTGGTCCCGAATCCAGCGCGCCGCGTTGACCTGGTCGCGAGAGACCGCGAGCGGCGCGGAGGCGGACACCGGCTTCGAGGGCGGGGCGGGTGCCGTCGTCACCTGATCCTTCGCAACCTGGCTGACCCCACCGGCGAGGACGGCGACCAGGACGGTTGCCCCCGCCGTGCCGGCCAGCGCAACCCGGCCGCGGGCCGATCCCGCGGCCACAGCGCCAGCCGCCGAGATCAGGACAACCCCGGCTACGCCCACCAACAGCGCCGCCCGGGGCAGACCGGAGCCTGGGGTCACTGACCCGAAGACGGCCGCTGGCAGCAGGCACAACGCCGGGCCGGCGAGCACGCCGACCACCGCGGCCGGGCCCATCCGGGGACCCAGCCGGTCCGCCAACGCCACCAAACCCACAGCGGACCCGAGCGCCAGCAGCGGTGCGGCGCTGCGAGCGAAGTACCACTGACTGAGGCTGGGATGGGACAGCGTCACCACCGCACCGGCCGCGGCCAGGCCCGCCCCGGCGAAGAGCCACGGCAGCGGATCGCGCCGGCCAGCTCGGCTACCGAGCGCGCCGAGCACTCCGAGTCCACGGGACAGGACGGCGGCCATCGTGACGACCGCCACGACGGCGAGCATGCCGGCGCCGCGCGCGCCCCCGAACCAGATGGCGGCCGGCGTCTGCCGGAGGGCGGCCAGCGGCGCGAAGTGCAGGCCGGGCTCCGAACCGCGGAAGACCACCACCACCGCCAGCGCCAGCGCGCCGAGCACCAGACCGAGCGGAACCAGCACCGACCGAAGCGCCGACCGGTTCGCCACCAGCATGGCGGCGGCGGCGAGCACCAGCCCGGCCAGGAGCAGCGGCGTTGCCGAGCCCTTGGCCCCCGTCGCCATCAGCGTCAGCACCGGAACGAGCAGCAGACCGCCGCCGCGCATCTGCCCCCCCCAGTACAGCCCGATCACTACCACCACCGCGATCAGGGAGGGGGCGGCGAGGCCGAGACTCGGCGACAGCGCGTCAACGGCGTGGCTGTAGTCGTCCGGAGATGCCTTGCCGAACACGTTGAGGTCGCCGCCGGCCAGGGTGAGTAGCGCGGCGAGGGGCCCGGCCCATGCGCGGCCGGTGAGTCGCAGAGCTGCCGCGGCGACCACGAAGGCCACCAGCAGCGGCATCAGCGCGGGCGTGAACCGCAGCAGCACCTCGTCCAGCGGAGCGCCGGAGGCGACCGAGACTTGGGCGATCCAGGCGTGACTGAACCAGTGGTACGCCAACGGCTCACTGGCTACCCAGGGGAACGTTGTCGGACCGCGGTGGGCCAACTCCGCAGCCAGCGACAGGTGGAAGTAGGTATCGACGTAGGAGGTGCGGAAGCCGGCCGGCCAGCTCAGCGGGGTGAGCCGATACGCCGACCGCAGCTGCGTGACGCCGAACAGCGACACCGCAGCCACCGCCGGTGCCCACCACATCGGGAGCGGCTCGGTGATGGCTTCCCGAATGCGGTGCCGGGTGCCCGGTATCGCCCAGAGGGCGGCCGCGACCGCTGGCCCGAAGCCCCCGGCGATCGCGGGTATCCCGGTGAGGCCGGCGAGTGTCTGCGCCGGGACGGCGATCATGACGCCCAGCGCGAAACCCATCGCGACGTCTTCGATCCACCAGCCGCGCAGCGGCCGTACGCAGCGCCACAGCGACACGCCGGGAAGCATCTGGGTGACAAGCACGGCGGCGAGGGCGCGTCCCGCGCTCGACGCGGGCAGCCCGGCGCGAAGGGCCTGAAGCAGCAAGCCCCCGGCCGCGAGTACCGGGGACCACCCGGCGAGCAGGCCCGGGAAACGTCGGGCCTTCGGGGGGGCGCTGCCGGGCGCGGCCGCCGACCCGGCCAGGGTCACCTGCGCCACAGGTCTCCTGTTGACGGCGGGATTTCAGCCGTCATAGCCGGTCACCGTCGTGATGTTCCAGTTCGAGGCTTCCGCGCCGGCGAGATGTACGCGTACCGCCCCCGGAACCGGCCCGCACACCGTGAGCCGGGTGCTGTCGCCCTTGGTCGACAACTCGGTACCGACGGCGGAGCCATCGATCATCGATACGGCCTTGGCGTGCAGCGTCGCGCCGACGGAGGGTGTGCGCCAACCTGCCTTGCCGGTGGTTGCCGCGGGCTGGTTGCGCGGGCTCAGCGAGACCGTCACCGCGCCGGGTCGACGGTCCTGGGCCGGCAGATCGAGGAGGAATACGCCGGAGCGCACCGTCCGCGCCCCCACGCCCTCCTGGGGAGGAAGGTCACCGGTAGCCAACCAGCCGTGCCGCTCCGCCGTGACCGCGTCCAGCGTTCCGCGGGGCGGCGGCTGCGCCATCCCGGCGGTCTCGACGGCGACCTCGGTGGGTTCCACGCCGACCGCGGCATGCGGCAGCAGCGGAGATCCCTCGCCGACGGCGAGTCCGGGGGCATCGGCGACCTCGATCAAGAGCAGCCCATCCGCCGGCAACTCCTCCGGTGCCAGGCCGAAGCGGAGCGCACCGCGTACCGGGGTGCCCTCCGCTGCCCACGGCGCCCGGCACAGCAGTACCGCCCCCCGTACCCGCCCCTGGCTCTTCAGTTGCAGCACCCGAGGGGCGGAGGGGTCGCCGGCCACGCCGAGCGGCTCAGCGACGCGACCCGTCCAGTACTTCGCGGACACTTCGTCGGCTCGGAGTTGGACCGTGACCCGGACCGGCCGCGCGTCGGCAGCCACCCGAAACCCCACCAGGCCCGTTGCCACCGCGAATCGTCCGAGGCTCTGCCGGCCGCGGACGAATCCGTCGATCAACTGGACGGCCGGGTCGTCCCCGCGCGTAAAGCTGACGGGTAGCGGCCGCGGGTGCACGACGTCGTCGTAGGAGGTGGACAGCCGAAGCCCCGCGTCCCGCCCCCTCATTGGCTGGTGGCCGGCAACACGGCCGCGACCACATCCGCCGGGGAGGTGAGATCGAGCCCGCTGAGCAGCGGCTCCTGATTCCTCCACATCCGACGTACCGCGAGAAACAGGGCGTCCCCGTCGCTTTCCACGTGGCGCATGGTGACCGAAAGGAACAGCAGCACCTCGTCGGTCGTGAGGTTCTCCCAGTGCGGTACGAGCGGGCTGACCACGTCGGCGGCCGCCCGATACAGCCACATCCACAACCGGGCCCGCTGCACTTGTTCCTCGGTGATCACCGGCTCGTCGCGGCACAGTCGGCCGAGGGAGTCCTCGAGCAGGCGCCAGTAGTCCGCCTCGTCGGTGGCCACGAGGCTCAGGCCGCAGGCGCTCCACTCCGACCAGCCCGCCTGCAGGACCGGTATGCCGTACGCCGGCAGCTCGTTGCTCACGCTGCCCCGCACCGTCACGCCGAGGTCGGTGAGCGACCAGATCGCGTTCTTGCTGAGCGCCTCGCTCGGCCGGAAGACCAGATGCGCGTCGTGGGCGTGTTTCCCGGCCAGCGTGGCGAAGAAGCCGGTCTCGTCGTACAACGCCTGCGAAGGGTGATCCAAGAGCAGCCAGTTGACGTCGGTCCGGCCGCTTGCGTACTCCGCGGTCCGTTCGAACCAGGTGGCCAGGTCGGGGAAGACCTCGCGGTTCGTGCCCAGTGCGTCGGAGATGGCGTGGTTATAGACCGTCACGACCGGCAACTCGGGATCCCAACCGAGGCGAGCCGCCACATGAGCGCGCACCTGCTGGCGCTGGGTCACGTTGTCCAGCTGTACCCACGCGTTCGCGGTGCTGCGCCACCAGGACGGACGGCCGAGGTTGTACTTCGACCGATGTACCACCAACTCGGCGCTGCGCCGGATCTCCTCGCGCAACGGCCACACCTGTTGCTGGAAGACCGCACCCACCTGACGGGTGATCTCCGCGCGGAAAGGCCCCTCCCCGCGATCATGCTCGGGCCACAGCGCGTACGCCTTGAGATTGCCGGTCTGCTGAACGTGTATCACCGGCACGGCGCAGCGGCGGGCGGTCTCCACCGCCAGGCCCCACAGGTCATAGTCGACGTGGCTGGTGATGAAGGCGATCGGGCGCATCTCGGCGAACAAACCCGACAGCGCCGCTGCCCACCGCTCGCCCCGCTCCCGCAGCCTGGCGTAGTCCTGGCCGGCCGCTTGCGCCGGCTCGAGGCGCGGGGCCCGCCACAACCGCAGCGCCGTGGCGGCGACCACAGTCTCCACGTCAGTCTCCGCGTCAGTTTCGACGTCCGGGCGTTCCGACCGCGCATCGCCCGCCGGCGCGCGGTCCAGCAGTGTCCTGATGTCGACGATCTCGTTGGCACCGAACGCGGTCGCCATCGCCCGCACCCGGTCGGCGTCGAAACCCGGCCATACCCGGGTGTGCCAGCCGTCGACCCGCCCGGTGAGCACGACGATGCGGGCTGGCTGGAAGCGGCGCAGCGCATTTGCCAAGGTGAGGTTGCGCAGGGTCACCCGTAGGTCCTCGGGGAACAGTTCCGCCAGGATGGTGGGATCGCCGGCCGCGGCGGGCAGGACGCTATGCCGCCAGAATGCGGTCGCCGCCTCGAGATAGTTGGCGAAGACCTTCTCGTTGGCGTCGAGCCTCACGTATCACCCCTCGCGGCCCGCCACCTGGGAGATGCCCGACACAGATTAGCGTTCCGCAGACACCGAACGTCACGGCGGACGGTGACACGCCAAACGTGGGGGAAAGTCCGGGCGCTGCCGACGGGGGATGCGGCAGCGCCCGGACCGGAGTCAGCCTAATCGGAGGACCTTCGTTGCGCCAAGCCGGTTCGGCGTGTTGCCGAACTGATATGCGAACGGGAAACCGAGTCACGTCCCTGGCTAGAGCCGTTACGTCATCGGGTTCCGCGACGCAGGGCTCACTGACGTCCGCTCAGCACTCGACGAAAGAGGCCGCCCCTTTGCCACCGAAGCTGGGCCCGCAGCGGTGTGGGACCGACTTGTCGATCTTCATCACCGGAAGCAACTGATCCGGTCGCGCCGTAAGCGCTGCCTCGGCGCTAGTAGCAAATCACCAGTTGGAGATCCTGCTGCGGGCCATGGCTGACGTTTCCGTACTACGCTTATTGCGTGTGGACATCCATCGCTCGGCGCGCCGGCATCACGTCTCGGATGTGGACAGCATTCACGCGTACGAGCACGCCGTCACCTGGGTGGAGTTGGGCGACGACCCGCCGCGCTACCTTGTGGTCGGTCCCGATCGGTCCGGCAACCTACTCGAGCTGGTTGTGATCGAGGTACGGGCCACGGCGTTGGTTATCCACGCGATGGCGCTGCGGCGGAGCACCGAGCGGGAGCTATTCGGAGGAGAGGGCAGATGAGCAGCTATGGGTACACGGAGCGCGGGGAGCCGATCACGGATGAGAGGATCGAGGACCTAGCCGCGGAGGCGGAGCGGGGCTACGATCCCGGTCAACTCCAGGGTCGGCGCCGCGGGCCAGGGCGCCCTCCGCTAGGTGAGGCCGCGAAGTCGGTCGAATCGGTTCGCCTTGAGCCCGCGCTACGAGCTGCTGCCGCGCAGCGCGCGGCAGCCGAGGGCGTCACGGTCTCCGAAGTGATCCGCCGAGCACTCCGGGAGTATGTGCGAAGCGCGTAGGTGCTTCTGCCCCGGTTGAGTCCCTCTGCACGACATCCGTTCAGGACCGTCCCGCTGAGCATTTGGGATGAGGAAGGCTCGGATGCCTCTCTACGACACTGTCGAGACTCGAGCGCCGTTGACGGCGCGCCGCCCAGCGCCGGCACGCACGGGAGGCTCGGGCTCCGCCGGCAGGTGAGCGAGCGGCATGGTGGCCCAGACCGTGGTTGACCCACCACGCCGCCGGACCCCCCACTCGACGGCAAGCGCCTCCACGATCGGCAGACCGCGGCCGCTGGTCTCGAAGGCGTGCATCGGCCGCAGCCCCGGGCTGGTGGTCGCTCCGCCGTCGGTCACCGATACCACCAGCGCGGAGGGTCCCACGTCCCAACTGACCGAGATGGTGCCGTCCGGGAGCGGATCGGCGTGCCGAAGCGCATTCCCCACCAGTTCGGCCACCAGCAGGGCGGTGTCCTCCACCACGTCGCGGGGGGTGCCGCAGGCCAACAACTCCTCGCGTAAGCTCCGTCGTACCATCGGCGAGCTGCTCAGCGCATGCGGTACGGACAACGCGGGCACGCTAATTCTCCCTGCGAACGGGTAAGCAGTCTGTCACCTGTTTGCCCGCTTCAACGGCCGTCAAACGGTTGCACCGATCACCGGTCGAGCTGGGCCAGCACATGTCGTGGCCGATCCGTGATAATCGCGTCGACGCCCAGTGCCACGCAGAGGTCGACGTCTTCCGGTTCGTTGACGGTCCATACGTGCACCGCGTTGCCGGCGGCGTGGAGTCGTTCGACGTACAGCGGAAGCCGGCGTACCAGGGATATCGACGGCCCGGCGATGTCGACGCGAGGGGGCAGCGCGCCGAGGCGGTACTGCGGAGCGAGCCGGGCGAGGAGCAGCACGGTGGGCAGCCCGGGGGCCAGCGCATGCACTCGGCGCAGGCCCAACGCGGAGAAACTCATCACCCGAACGGCCGGCGTCGGCGTACCCGACCTCAGCATGCCGAAGCGGCGGAGCAACTCGGTGAGGCTGCGCTCGACGAGGCCGGCGTACCGGGTGGGGTGCTTGGTTTCGATCGCCAGGTCCACCGGGCGCGGCGAGTCGGTCACCAGCTCCAGCAGGCGAGCCAGGGTGAGTACGGAGGTACGGTCCCAGTCGGGCTCCTCCTCGCCGCGGTCACCGGGTGCGCCGGTGCCGCGCCAGTGGCCGAAATCCAGCTCGGCGAGATCGGCGAGTTCCAGGGTGGAGACCACACCGCGGCCATTGGAGGTCCGATCCACCCGGCGGTCGTGGACGCAGACCAGGACGCCGTCCCGGGTCAGGCGGACATCGCATTCCAGCGCGTCGGCGCCGTCGTCGATGGCCTGTTGGTACGCCGCCAGGGTGTGCTCCGGCGCCAGCTCCGAGGCGCCGCGGTGCGCCACCACCTGCGGCCGGTTGACACCCGCCACGGGCGTTACGGTATCGGCCAATCCTCCCGGCGCCAGGCCATCTCCCAGAACATCCACTCGTAGCGAGTCGCGATACCGACGTGCCGGTGCATCCGCGCCTCCTGCGCCGCCGCGATCTCCTCCTCCAGGTCATCGACCAGGGCGTGCACCTCGGCCACGACCGCAGCGAACTCCGGGCCGCCGTAGGTGTCGATCCACTGGGTGTACCGGGGGTCCGGCGAGCCCCGGTCAACCAGCGCTGCCCCGACCTCCGCGTAGATCCAGTAGCACGGCAGCACAGCGGCGACGCCCTCGGCGAAATCCCCGTCGTGGGCGACCGCGAGCAGGTAGCTGGTGTAGGCCAGAGTCGTCGGGGCGGGTTGAGCCGCGGCCACCACGGACGGATCCAGACCCAGTTTCGGCAGCAATGTGGTGTGCAGCTCCCGCTCCACCTCCAGCGCACCGGCCGCGTGCCGGGCGAACATCGCTACCCGGCTCGGGTCGTTCGCCTTGCCGGCGAGTACCGCCAGGGCGCGGGCGTAGTCCAGGAGGTAGCGAGCGTCCTGGGTGACGTAGTACGCGAAGCGATCCGTCTCCAGGGAGCCGTCGGTGAGCCCGGCGAGGAAGGGGTGTCGCAGGATCTCCGCGTACGTCGGAGCCATCGTGGCCCACAGCCGTTCCCGCAGCGTCATCGACCGGCCCGGCTCAGCCGACGCTGCAGGGGCGCCAGGGCCAGGGTGGCGAGCGCGGCCACCGTGTAGGAGATCAGGGACGCGCTCATCCAGCTCGTCGGCTGCCAACCCATCGCGTCCCGGAGGTCGCCCCACACCCGGACCCACCAGCCGATATAGCCGGGGTTGATCAGCTGGTACGCAGCGAAGCCCAGCAGCCACGGCACCAACATCGTCCAGCGCGCCGGCGCCTGCTCGGAGACGTCCCACTGCCGGTGGCGCCGCAGCAGGAAGTAGTCCACCACGAAGACGGCGAACATCGGTACGAACACCGACCCGAGCAGCACCAGGAAGTTGTAGTACGCGTCGATGTTCAGCGCCAGAGCGAGCAGGGTCGCCAACCCGCCGACCCCGACGGCGAGCAGCCGGCGGTCCAGGCTCGGCCGGAGGTTCTGGATCGAGACCACCGTGGAGTACGTGTCGGCGAAGGACTGGTCAAGTTCCCGCAGGATGATGACGCCGAACGCCAGCCAGCCGAGGGGTACCGCGATGAAGGCGGCGAACATGTCGTGCTGCAGCACCCCGGCGTCCGCACTGGCCCGGACCACCGTGGACAGCGCGATCAGGCCGAGGGCGTAGTAGGCGATCTGGGTGACCGCGTATCCGGCGAAGCCGCCCAGGAAGGCGCCCCGCACGCTGCGGGAGTGCCGGCTGTAGTCACTCGCCAGCGGTACCCAGGACACCGCGACCGCGATCGCCACATCGGCGGCCAGCCAGAAGCCGGCCCAGGAGCCCTTCGTCGCCGAGGGCAGCGGGTGGCGCAGCAACTGCGCGTAGAGGTAGACGGTGGCGAGCAGGACCGCGACCAGGGCGTACCGGCGGAGTACCCGGACCGCGCCCAGCGGCCGCAGCGCCATTGCGATGGTCAACAGCCCGGCGATCAGTACGTACGGCCAGCGGGCGCCGTGCCAGGGCAACAACTGCTGCGCGGCGGAGGTGATCACCACGATCTCGAAGACCGTCCAGCCGATCAGCTGCAGCATGTTGAGCAGCGTCGGCAGGTAGGACAGCCGGGCGCCGAGCAGGCCCCGGAGCAGCACCATCGAAGGGGCGCCGGTTTGCGCGCCGGGAATGGCGGCCAGTCCGATCAGCAGCGAGCCGAGGACGGTGCCGAGCACCAGGGCGGTGAACGCCGCCAGCAGGGACAGCGGCGCCACCCCGGCCGGCTGCAGCAGGTAGATCGCCCCGACCGGGCCGAGCAGGCTGACCCCGAGGTTCCCCCACAACCCGAGCTGGTCCAGCAGGCTCAGCGTGCGGGGCGCCGGCTGGAGCAGGGTGTGCGGTGCCTCGGTGCCCGCCTGCCCACCCGGTGTACCGGCGGGGGAGGGACGGTCGGTGACGATCGACATACCAGGCTCCCGACGCCGGCATTACCCGGCAGGTCCGGCGGTCGGCGACCCGTGGTGTCGCCCTCTCAGCCTGGTCGGTCCAAGCTCCCGCGATGCCCGCAGCCTAGCCGCGGCGGCTACCGGCTGCCCAGCTGGGTGAGCCGGATCGAGGCCGGCAACTGAACCGGGATATCACCGGGAAGCCCATAGGAGAAGGTCGGGGCGTTCAGAATGGTCCACGCTCCGCTGGGCGGTGACCAGACCGTGGGGTCCGTCCGGCCGTCGCCGGTGAAGTCACCCGGGCTCGGCTTGTCGCCGACCGAGCCGAACGGGACGGCAGTTCCGCCGCGGGCGAACCAGGTACCCTTTTCGGAGCCGACCGGCGGACGCCAGACGGCGAAGTCACTGCGGCGGTCCCCGTTGTAGTCCCCGGGCACCGCGATGTCACCCCGCTGACCCCAGGTGACCGCTGCGGCGCCGCGGACGAACCATGCGCCGGTGGAGGGTCGCCAGACGGCGAGGTCGGTACGCCCGTCGCCGTTGTAGTCCGCGGGCACCGGCACGTCGGTGGCGGCCCCGTAGCTCACCGTCGCAGCGCCCCGGATGAACCAGCTGGTGGTGCTCGGCCGGTACAGCGCGAAGTCCGCGCGGCCGTCGCCGTTGTAGTCCCCCGGTACCGGGATGTCGCCGCTCCGGCCCCAGGTAACCGCGGCGATGCCGCGGACGAACCACGCGCCGGTGGAGGGTCGCCAGACGGCGAGGTCGGTACGCCCGTCGCCGTTGTAGTCCGCCGGCACCGGCACGTCGGTGGTGGCGCCGTACGGACCACCGGTTCCGCCGGAGATCCACCAGGTGCCGGTACCCGGCCGGTAGACCGCCGCGTCGGCGCGGCCGTCGCCGGTGAAGTCCCCGGCGGCCGGGCGTGCGGAGCCCACTGACACGGTCGCCGCGCTGGGGGTAACCGCGCCGACCGCAAACCGGAGACCCTCCGGGGTGCTCCAGCTGTGGCCGGCCTTCAGGGTCGCGTCGGTGAGCGAGTGGTCGGCCGGGCTGAGATCCAGCAGGGCCGGACCGTAGGTGTAGCCATCCTGGGAGCTGAGGGTGTGATCCACCAGGTGGATCAGTACGCCGTTGGTTGCCCCGATCGGCAGGTTTACGTCGTCACGCACCGGCTGGCGGTACTCCACCCAGTAGTCCCGGGTGGGCGTGGCGTGCACCACGATCGCGCGGATACCGGTGGGTTCCTCCAGCGGCGCCAGCGTCGCCGAACCGCCTGCGGTGAGCGTGGTGGCCGGCAGCCAACCGAGTTGGTACTCCTGCTTGGCGCTGAACTGGGCGATCAGCCGGGAGGCCCCCATGGCGTCGTAGTCGTCGCCGTACTCACCGAACGTGCAGGCGCCGGTCAGTACGCCGGTCTGACAGGCGTAGGAGTGGGCGTGCGCCAGCCCGTAGTTGTGGCCCTGCTCGTGGACCAGCGCGCGGGTGTTCATGTTGCCGTTGATCCACACCTTGGATCCGGGTTGGTAGGCCCAACCGGCGAGCCCGACGCAATCCGAGCCGGGCCGGATGTCGTACGGGAAATACACGATCGTCCGGTCGTAGTCCCCGATGTTGTACCCGCGCAGGCTGGCGGCCGATTCGGCCTGGCTCAGGATCGCGTCGCTGTCGGCGTAGCACTTTTCGTTCGACGGACCCCTGATCGCCAACCACGGAGTCACCACGCCGTGTTGGGTCAGGGCGCCGTGCGAGGCGGTGGAGTACCAGTTGGACGAATTGGTGAACATCTGCTGGGCTGCCGAAGCCTGAGTCGTCGTGTCGGCGCCGTGCCACTGGGCGAGAATCACCAGCACGTTGGTGTTCTGCGTGGTGGCCGCCAGCGGTTCGCTCAGGGCGGCGACCGGTGCGACGGAGGTCGCCGTCAGCGTGTCCCCGGCGAGTCGGCCGGTGACCTGGACCCCGGCCCCGCCGCGCAGCTTCACCCCAGCCGGCAGGCGCAGGTGGTAGGTCTGGGAACCGACCCGGAGTTCCGTGCGGTACCTGTGCCCGGCCTGCGCCGGCACGACGGCCGTCCGCGGGGACGCGGACCCGGCAACGGTGTCGGCGACGAGCAACTGGTACGTGCCGCGCAGCGTCACCGGCTGGCTCGCGGCGCCGCCCGCAGTGGCGGCCCCGGCAGCGGCCGGACTCAGGCTGAGCACGCCGGCGAGCAGGCCACCGGCGAGTACGACGGGTCGGTACACCGGCATGTCGGATCTCCTCAAAGCTGGCTTGCGCGGGGGTATGGACCACCGGCTTCGGTGTTATCGGCGGCGCATTGCCCGGCTGCAGGGCCAACCGGCCTATTGGGGCGCGGCCCAGTTTCGGAGAATGCAGCCGCGCTGCTCCTGGAGGCGTACCCGCCGAGCAGAACTCGCCGCGGTTTGGGGCCGGTGCTGGGACCCCCCCGGGCAGTCGGTTGCAGGTGTTGTTGATCACAACGTAGCCGGTAGCGGTGCCGTTCTTGTGGGAAATGGCTTCATCGGCCCAACTCCCCGCCCGCCCGCACGGTGGGCCTACAGACGGCGCCGGACCAACCGACCTTCGGCGACGGCGATACCCGCCACCACCACCGCCGCGCCCGCGAAGTCGTTCCAGCCAATGTGCTCGCCGAGGGCGACCACCCCGAGCGCTACCGCGATCAGCGGTATGACGTAGGTGACGGTGGAGGCGCTGGTGGCTCCGATCTCCCCGATCAGGCGGTAGAAGATCAGGTACGCGATGCCGGTGCCGAGGATGCCGAGTGCCAGGATCGACGCCACCACCGACGGAGCGAGCCTCGGTGCGTGGCCGACCCACAGCGGTACGGCGAGCAGCAGGATGGCCGATGAGCAGATCAGCTGACCGGCGGCGAGAACCAGGGGCGCGTGCCCCCGGCCGGAGAGGAACCGCCGGGTGTAGACAATGCCGAATCCGTAGCAGCCACCCGCCGTCAGGCAGGCCAGCTGGCCGGTGAGGGACGAGCCGGCGACTCCGCGCCACGGTGCCAGTACCACCACCACGCCGAGGAAGCCCAGGGCGATGCCAGCGAAGCGGGCCCGCGTGGGGCGTTCCGCAGGGAGGGCCGCCATGGCCACCAGGAGTGTGAACAGGGGCGTCGTCGCGTTGTAGATCCCGGCCAGGCTGGACGCGACCCGCTGCTCACCCCAGGCGAAGAGGAAGAACGGCAGCAGGTTGTTCAGGACGCTGACAAAGGCGAGATGCGCCCAGGTCGTGAGGTCCCGGGGCATCCGGCCGTGCCGGACGGCGACGATGACGGCCAGGGTTGCGGCCCCGAGGGTGATCCGGCCGAGCACGATCTGGGTCGGGGCCAGCCCTTCGAGAGCGACCTTGATGAAGAGGAAGCTGCAGCCCCAGATCGCGGCCAACAACAGCAACCGGACGAACGCGGACACGGACATGCCGGCCGGCGCGGACGCTGCGGCAACCCGGTCGGTGTCCGCAGTCGTCACAAAGGGCGGTAACCCCAACCCGTGAGGGCGCCATTCCCCCGGCGAGTGGAGTCAGTCCGCAGGCGCGTTCACTCCTCCAGGGCGGCACGCAGCAGATCGCGGAACTCCTCATCCGGGATCCGCTCCGCATCCTCCGGCCGCACCTTGATGGTCCCCTTGGCGGTGGACCAGGTCGGGATGGCGGGCGGCGAAGCCGGCGTCCCGTCCCCGTTTCCAGCCGTAGAACGACAGCCCGTGTTTCCAGACGCCGACGTGCAGGCGATAGCGGCCAACCTGGTACGTCGGCATCTGGTAGGAGAGCACCACCGAGGCGTCGGGATGCGCCTCCAGCGCCAACCGGTGAATGCGGTCGAAGAGCGGCCGGCGTTCCGCAGGGATCGCGTCGAGATACTTCCGTACCGCCTCGTCCATCGTTCCTCCGCGTTTCGACGCAACCGGACATTCAGCGGGCGAGCAGTTCGTCCAGCCGCTCGTAGCCTTCCCGTACGCCGCTTTCCCTGCCGCTGGCGAGAAAGGCGGCCCGGCCCTGGAAGGAATCTACGAGCGAGGTCGCCGACAGCCGGGTGCGGCCGTTCCCGAGGTCGGTGAGGACCAGGCGCTCCAGGGCGACGCTGTCCGGAAAGCCTTCGAAGGTGAAGGTCTGCACGATGACCTCCGAGGGCCGGTGAGAGTCATGTCGAAGCTCCTGTCCGTGCGGGCGGGGGTGGGGGTTGGGGGACGTCGTCTGGCATCGTCCGAAGTACCTCGTCGAGGCGTCGGTAACGTTCCTCGGCTTGGCGGCGGTAGCGCTCGATCCATTTCGTCATCAAGGTGAAGACTTCGGCTTCCAGATGCACCGGACGGCGTTGTGCCTCGCTTCGGCGACTGACCAGACCCGCCTGCTCAAGCACCTTGAGGTGCTTGGAGACGGCCTGGACGGTGACCTCGTACGGCTCGGCAAGCTCGTTCACGGTGGCATCCCCGACGGCGAGCCGCGCCACCATGTCCCGGCGGGTGGGATCGGCCAGCGCCGAGAACACCCGGGACAGTGGGTCGGCCGGCACGCGTTACCTCCTTTCGTTCAACCCGTCGGTTGAATACGACTGTGGGACACCTCCGCGGCGTTGTCAACCCTTAGGTTGAATAGACGGGACCGGGAGCCGGCGGCCGGACCCGGGGAGCTGTGGAGGATGGCCAGACCTGGGGCTCGCGCAATCCTCCACAGCGCGAGGCCCGCCGCGCCAGGTGCTCCGCCACCAGATCGACCCAGCCGCGGAGTGCGGCCGTCACCCCGCCCGGCGCTCGTGCGGATACTCCGCGGCCCGGCCCTGGAAGGACAGGATGCTCGGGTTCTGCACCACGCCGTCGCGGATCTCCACCGCGTGCCGCAACGTCGCGTTCCGCTCCCAGCCCTGCGGCCCGGCGACCAGCGGTTCCAGAAAGGGAATGAGAGCCTCGCTGATCTCCCACGTCGCGGAGTTCCAGAGGTACGACGGGCTGTGGTCGACCCCGTAGTACGTCACCCCGTCGCCGACGGAGAACACCGGCTCGGCGAACGACGTGGCCCGGGCGAAGGAGAAGCCCATGCCCTCGTCGCAGGAGACGTCGATCAGCAGCGTGCCCGACCGGAAAGTGGTCACTTCCTCGGCGGTGACGAACATCAGCGGTGCGTCGGTGTCCTGGCGTACGCAGTTCACCACGACGTCGAAGCCGGCGAGGAACTCGGCGAGCGGTACCGGTCCGCGACCGGTGAGTACCTGGTTACGCCACGCCTCGTCCACACGCTCGAATTGGCCCATCGTCGCCGACGGAAAGGGTGCTGCAACGGCGTGCACGTCCCGCAAGGTGATCACGGTGACGTCGGAGACGCCCATGGCTTCCAGGGCGATCACCGCGCCCCGACCGGTGGCGCCGAAACTGATCACCACGGCTCGTAGCCGTCGCCCGTACGCGCCGGTGATTCCGCGCAAGGCGAAGGCATGCAGCACCGAGGAGTACCCGGCCAGCTCGTTGTTCTTGTGGAACACGTGCAGATCGAAGGTGTCCTCCGCCGTCCAGTAGTTCATCGCCTCCCAAGCGATCATGGTCAGCTTCTGGTCGATGGCGAGCTGAGTGATCGTCGCGTCCTGGACGCAGTGCGGCCAGCCCCAGAGCACCGATCCTGGCCGCAACTCGGCGACATCGGCGTGCACCGGCTTGGGCAGCAGGATCACGTCGCACTGCGCGATCAGCTGCTTACGACTCCCCAGGCCCGCGACCAGCGGAGCGAGATCGGAGTCGGGTACCCCGAAGCGCTCCCCGTACCCGGTCTCCAGGTGCAGCGCCGGCCGTACCTGCGGCGGTACCCGGCCGAAATGCCGGGGGTGCAGCGGCAGTCGGCGCTCAGCCGGCTTCCCGGACGTGGCGAGTATCCCGAGGCGCAGCTGAGGCATGCAGGCTCCTTGCCGATGCGGAGGCGGTACGGCTACAGTCCGCCGATGCTAGCCACCGGCAGGCCGGTGCGGTGGCACACCCAGAACGCGTCCGGGCCGAGGTCCGGCTCGACGAACAGAGCATGGTCCCGATGTTCCGGGCACGGTGGCCAGTACGCATCCAACTCAGCCTGCACCGCTTCCTGCACGTCCTGGGCGACCAGCCCCGGCAGGTGATCGGCGCCCTCCGGCCATGCGCCCACCCACCACTGCCGGTGGGCCAGCGACGCCTCGAGCGCGCGCAGGGCACGCCGCCGGCAGCGCCCGGTCCGCTCGAGGTCGCGGCGCACACTGGCCGCCGCCGTGGCCAGCGCCTCATCTGGAGTCACCCGGACAACGCTAACTGCTGTCGCGATGAGCGTGCGGTGGACCAGCCGATCGGTCGGATCGGGCGCACCATGGAGCGGTGGAGGAGCTGGGCAAGCCGATCGGCCGGCGCATCGTGCTCGGCATGCTCGGCCTCGGAGTGGTCGGCGTCGTCACCGGCCGCGACCTCGCCGACCTCGAGCAACGGCTGCTTGCCCCGCTCCAGGTGCGCGACCCGACCGGATTGACCCAGTTGCTGCCGGATGGCGGCGGGTTTCGGTACTACTCGGTCACTTCGAGGATCCCCACCCGTACGGCCGTGACGTACCGACTACGGGTCGGCGGGCTGGTGGAGCGGCCGGAGACCTTCACCCTCAGCGATCTCCACCGGCTGCCGCAGACCGCGCTGACCCGGGACTTCCAGTGCGTGACCGGCTGGCGGGTGCGCAACGTGGCGTGGTCCGGCGTCGCGCTCGCTGACCTGCTGGAGCAGGTCGGCGTCCGGCCGGGTGCCCGAGCCGTCCAGTTCACCTCTTTCGACGGCACGTACACCGAGAGCCTCACCCTGGAGCAGGCCCGTCGTCGGGACGTGCTGGTCGCCACCCGGATGCTCGGCAAGCCGGTCACCCGGGAACACGGGGGTCCGGTCCGGCTCTACGTCGCCCCGATGTACGGGTACAAGTCGCTGAAGTGGCTCGGCGGCATCGAGGTCACCGACGCGGTGCGCCCCGGGTACTGGGAGCACCGCGGTTACGACGTGGACGCCTGGGTCGGCCGGTCCAACGGCCAACGCGACGCCCCGACAGCATGAGTGTCGACGGCGTGCTTTCCCGCTTCAGCCGCGGCGAGCGGTGGGTGCACCGAGCGACCGGGATCCTGATGGGCCTCTGCCTGCTCACCGCGGCGGTGCTCTACATCGGACCGCTGTCCATCTTGGTCGGCCGTCGGCCGCTGATCCGGACGATCCACGTCTACGCCGGGCTGGCGCTACCGGTGCCGGCGCTGCTCGGACTGGGATCCGCTGCCTTCCGCGCGGACCTGCGGCGACTCAACCGCTTCCTGCCCTCGGACTGGGCGTGGCTGCGCGATCGGCAACGGCGGAGCGGTCGGATCGCGGTCGGCAAGTTCAATGCCGGCCAGAAGCTCAACGCCAGCTTCATCGCCGGCGCCATGCTGGTGATGCTCGGTACCGGCCTGATCATGCGGTACGGGGCGGGCGGCCCGCTGTCACTGCGGACCGGGGCGACGCTGGTGCACGACTGGTTGGCGTACGCGGTGGCCGCGATGGTGATCGGCCACCTCTGGTTCGCCGCCCGCGACCCGATAGCCCGTGACGGTATGCGGACCGGCGATGTGCCGGCCTCCTGGGCGCTACGCGAACATGGCGCCTGGGCTCGCGCCGAAGCGGCGGATCAGCCGCGGACGGTCAACCCGCGCAACTCCGCCGAGTAGCCGCCACCGTCCTGGCCGAGCCGGGGCACCCACACCAGCCAGTACCGGTGCGAACCGCCGCCGACCGCTCGCAGCGTCGTTGCGCCGGTGGCATTGCCGACCCGGTCGACTGAGCGGAAGCTCCCGGGGGCGGGGCCGGCGGAGTCCCCGGCGAGCAGTTCGACGGTCGTACCGGGTACTCCGGCCGTCGTGCGGACGGCGGTCAACCGCCGGGCGGAGCCGAGGTCGATCAGCAGGCCGAGGCCGGACTTGAGGCCGCCGAACTCCGGGCTGCGGTAGTGCTGAGTACGCCATACCGCCGAAGCCACGTCCGAACCGGACCGGCGCCAGCCACTACCCCCGGCCGGATCCACGCTGGATACGGTGCGGATGGTCAGCGGCGAACCTGCCTGGGACACCGCGTGTCGCCCCGTGGGCCGCCCCCCACCCGCCAGGGCGATCGCGACGGCCGTGCCGGCGGCGAGCACCAGCAGCGCCAGGCCGAACACCCAGCGGCCCCGGCGGCTGCGTCGGGGGAGGTCTTTGGGGCGGCTGGGCCGGGCCGGAGCCGCCGGAGAGGCTGTAGCCGGCGGCACGGTCTGCGGAGTCGCCGGAACTACCGGTAGCTCGAGGGTGTTGGCGAGCGGTGGGGTCAGCGGAACGGTGTCCGTCTCCCACCGGGCCTGGCTGCCGTCAGGTCGCATGTCGGTGTACCTCCTACTTCAGGCCGACAGTCCGGAGGGTCGTGACATTCCGTAATGTGACGGAAAACTCGGTCAGCGGTGAAACTGCTCCTGCGTGACGCGTTCCCCGAGGGGTCGACGGGGGTCGAACAGAAGCCGCAAAGTACGGTCCGCCGCCTCCGACACCTCCACCGCGCTGACCGTGGTCATGCCGCGCTGGTCGGCGCTGGCGGTCACCGGGCGCTTCTCCGATTCCAGTACGTCGAATCGGACGATGGCGGCATGCGGCAGCAGGGCGCCGGGCCAGCGGCGCGGCCGCATCGCGCAGATCGGAGTGAGCGCCAGCAACCCCGCCCCGATCGGCAGGATCGGGCCGTGGGCGGAGTAGTTGTACGCGGTGGAACCCACTTCCGTGGCCACCATCACGCCGTCACCGCGCAACTCCTCCAGGCGCTGGGTACCGTCCACGCTGACCCGGATCCGGACGGCCTGCTCGCCGAGGCGCCGCAGGACCACTTCGTTGCAGGCCAGTGCGGGCGGCAACGTGGCGCCGTCGGCGTCGTACGCCCGCATGCGCAACGGTCGAATGCTGGTGACCTCCATGGCAGCGATCGAGCTGAGGAGGTCCTCGCTGGTGTCCAGATCGTTGAGCAGGAAACCGACGGTGCCGCAGTTCATCCCGTACACCGCGGGCGCCGGACGGTCCGGGGGAAGCGCCAGCACCGCATGCAACGCATCGATCAGCGTGCCGTCGCCTCCGACGACCACCACGACGTCGGCCTCGGAGAGGGGTACCGAGCGATACAGCGCCCGCAGCGTATCGGCCGCCGCCCTCGCCGTCGTGGTCAGCGAGGAGGCGAATGCCAGTGCCGGCAGTGCCGGTAACGGCCCAGGCTCAGCCGAACCGACGGCTGCGGCCGCCGCCACGGCCGGGCGGGAGATGGCAGGGTGTGACAATTGCGCGCCCTCCTCGCCGTGGCAGCATGTCGCCGACATCTTCAGCGCCGCCCGTTGCCGGCGTCGCCGGCATCAGGGTAGGGGGCGGGCGTGACGCCGCTGGGGGCACTCGTCATCCTCGGCGCTGGGGCGGTGGCCGGCATGGTCAATACCATCGTCGGTTCCGGCTCGCTGGTCACCTTCCCGACGCTGTTGGCGTTGGGGTATCCGCCGTTGATCGCGAACGTGTCCAACACCGTTGGACTCGTACCCGGCTCGGTCAGCGGAGCCATCGGGTACCGCCGGGAACTCGCCGGGCAGCTGCGTCGCCTCCTCATGCTGGGCAGCATGTCGCTGCTCGGCGGCATCACCGGCGCCCTGTTGCTCCTCGCCGCTCCGGGAACCTTCGAGGTGCTGGTCCCGTTCCTCATCCTGCTGGCCTGCGCGCTGATGGCCGCCCAGCCTCGGCTGGCCCGGCGTGGTGGCCGGAGCGACCGGCCGGTGCTCGCGGGGCGCGGTGTCCTGCCGCTGCTGGTCTTCCTCACCGGTATCTACGGCGGGTACTTCGGCGCCGCGCAGGGTGTGTTGCTGATCGCGTTCCTCAGCCTCGGTATCCACGATCAGCTGCAGCGGCTCAACGCGGCGAAGAACGTCCTCGCCGCGCTGGTGAACGGGGTTGCGGCGGTGATCTTCATCGCGGTCTCCGACGTGGACTGGGCGGTGGCCGGACTCCTCGCGGTCGGCGCCATCGCCGGCGGATTCACCGGCGCGTCCCTCGGCCGGCGCATCCCCGGTCCGGTCCTGCGGTACGTCGTGGTGATCGGCGGCGTGATCGTCGCGGCCATCCTGCTGATCCGCCACTGAGTTCGGGTGCCGCCGGCTGTCCCTCCATCCCGGGTGATCCATGGCGCGAAGTGTTCGGATATCCGTACGGAATTCGCCATGGATCACCAAGCGTGGGGCTGCGTGAGACGTGGGCGGAGAATGAACCGGTGCCGCCCGCCCGAGCATCCGCTGTGCAGGGGCGGGCGCTCGGCGCGTTGTACGGGTTGGCGATCGGTGACGCCCTCGGGATGCCGACCGAAACGCTGTCCCGGGTGGAGGTACGCCGCCGGTACGGGGAGGTGACCGGCTTTCTGCCGGGAGACGGGAACCGCGTCGGGCTCCCCGCCGGCCTCGTCACCGACGACACCGAGCAGGCCGTCATCGTGGCCCGACTGCTCATCGAGGGAGCCGGCGGCGTCAACCCCGGGCGGCTGGTCAGCGAACTGCTCGACTGGCAGCAGCAGAAGCTCGCCGAGGGCCGAAACTTCCTCCTCGGGCCGTCGACCCAGCGTGCGCTGGCCGCCGCTCGGGCCGGCGTGCCGCTGACCGAGACCGGCCGGGAGGGCACCACGAACGGCGCCGCGATGCGCATCGCGCCGGTCGGCATCGCCGAGCCGCCGGAGCCGCTGCAGCGGCTGGCGGACACGGTGGTGACGGTCGACACGCCCACCCATGCCACCGGCCTGGCCCATGCCGGCGCGGTGGCGGTGGCCGCCGCGGTGAGTAGCGGAGTCGCCGGCGCGTCGTGGCGGCAGTCCTACTCCCTGGCCATCACCGCCGCCCGGGGCGTCGCCGACCGCGGCTTCCCGCCCACCGGGGAGGTCCTCCTACGACGGCTGGTCGACCTGCCGCGAACTCTCGACGCCATCTCCGACCGTGGCCTCGGCGTCGCGACCGAGGAGTCGGTACCGGCGGCCTTCGCCCTGGCAGCCCTCGTACCGCAGGACCCCTGGCGGGTCGGACTCCTGGCCGCCGGCCTCGGCGGCGACAGCGACACGATCGGTGCGATGGCCGCGGCGATGGCCGGCGCCCACACCGGCGTCGCCGCAATGCCGCGGCCTGCCTGCGAGACCGTACGCCGGGTCAACTCCCTCGACCTGGAAGCCCTGGCTGCCGATCTGCTGGTGTTGCGTGCGGCCGCCCGATGAGTTCGAGCGCGACGTCGAGGCCGGGCGCACTGCCTCTGCCCAGGCGGCTGGTACTGCTCGGCAGCGTCCTGGTCGATCTGTCCTTGCAGGTGCCGC
Source organism: Frankiaceae bacterium (assembly GCA_040002735.1). GTDB lineage: Bacteria > Actinomycetota > Actinomycetes > JADGOV01 > JADGOV01 > JADGOV01. Next base: position 17,925 of record JBDUDX010000093.1, on the reverse strand, counting down.
ACCTGCCCCCTCGGGGCGGTGACGTCGTGGCCCGGCCGAGCGCGCCGACCGCTGGGGGCGGCTTCAACGTACTGTCCGCCGCTGCCCGGCTCGGATTACCGGCGGTGTACGCGGGGCGGATCGGTGGCGGCCCGTTCGGCGCGGTGGTCCGAAGCGCCCTTGAGGCCGAGGGGATCGAGCTGGCCTTTCCGGAGCCGGCAGTGGCGGATACCGGCTACTGCGCCGTACTGGTGGAGCCGGCCGGCGAGCGTACGTTTCTCACCGCACCCGGAGCCGAGGCGGAGTTGACCGCCGCCGACCTGGCCGGCCTGCGGCTGCGCGATGGCGACGCCGTCTACGTCTCCGGGTATGACCTCGGCTATCCGGTCAACGGCCGGGTCCTCGGGGAGTACCTGGCCGGGCTGCCCGCCGGTCGGCTGCTGGTGGTCGATCCCGGTCCGCTCGTCGGCGACATCCCGCGCTCCCGCTGGGCGGCGGTTCTCGGGCGTACCGACCTGCTCAGCCTGGACGCGCGCGAGGCGGCGCTGCTCTGGGGAGCAGACCGGCCCGGCGCGGCGCGGGCCGGGCCGCCGGTGGTGGTGGTACGCCAAGGCGCTGCGGGCGCGATGCTGTACCGCGCCGGCGCCCCACCGCACCTGGTTCCCGCGGTGCCGGCCACCGCCGTGGATACCACCGGCGCCGGTGACGTGCACGTCGCGGCGCTGCTCGCCGGGTTGGCCACGGGCAAGGACCTGCCCGATGCGGTGACCTATGCGAACCGAGCGGCGGCGTACTCGGTCACCCGCCGGGGCCCGGCGACCGGTCCGACCCCTGCCCAACTGGCTGCGGTTCCGGCCCGGTAACCGGGCTCAGCCGCCAGGGTCTCCCGGTTCCGGGATGACGGTGACGATCTCGCATCGGACCAGCGCGCCCGCGCGTTCGATCCGCCCGTCGGCGGTCATCAGGGAGGTCCGGTGACGCTCAGCCGCAGCGAGGTAGACCGCGTCGGCGTACCGCAGCGAGCCAGCGGCCAGGAACCGGGCCCGGTGTACGTCGGACCACGGCGTTCCTTCGATCCGGATCTGCAGGGCCTCGGCGTCGTGCAGCGCCGCCACGACGTCGTCGGGCTGGAACGGATGCCCGGGCCGGTGAGCCGCGGCCCGGAGGCCCGACAACACCTCGACGGCGAAATGTCCGGGTGCGAGAAGTGGCTCACCGGGTGGCTGAGCGGCTAACGCGCCGCGGGCGGCAGCGCCCCGTGCTCCCGAGTCGGCGACCGCGTCGATCACCACCGACGCGTCCACGATCATGAAGTGACGCGGCCGAGTTCATGTGCCCGCTCAGCTTGCTCATCGGCGATCGCGCCGAGTACAGCGGACCGCTCGCTCTCCGGCACACCAGGCTTGTCCGCAAGACGCCGCGCCGTTGCGGCCAGGGCCTCCCGCCGGCGCAGGTAGTCGGCCTGTCCTGAGACTGTCTCCAGCAGGTAGCTCTGCAGCGACACCCCCCGATCCGCCGCGGTGGAACGGATCAACTCAAGGTCATCGGCGGGGACATCGCGAATCAGAACATTGGGCACCACCGGAGGATATCAATTCTGCTAGCAAACCTCACTCTCGGGAGATCAGCGCCTCCTGAGCGCGTACCCGCCCCTGGCCGAAGGCGTACTGGCCGAGAAAGCCGACGGCGAGCGCGACCAGCACGCCGACGTTGGCGTAGGTCCAGGTGCCGTTCGACTTCGGGCCCAGCCCAAACGCGTTCATCAGGTAGCCCTCCCACTTGAAGACCGGGGAGAGGGTATTGACCACCAACCCCCAGCCGAGGAAAGTGCCGAGCACCATGCTGGCCAGGGCGACCGGGTTTCCCGCGCCGTACCGGCCGCCCGCGTCGTGCAGGTCCGCTTCGGCGTAGGAGCGGCGGCGCAGCGCGAGATCCGCCAGAAACACCCCGCACCAGGCGCTGATCGGGACGCCGAGCGTGATCAGGAAGCCCTGGAAGGGGGTGATGAAGTCCTGCGCGATCCACACCACGTAGATCGTGCCCAGCACCATGAGTACGCCGTCGAGTCCGGCCGCCGCCCACCTCGGTACGCGTAGACCCAGGGTGAGCAGCGCGAGCCCGGAAGAGTAGATGTCCAGCACCGCGCCGCCCACCAGGCCGAAGACCGCGACCAGCGCGAACGGCACCAGGTACCAGGTCGGCAGCAGCGTGGTCAGCGCCCCGATCGGGTCACTGCCGATCGCCTTCGCCAGCTTGGGGTCGGAGCTGGCGAGCAGCAGCCCGTACACCAGCAGAAGTACCGGCGCGACGCTGGCGCCGAACGTCGTCCAGCCCACCACGCCGGCAGCCGAAGCCCGCCGAGGGAGGTACCGCGAGTAGTCGGCGCCGCTGTTCACCCAGCCCAACCCGAACGCCGTCATGGAGAAGATCAACGTACCGAGAAACGCCGCCCCGTTGCCGCTCGGCAGCGACGAGACGGTGTGCCAGTGCACATGCTTCAACGTCAGCAGGACATATCCAACGGTGAGTACGGCGAGCGTCACCGTGAGTATCGTCTGGAGCCGCATGATCGCGTCGAATCCCAGCATTCCGGCGGCGATGATGACGGCGATCACGACCACGAAGGCGATCACTTTCGTGGCGTTCCCGCTGGACCAGCCGAGTTCGCGGAACACGGTCGCGGTCGCCAGGGTGGCGAGTGAGACCAGCACCGTCTCCCACCCGATGAGGACGAGGTAGGAGACCGCCGCGGGCAGGGAGTTTCCGCGTACGCCGAAAGCCGCTCGGGACAGCACCATGGTCGGGGCGGACCCGCGCTTGCCGGCGAGGGAGGCGAAGCCCACCAGCAGGAAGGAGAGCAGTACGCCCGCCACGCCAGCGACCACGGCTTGACTGAAGCTGACACCGAAGTCCAGCAGGAACGAGCCGTAACTCACGCCGAGCACGGCGATATTCGCCGCGCACCAGGGCCAGAACAGGTCTCGCGGCGAGCCCTTCCGCTCCGCCTCGGCGATGACGTTGATGCCGTTGCGTTCCACCTGCAGGGCAGTCCCGTACGACGCCGAAGCCCCGCTCGGATTCGATGTGCTCACCGACATGGTCAGGCTCCTGTCACGTCGGAAACGCCCGGCGTAGGCAGGGCGTCGACCAACAAACGGTACTCCGGTCGAGCCCAAACCGGGCATTTCACCCCGGCCCCACGCTCCGAGGGGACGGCCGGCTCAAGCCGGACGGGGTCGTGGTCGAGGCCCAGCACATGCGCCGACCATATCGACGTCGGGCTCGGCTCTCCGCCCGGACGCTGGTTCTCGGCCTCGCGCTGCTCCCGTTGTGGCTGCCGGCCTTGACCCCGGTTGCCGGCGCCGCCCCCGGGACGACGGATCCGGCGCGGTTGTCTGCGGCTCTGGACCGGCTGCGACACACCAAGGCGGTAGCCGTCCAGGCGGCGGCCGACATCTCCGCCGAGCTGGCCCAACTCTCCGCCGCCCAGACCGTGGCAGCCCAGCAACTCGCCGACACTCTGGCGATGCTGCAGAAGCAGCGGGCAGCCAACTCTGACCACGTCCGTGAGCTGTATGTCTCCGGTGGAGACCTTCCGATGTTGGGTGAGTTGCTGCTCGGCGGCCGACCGGAAGACCTCTTTGATCGCGCTCAGGTGGTCACTGCCGTGGCGAGCAGCAACACGGTGAGCATGTGGGCTGCCGAGGCAGCCACCCGGGAGGCGGCGGACCTCGCAGCCTCGGTCGCCGTCCTCGCCGACCAGCAGATCACCCTTGCCGTCAAGGCTGGCCAACGTGCCGCCGCGCTCACCGACGCGGTAACGAAGTTGGCGGCCGAATTGGCGACCGCGCAGCGGGCGGCTCGGGTGGCCGCCGAGCAGCGGGCTGCGCGGGTTGCCGCGCGGGACGCCGCCCATGCCGCGGCTATCCGGCTCGCCGCGCAGGCCACCGAGTTCCGGCGAGCCGCGACGCTAGCCACCGAGCTCAGTGACGTGCGAGCGGCCGCGGCCTCGGTGTTCCGCTGGGCGCAGCAAGCCGGCTCGACCGGCAGTCGTTTTGTGCCGGCCGGAACCGTCCCGACGGCCTACCGAGCGGCGGTGTCCGCCGCCGGCACGCGGTGCCCGCCGATGCTGACTCCCGCTCTGCTGGCCGCTCAGCTGGCCACGGAGAGTCGGTGGAACCCGCTGGCGGTAAGTTCCTCCGGTGCCCAGGGGCTCGCCCAGTTTCTGCCCGGCACCTGGGCCGCGCATGGTATCGACGGTGATGGTGACGGGCGGGCACAGGCGTTCGACCCGCTGGACGCCATCGCCAGCGCCGCGGCGTACGACTGCTCGGTGGCGCGCATCGTCGGGCAGGTTTCCGGAGATCCGGTCGACACCATGCTCGCCGCCTACAACGCGGGGCCCGGCGCCGTCCTGGCCGCCGGCGGGGTTCCGGCAGATCCCGTCGTGATCCGGTACGTCAGCCAGATCCGGCAGGCGGCACCCGGCTACGGCACGGCCAGCGGTTCGCTGCGCTAGCCGGTGCGCTGCCGAAATGGGGTGTACCGGCTCAGCCGGTGGGAAAGCCGCAACCATGGCATACGACGCTCCCGAAGCTGCAACCGACGATCTTGCGGGTAAGGCCGCGCAGGCGGCTCCTGACCTGCCGGCCGCCCCCGCCGCCCCCGCCGCCCCGCCTTCACTCGAGCAGGTGGAGTCGGCGAATCCGCCGGCAGCCGCCCCGGACCACGGTGGAGGTGGCTCGTCCCGCGGCTCCGGTCTGATCCCCGGCGCCGAGGCCGATGAGATCCAACTGGACGGGCCCAACCTGCAGGGCGAAGAAGGCACCGGTCTCACCGGCGGCCCGATCGGCAACTGACCCACCGGAGCCGCGGCACTCGATGCCACGGCGTCGCTTCGATTAACCACCCGTCAGGGCCGGTCGCCCAGCTTGCGGCTGGCCCTTTGCTGTGCCGGGGAAGCCGCGGAAGCCAAGCATTGTTGAACCGAACAGAGTCGAAGCGTACCGATACGGTGAATGCGACGGCGTGACCAAGGGAGGCGGTGGACCGTGCTCGAGCCCAGCGACTTGTTTGAGGTGGAGTCGCCGTTGCCCCCTTTGGGGCAGCCGGTGCTGCTGGAAGGTATGGACGGTTTCATCGACGCTGGTGGGGCCAAGCGCATCGCGACTGCGGAGCTGCTCGCCGGGCCGGATGCCCGGGTAGTGGCTCGATTCGACGTCGACCAACTCTTCGACTACCGAGCCCGTCGTCCGGCCATGGTCTTCTCCCGCGACCATTGGGAGAGCTACGACGATCCGCAGCTGGCCATCTACGCGGTGAGCGACCTCGACGAGGTGCCCTTCCTCGTCCTCGCCGGCATGGAGCCGGACGTGCAGTGGGAGCGCTTCGCCGAGGCCGTACGCCTGCTCATCGACCGGTTTGAGGTCCGGGTCACCGTCGGGCTCGGCGCCATTCCGATGGCCGTGCCGCATACCCGGCCGCTCGGCGTGATCGCGCACGCGACCCGACCGGACTTGCTGACCGCGCATCAGGCGTGGGTGGACACCGTGCAGGTGCCGGCGAGCGCCGGTCATCTGCTGGAATACCGGCTCGGCCAGACCGGCCACGATGCGATGGGCTTGGCCGTCCATGTGCCGCATTACCTGTCCCAGACGGACTACCCGGCGGCAGCGGTCCGGCTGCTGGACGCGGTATCCGAGGCTACGTCGCTGAAGCTCCCCACCGAGCGGCTTGCCGAGGAAGCCCACACGACTCAGGAAGCCATCGACAGCCAGGTTGGTCAGTCACCGGAGGTGGCCGAGGTCGTCCGCGGACTGGAGAGCCAGTACGACCTCATGATGGCCGGCCGGGAGAACCTACTGGCAAATGATCAGTCGCTGCCGACCGCCGACGAGCTCGGAGCCCAGTTCGAGCATTTCCTTTCCCAGCAGGCGCCGAAGGGTGACGGTTCTTAGTTCGTGACCGAAGCACCTGGTGTCCCGGTCCCCGCGCGGCGATACTCCTCGCCATGGGAACCGAGGAGACCGGCGAGGTGATCGGGGACCCGGTGTGCTGGCTGGCCCGGGTGTGCCCGGACTGTGGTCGGCTCGCCGAGGATCGGTATGCCGACCTCTGTTCCGTCTGTGGTGGTGACCTGCCGGACCAGGAGTAAGCGCAGGTCTGGATCGGCCGATTACCCTGTGTTACGGACATGGTACGCTCCGCCTTTCGGGCGGCACGGGGATCGGAGCGGAGAGATGGTCGATGAAAAGCGGCTCACGGCGGTCCTCACTGAGTTCGCTCGGACCCTGACGCACGATTTTCCGATCCAGGAAATCCTGGACAATTTCGTGCAACGGCTTCCTCAGGTCGTACCGGTGACCGGCGCCGGGGTGCTACTGATGGATACGGATCACGAGTTGCACTTCGCCGCCGCCTCCGATGGCGTGCTGCTGCAGATCGAGGGGTTGCAGATCGAGTTCGACGAGGGACCGTGCCTGGAGACCTATCGAACCGGCGAACCGGTGTTGCTCCCCGACTTGGGCCGCGATCGCCGCTTTCCACAATTCTCGCCGCGCGCCCGGGACGCCGGGTTGGCTGCCGTCTTTGCGTTTCCCATGTCCATCGACGGCATCCGGTTGGGCGCGCTGGACGTGTGGCGGCAGTCCGCGGGGAACCTGGAACCGTCCGACGTCTCCGCCGTGCAGTTACTCGCCGACGTAGCGGCCTCCTATGTCAGCAATGCCCGCTCCTGGACCGCCGCCCGCGAGCGCGTCGAGATGCTACGTCAACTAGCGCTCCATGATCCGCTGACCGGCCTGCCAAATCGGGTCTTGCTCTACGACCGGCTCGAGCAGGCGTTGGCGAAGGCGCGCCGCTCGCGGCGCCGGGTGGCGGTACTGTTCGTCGACCTCGACGGCTTCAAGGCGATCAACGACCGGTACGGGCACCACGCCGGTGACGCCGTACTGGCCTCGGTCGCCGACCGGCTGAAAGGCGCCCTGCGACCAGGAGACACGCTGGCCCGGCTCGGGGGTGATGAATTCGTGGTGCTGTGTGAGGAGTTGGACGACAACAGCAAGGCCGAGAAGGTGGCGGCGCGGATCACCGCAGTGTTCAACCCACCTTTCCGACTGCCCAACAGCCGGTACGTCCCCCTCTCGGCCAGCATCGGGGTGGCGTTCGCCGGCGAAGGCGACCAGCGGCTGGACGCCATCCTCAGTGCGGCGGACGCCGCGATGTACATGGCGAAGCGGGCCGGCGGCGCCCAGTATGTCGTCACGACGGAGCCCACGGTGATCCCATCGGCCGTTCCGACCCAGCCGTCGTTCAACGCTCACTCCTAGCCCCGCCACCCGGCGCTGCTCGACCGGGACCGCCCACCTATACTTTCCCGGTGCGATTGCTGCTGGCGAACGGGCCGATGCAACGGCAGGGATACGCCGTGCCGCTGAGCGGGTTCTCCGTGCGCCGGGTCTACGACGAGCGCTGTCGGCGCTCTGTCGCCGGCAGCTGACCGTTACCCCCTAACTCTCTCCAGGGCCTCGGGCAGGTCCGGCGTTGACATGCCGACCTGTCCGCCTGATGACCTGCAAAGAGGGCTCGCATGCTCGCCGAACTCCGTACCGCATATCAACGTGATCCGGCGCTGCACGGCATCAGCGCGGCCGAGGCGGTGCTCTATCCGGGCGTATGGGCCCTGGTGACGCACCGGGTTGCCTCCCGGATGTACCGAAACGGCATTCCGTTCCTGCCCCGATTGCTCTCCCAGACGTCACGGCTGCTCACCGGTATCGAGATCCACCCCGGCGCGCGGATCGGGCAGCGCTGCTTCATCGACCACGGCGCCGGCGTGGTAATCGGTGAGACCACGGAAATCGGCGACGACGTCAGCATCTTTCAGGGCGTCACGCTCGGCGCACGTGGCTTCTGGACCGATCTGAAAGGCGCCAAGCGGCACCCGACCATCGGGGACTCCGTCACGCTGTCGGTCGGTGCTACGGTCCTCGGCCCGGTCACGATCGGAAGCTCCAGTCGGATCGGGGCGCATGCCCTGGTCGTCGCCGACGTACCCCCGGACACCACCGTGAGTGCCCCGCCGTCGCACATGCGCGGGCGACGACTGAACAGCCGCCAACCCCTCGATTATCAGATCTAGCAAAGGAGCCCCATGAACATCGCCCCCAACGTACTCGGACTGATCGGGCACACCCCGCTCGTCGAACTGAGCCGCTTCGGCGAGCACCTGCCGGCGCGCCTCGTCGCCAAGCTGGAGTCGGCGAACCCCGGCGGCAGCGTGAAGGACCGGATCGCCGCCGCGATGATCGAGGACGCGGAATCCTCCGGTGCCCTGCGGCCCGGCATGGAGATCGTCGAACCCACCAGCGGCAACACCGGAATCGGCCTCGCCCTGGTGGCCGCGGCCAAGGGGTACCGGTTGACGCTCACGATGCCGGAGAGCATGAGTGTGGAGCGCCGAGCCCTGCTCGCGGCCTACGGCGCCGGCCTGGTACTCACCCCGGCCGCGGAGGGCATGACCGGCGCCGTCAACAAGGCGCGCGAACTCGCCGAGCGCCCGGACGTCTTCCTGCCGCAGCAGTTCGAGAACCCGGCAAACCCGGACGTGCATCGTCGTACCACCGCCCAGGAGGTATGGGAGGACACCGACGGCGCCATCGACATCTTCGTCAGTGGCATCGGAACCGGCGGCACCATCACCGGCGTGGGGGAACTGCTCCGCGGCAAGAAGCCCGAGGTGCAGTTGGTCGCCGTCGAGCCGGCCGAGTCCCCGGTACTCTCCGGTGGCACGCCGGGGCCGCACGGCATCCAGGGCATCGGCGCCGGCTTCATCCCGGCCGTGCTGGACACCGGCATCTACGACGAGATCCAGCGCGTCGACGTGGAGACCGCTCGGGCCACCGCCCGCCGACTTGCCCGGACCGAGGGAATCCTCGCCGGGGTGTCCAGTGGCGCCGCGTTGCATGCGGCCGATGTGGTCGCGGCCCGGCCGGAGAACGCCGGGAAGCTGGTGGTGGTCATCCTTCCGGACACCGGCGAGCGGTACCTTTCCACGCCGTTGTTCACTACACCCGAGTAAGCGCCAGCCAGCCGACGACAGGAGGCAAAACGGTGGAGTACCGGCCGCTGGGCAGGAGCGGATGCGCCGTCTCGACGCTGGCGCTGGGCACCATGACGTTCGGCGCGGAGACCGACGAGGAGGGTGCCCAGGACCAGCTCGACCGGTACGTCGAGGCGGGTGGCACCCTCATTGACACCGCCGACGTCTACAGCGTCGGTCGGAGTGAAGAGGTTGTTGGTCGGTGGCTGAGCGGCAGTTCCGCTGCAGTGCGGGAGCAGCTGGTACTGGCCACCAAGGGCCGCTTCCCGATGGGGGACGGGCCCAACGACGCCGGGCTTTCCCGGCGGCATCTCGCCGCGGCGTTGGACGCCTCCCTGCGCCGGTTGCGGGTAGAGCGTGTCGATCTCTACCAGGTGCACGCGTTCGACCCGTGGACCCCGCTGGAGGAGACGTTGAGCTTCCTCGACGCGGCGGTGCGCGCGGGCAAGGTGCACTACGTCGGGCTGTCCAACTTCACCGGCTGGCAACTGCAGCGGGCGGTGGATGTGGCCGAGTTCCGCAACCTGACCCGACCCGTGACCGTGCAACCGCAGTACAACCTGCTGGTGCGGGAGATCGAGTGGGAGATCGTCCCGGCGGCGCAGGCGAATGGACTGGGGCTGCTGCCCTGGTCACCGCTCGGCGGTGGCTGGCTGACGGGCAAGTACCGGCGAGATCTGCGACCGACCGGCGCGACCCGGCTCGGAGAGAATCCGGACCGTGGCGTGGAAGCCTACGACCGGCGGAGCGTCAGTGCGCGGACCTGGGCCGTCGTCGATGAGGTGGGCCGGATCGCCGAGCAGCGGGGTGTGTCCAAGGCCCAGGTGGCGCTGGCCTGGCTGGTCGACCGCCCTGCCGTCACCTCGTTGATCCTGGGCGCGCGCACCACTGAGCAACTGGAAGACAACCTCGGCGCTGCCGATCTGCATCTCTCCGCCGAGGAGACGGCTCGGCTGGACAGTGCGAGCGACCCGGCCGCGGCCGATTACCCCTACGGCGGTCCCGGCGAGGAGCAGCGGAGCCGGCGGCTGGAAGGCGGCTGAGCTCCTGGGCGACAGTTCTCTCAGCCGCGGCCGAGTGCACCCAACTCCATCAGCTCGGACTCGGTGAGCAACCGTGAGCGGATCAGGAAGCGGAAGCCTTCGGGAGCTTCCAGAGAGAAGCCACCACCGCGGCCCGGTACGACATCGATGGTGAGGTGGGTGTGCCGCCAGTACTCGTACTGCGGCCCCGACATCCAGATGCCGATCGGCTCGGGGATGCCGTCCACAACGAGGTCTTCCAGGTGGACATCGGACTGCCCGATGTGAAACTCGCCGGCGAGATAGCACATCGGCGAACTGCCGTCACAACAGCCGCCGGACTGGTGGAACATCAAGGGTCCATGGTCACGGTAGAGGCGACGGAGCAATTCCGCCGCCGCCTCGGTGAGGTCGACTCGGGTCACCATGACTCGAACCTCACCGAACTATCCGGCGAACCCGGCGCTGCATCGACGGTCATCGCAGATCCCTTCTAGGCCGTTGGCTACGGGGAACGCTAACGCCCGAGTGGAACGGCCGGTAGAGGCGGAATCGGAATCTCGTGATGGCGTTGGGCGACATCAAGCCCTGCTTCACCGGGCTGCCGCTCCAACTCGAGCCGCGGTCGATCAGCTGCGCACCGGATCGCGGACGTTTCCGACCCCACTCGTCCCATCGGGCTCGGGGGATCACCATGGGCGTGCGGTCGTGCAAGCCGGCGAGCCGCCCGCCGGCGGATGCAGGAAGTACGGCTGCCTGCCTCCGCCTGGCTCAGTGCTTGTGGCGTAACGCTCAGCTTTCCCGTTCCGCCAGCTCTGCGAAAACTTCCTCGTTGTGCTGGCCCAGGCTGGGCCCGACGCTTCGTACGGACCCGGGGGTCTTCGACATCCCGGCCACGACGTCTTGCATGATCACGCCGTCCACCGGAATCAGGCAGTTGCGAGCCTTGATGTGCGGATCCTGCGCCACGTCAGCCATCGTGTACACCGGAGCGATCGCCGCATCCACCTCGGCAAAGGCAGCGAGCACATGCCCCGAGGACCGTTGTGCAATCCAGTTCCTGGTCAGCCTTTCCAGCGCCTCTCGATGCGCGAAGCGGCCGGGAAAGTCCACAAAGCGCGAGTCGCCGTCCAATCCCAAGAGCTGTAACACCCGGGACGCCACGGAGTCCGCTGACGCCGAGAGGGCTACCCATACGCCGTCGGAGCAGCGATAGGTACCTCTCGGTACCGCGTAGGGCAGCCCGGAACCAAGCCGTGGCTGTAGGTAACCCAGATGTGCCCAGGCCGACGGCAATGGTCCCAAGATCTGCAGTGTCGATTCCAGCAGACTGACGTCGATGACCTGGCCCACGCCCAGGCGTTCGGCGTGACGGAGCGCGACCATTGCCGCGAAGGCCCCGACGAGGGCGGTTACCTCATCGGTGAGGGCAATCGGTGGCAGCAGTGGGCCACCGCCCGGTTCGCCGCTGAGGTCAGACAACCCTGAAAGGGCTTCCGCGATGGTTGCGAATCCGGGCCGTGCTGCGTACGGTCCGGTTTGCCCGAAGCCGGAGACGCGAAGGATGACGAGGGCGGGATTGCGGCTCAGGAGATAGTCGGGTGCAAGTCCCAATTGCTCCAACTTTCCCGGCCGCAGGTTCTCCACGAGGATCTGCGCGGTGTCCAGCAGCGCGAGCATCCGCTCGCGGTCGGTGCTGTCCTTGAGATCGAGGGTTACCGACCGCTTGCCGCGGTTGACGAGTTTCCAGAACAGCGAGTCGAGATCACCGGGAAGTGTCCACCCCAGGCGTCGGGTGCCGTCGCCGTCCGGCGGCTCGACCTTGATGACATCCGCGCCGAAGTCGGCGAGATAGCGTGCCGCGCCAGGACCGGCTATCACGGTGGCCATGTCGATGACGCGTACGCCGTGCAGGGCGTTACCCACGGCGGGTTGCCCGGGCACGCCTTGACGACCGGTCATCGCAAGGCCCTCTTCCTTCATCCCGACATGGCCGGGCACCTCGGCCCCGCCCGGTACGTCCGTGTGGTGGGAACAGAATCTAGCCGACGCGAGCCACGGATCTCCCGACATCGCAGGACCGGGGTCTCTGTTCCCGGGACCCAGCCGCGGGCGATTGTGCTCTTCGACCGTCGGTCTGCGACGGGATCTCTACTTGGACGGGGCGACTTGTGAGGACAGTGCGATGGACGACGGCCGCCGGTGTGGTGTGTCTGGTGGCGGGACCGGTTGGGCAACTGGCGCAGTTTCTGGTCACGCCGATCGGTGAGGCGGATTCCGCGGCGGTGCAGGTGAGCCAGGCAGCCGATCAGCTGGCTCGGTTGCGCTGGGCTGTGCTGCTGGACCTGCTGATCCTGCTGGTCGCGCCTGCGGTGCTGTACGTCGGCTCGCTGGCGGGCGGGCGAAGCTCAAGGCTCGCCGCATCGGGGGCCGGCCTCATCTTTCTGACGTGGCTCAGCGCGGGATACCTGCTGGGTAGCGACGTCTTGCTCTACGTCGCCGCAAGGTCTTCCGATCGAGCCGCAGCGGTGGCACTGGTGGACGGGTACTTGTCTCATCCCGTCGTGGTGGGGGTAGTGGCGGCCTATCTCATCGGTCACGCAGTGGGGTTTGTGCTCTTGGGAATTGCCTTGGCTCGCGTCGGGGTGGTGCCGCGGTGGTCGGCGCTCGCGGTGGCGGTATGGCCGTTTCTCGCGATGGCCGGCGAGGCCAGTGGATCTCGTTGGCTCGCCGCTGCGGGTTTCGCGCTGTTAGCGGCCGGCTTCGGCGCGTGTGCGATCTCGCTCGTACGCCACGAATCCGGCAGCGGAGAAACAACCGTCGCCATGGCCCGGGTTGGACCGGCGGCGCCGGCATCCACCTGACCATAACGGCCGGCAGGAGGACAATCTGCCGAGATGAACAACATCAGCGCTGTGATTGCAGTGTCTCGAACTGCCGTGGCCGCCGCCGGACTGTCGGCGGCGGCAGCGGTGCTGAGTGCGCGGTATGACCCTACGCCGCGCACCGTGGTAATTGCTGTCCTGGCCGTCGGCTTCCTGTCGGTTCCGTTGGTGGGCGCCGCGGTTGTGCGGAGCCAGCCACGCAATCCGGTCGGCTGGATAGTGCTCGCCAGCGGCACCTGCCTGCCGCTGGCGGCTGCCGCGTACCTCTACGCCCGAGCGGTGTTCAATGCCGGCGCCGATCTGCCGGCCGCAGCTTGGGCTGGATGGCTGGATGGCTGGATGGCTGGATGGCTGGACGGGTGGCCGTGGGTTCCGGCCCTTGCGGTGATCCCGACCGTGGGCATGCTGCTGTTCCCGGACGGGCGGCTGCCGTCGCCGCGGTGGCGCCCCACGCTGGTGACCGGTCTCGGTGCCCTCACCGGGATCAGCATCAGTCTGCTGTTCGGGTCCGCCCTGCTTGACTTTCCGGAGCGTCCGAACCCGACCGCGTTGCCCGGCGCTGCCGGACAGGTCGCCAACGGTCTTCTCGGGTGCATCGTACTGATCGCGCCTCTCAGTACACTCAACGCCTGGTCGCTACACCTGCGCCGCCGGATTGTCGGCGAGTGGGACTTCCGTGCGCTCCGGCTGGTGGAACCGGCGGCCTGGTTGATCGCCGCCTCCTGGTGGCTGACCCTGGCGATCACCGCGGTGACGGGGGACAGCCTTAACGCGCTGCCCGCCCAGGCGCTGCCCGTGATGGCATTGGCCGGGACTGCTTGGATCGCTATCCGTCGCTACGGGCTCTTCGACGCCCGCCTGGCGATCAGCCGAACCCTGCTCTACGGCTCGTTGAGCGTCTGCGTGATCACCGTTTACCTGCTCGTCGGAGCCGGTGTTCAGATGCTTGTGTCGCCCGCGATTGGCTCGCAGGTCGCGTTACTGGCCGCGGTACTGCTGGCCCTCCCCCTTCGTGACCTGCTGGCCCGAGCCGCCAACCGTCTCGTTTACGGGTATCGAGATGACCCGTACGGGGCGCTCGTCCGCCTCGGCCAACGCCTCGAAGACGCCGCCGCCCCCGAGGACGTGCTCCCGGTTGTGGCCCGCACCGTGCGCGACGCCCTGCGGATCCCGCATGTTGCCATCGAGATCGAGGGCCACTCGACCGTGGTTGGCCGTGCCGGCGGCGCGCCGCGGGACACCTTTCCCCTTGTTTTCGCGGGTGAGACGATCGGCGTGCTTACCGTGAGCAGCGCGAGACCGGGCTCCCGTTCACGGCTGCGGAGCGGACACTGCTCAAGGGAATTACCCAGCAGGTGGCGGCCGCCGGCCACGCCGTCTCGCTTACCCGTGACCTACAGCGATCACGGGAACATCTCATCGCGGCCACCGAGGAGGAACGCCGCCGGTTGCGCCGTGACTTGCGCGACGGCCTTGGCCCCGGTCTGGCCGGTGTCGTGCTCGGTTTGCAGCGCGCCCGGCAGCATCTGACCACCGACCCGGGGAAAGCCCGTGTCCAGCTGGACGAGCTGACCGGGCAGATCCAGCAGGCCATCGCCGAGGTGCGTCGTCTTGTGTACAACCTCCGACCTCCCGCGCTCGACGAACTGGGCTTGATCGGGGCCCTCACCGAGAAGGCCAGGGCGTTCGGTCAGATCACCGTGGTCGGCCCCGGATCTTCGCTGCAACTTCCCGCAGCCATTGAAGTTGCCGCCTACCGAATTGCGCTGGAGGCGATGACGAACATCGCGCGGCATGCCTCGGCGACAGAGGGAGGAGTTGAGGTCAGCGTTGACAGCGCCGTGCACGTCGAGATCAGCGACAACGGCCGCGGTCTGCCAGCTGGTTACCGAGCCGGCGTCGGCATCTTGTCGATGCGGGAGCGCGCCGCCGAGCTTGGCGGGCAGTGCAGCGTCGAACGGGGTGCTCTTGTCGGAACGCTTATCCGGGCCACCATCCCCCTGGAGTCGCCGTGAGCTCTGAGCGACCGATTCGCGTTCTCATCGCCGATGACCACCCGGTGTTCCGCTCCGGCCTGCGCACGCTGGTCGAGGAAAGCGCTGTCCTGGAGTTTGCCGGCGAAGCCGCTGACGGCGCAGAGGCGGTGGCCGGCTGCGCCGAGCACGGACCCGACGTCGTCCTGATGGATATCCGGATGCCCGCGATGAGCGGTATCGATTCCACCCGCCACATCCTTGACCGGAACCCGACGATCGGCATCCTCATGTTGACCATGCTGGAGGACGACACCTTGGTGTTCGCCGCCATGAGAGCCGGAGCCAGAGGCTACGTCCTCAAGGGCGCCGCGCCGGACGACATCATTCGGGCCATCACCGCCGTGGCGGCTGGAGAGGTTATTCTCGGTGCCGCCATCGCCGCCCGGATGGGCGACTACTTCCAATCAGCCCGACGACAGAGCCCCCAGCCATTTCCGGCCTTGACCGCACGCGAACACGACATCCTCAACCTGATAGCCGCCGGCCAGAGCAACGGCGCCATCGCCGAACGGCTCGCGCTCAGCGAGAAAACCATCCGGAACAATGTGTCGATCATCTTGACCAAGCTTCAGGTGGTCGACCGTCCTAGCGCGATCGTCCGCGCTCGGGAAGCCGGCCTCGGCTCAGCGCCCACACGAGACTGACCGCGTATCACCCAACCGAGGAACGGCTTTCGACACCTTTCCTTGGCCCTACTGGACGAGATCGACCGCAGATTCCCCGGCTGACTGAGCGATATGTTCCACCCCTCGGGTGCGGTACCGGAGATAGACCACGCCATTGCCGAAACGGTGCTCGTCCAGCAGCTCCAGTTGTACCCGGACCCCGGCGGGCAAGGCCGAGTTCCCCCCGCCGACCACCACGGGGGCGACAAATAAGTTGTACTCGTCGACCAACCCTGCTCGCATCGCGTAGGCGGCGAGGTGGGGACCGCCCACGGTGATGTCCCGTCCGGCTTGCGCCTTCATCCGCCGGATGGTTTCCGGATCGAAAGTTCGCTCGATGAGTGTCCGAGCGCTGGAAACGGCGTCGAGCGTCCGGGAGTACACGATCTTCTCGGCACCCTGCCAGATCGCGCAAAATCCCTGACGAAAGTCGGCTGGCTGGTGACCGCCTGCGGGCTCTCCCAGGCGACCATCACCTCATACATCCGGCGCCCGTACAGATAGGTACCCACGGGCCGTTCGCGGTCGTTGAAGAAAGTGTGCACCTCCTCGTCCGGTGCCGCCCAGTCGAAGGCTCCGTCTTCGTCCGCCACATACCCGTCAAGCGACGTCAACGCCGAGTAGATCAGTTTCGCCATGGCCTCCAACCTTATGTCTGCGGGCCAGCAGAAAGTTGTGTTAACGCGGTCCAGCCAAGTCCTCCGCCGACGATGTCCTGCGGCCTAGCTAGTGAAGCGCACCGACCACATACATGCCAGACCAGTGATCTTCTAGCATTCGCTTTCCGCCGCGCAGCTCGCTCGGGCGCAGGTGCGAGCAGTCAGGTCGGGGGCTTGACGGCGTATTTGGTAAGTGGCAACGTACCGTTCGTGAGCACTAACCAAGTATTGGCGTTGGAGGCGCTGGCAGATCCGACCCGCCGTTCCATTTTCGAGCTTCTTGGCGGTGGCCCCCGCTCGGTGGTGGACATCTCCGGGAAGGTCCCTATCAGCCGGCCAGCCGTGTCCCAGCACCTCAAAGTGCTCAAGCACGCCGGACTGGTGTCCGTACGCCCGCAGGGCACCCGCCGGATCTACGCCCTCGACCCCGCTGGCGTGGCGGCCGTACGCGAGTACTTCGACCAGTTCTGGACCACCGCTCTCGCGGCCTACGCCGCAACCGTCGAGGCCGAACCGGCCTCCCGTCCGTCCCAGGAGGATCAGTGACCGCCCAGACCGGGAACAGCACCGCCGTGCACGCCGCCGTAGATGTGGCCATTCCGCCGGACCGCGCGTTCGAGGTGTTCACCTCCGGCATTGACCGGTGGTGGACCCGCGACCACCACGTGCAGACCGGGACGCTCAAGGAGATCGGCGTCGATCCGCACCGGATGCGGCACACGTCGACCAGCCTCCCGGTCGGGTCGGCGGTGTGCGGTCCGCAGGCGCGCTGCTTGGCCTCTACAGCCCCATGCGTTACTGCCCGATGCGTCTACTGCCCGACGCGGCCATCGATCCGCTCGCGCAGCAGATCGGCATGGCCGTTGTGTCGGGCGTACTCCTCGATCATGTGGACCAACAGTTCACGTAGTGAGATGGGCTGGCCGTCAGAGTCGCGTCCGACGAAGCCGAGGTCCGTGTCCCGCGCGAACTGCTCAGCGAAGGCAAGTTCTTCGCGCCAATCCGACCACGCCTGGTCCACCACCGCCTGATCGGCCACGGCACCGTCGAAGTCTCCGTCCGGCTCGGCCTCGGACTGGTACAGCTTGGGCACGTCCTGACCCGCAAACCGCCGACGGAACCACCCGCGCTCAACCTCGGCCATGTGTCGGAGGAGACCCAGCAGTGACATTGTCGACGGCTCGACCGCCCGACGGGCCAACTGGGTGGCGTCGAGACCCTCGCACTTGACCTGCAGGGTCAGGCGCTGATAGCGCAGGAATTCGGTGAGCGTCGCCCGCTCGTCGCCCAGCGACGTACCCCCCTCGCGCGGGTCACCATCGGGCTCCAGAAATCTGTCGGCGCGATGCTGCGGTAAGTCGGTCACCACGCCATGCTTGCCGTTCCGCCTGCCTGACGGCAACTACATTGGGGCTAACACTGCGGCCGTGCTGCGGTGCTGGGCTGTGACAGCCAGACCTTGGTCGTGAAGATCGTGGATCGGCAGTCACTTCGGGGCTGGCGATCGCCCGTAGTCCACGCTATGCCGCACCCAGTTCCGCAGGTCGTGGTCAGTTTTAAAGCGATGGCAGGGGTATCG
>JBDUDX010000092.1:0-17855 GCA_040002735.1 Frankiaceae bacterium | reverse complement strand
GCGTCTTCCCCCGCTCGGTGTACCGCTTCACCCACGACGGATCAGCGATCTCCAGCTGCTCGGCGACGAAGTCGAGCACCGCCACCGGCACATCGAGAGGACCCTCCAGGAAGGCCCCGACCCACCGGACCATTGCCACCGCTGATGGGGTCATCCTCCCGGGTAGTTGCTGGCCGACCAGTATCCCTGGTGCATCGTCGGAAAGCTGCCACGGCTTGAGCGAGCGGTACGCCGCAGATACCGGCGCGGCGGCTACTCGCTCAGCAAGATGTTCGAGTCGACCCGCCGGCGCAGCAGCGGGCTGGGCCGATAGCGCGGGTCACGGTAGGCATCCTGCAGGTGGTCCAGGATGCTGAGCACTGAGGCGGCGCCCCACCGGTCTCCCCATTCCAGCGGGCCCATCGGGTGGTTGGCGCCCAGCCGCATCGCCAGGTCGATATCCGCGGCCGAGGCGACCCCCTGGTGAAGGGCGTCGACGGCGAGGTTGACCAGCATCGCCACCGTACGGGTGAGGACCAGGCCGGGTACGTCGTCGACCTGGAAGGCCCGCAGGCCGGCTGACTGCAGCAGGCCGGCTGCCTCCTGCGCGGCGACTGTGGGCGCGCCATCGGAGACGGCAATCGCGACGGTCGTAGCGGTGAGGTCGTCCAGCGTTCGGTCGATCACCACGGTTGGCGCGCCGTGGCGGCGAGCCAACTCCGTCGCGGTCCGCCCGTCGCAGCGGGCGAGTAGCGCACCACCCGGCAGCTGGACCAGCCCGTCGACGCCGTCGCCGGCCCGGGCCGGTACGCCGGATCGGTCGAGCAGCACGCGCAGTTCCGGCGTGGCACCGCGCGCCACGACCTCGGCCGGCGGCCTGCACGCGGCGAGGGCCACGGCGGTGGGCGGTACCGCTTCGGGCCCGTCGGAGTAGAAGCCGCGGCCCGACTTACGCCCCAACCAGCCGGCTTCGACCAACGCCCGCTGAGCCAGCGACGGGGCGAAGCGGGGATCGTACCCGAAGGCGGTCCACACCGAGCGGGTGACCGCCTCGTTCACGTCATGGCCGATGAAGTCCATCAGGGCGAACGGACCCATCCGGAATCCACCGGCTCCGGTCAGCACGGCGTCCACCGTCGCCGGGTCGGCCGCTCGCTCCTCATAGATCCGCAGCGCCTCGGCGTAGAACGGACGGGCGAGCCGGTTGACGAGAAAGCCGGGCGTCGGCTGCGCGCGGACCACGGTCTTCCCCCACGATTGCGCCAGCGCGGACACCGTGTCGCTCACCTCCGCGGCGGTGGCCAACCCCGGTACGACCTCCACCAACCGCATGCGCGGTACCGGATTGAAGAAGTGGAGGCCCACCAGCCGCCCCGGAGCCGTCAGCGCCGCGGCGATCGCCGTGGGTGACAACGAGGAGGTGTTGGTCGCCAGAATCGTCTGCGCGTCAACGACGTCCTCCAGCTCGGCGAACAGCTGTCGCTTCACCGCCAGGTCCTCCACAACGGCCTCGATCACCACCCGCGCGCCGGCGATCTCGGCGAGAGTGTCGGCGGCTACCAGGTCGATCCCACCGGTGGGGGGCCTCAGCGTGCCGCCGGGAACCAGGGATCCGACCCGCTCCCGGATCCCGGCGACAGTTCGAGCCGCCAGGCCCGGCACCTGGTCCAGGAGTTTCACGGGATGGCCGGCGACCGCGGCGACCTGGGCGATGCCGGAACCCATCGCTCCGGCGCCGACGACCGCTATCGGTTCCATCACGCCATCACAGCAGCGCCAAGCCGTAACCGGTGGCGGCCGCGACTACCCCGAGGAACAGGCTCCCGAACAGGTAGAGAACGGCCCCGCCCAGCGCGTCCACTTCCAGGAGAGCCAGCGCTTCCCCGATGTAGGTGGACCAGGTGCTGAAACCGGAACAGAAGCCGGCGGAGAGTACGACGGTCGGCCCTGGGGGCAGCCCGTAGTGCACCGCCCATCCCGTGACCAAGCCGAGCAGGAGCGAACCGATGACGTTCACCGTCAGCGTTCCGAACGGGAACCGCGATCGATGCTGACGCTGAATGCAGCTTTCCAGCAGGTACCGGGCGACCGCGCCCACTCCGGACACGGCGCCCACGGTTGCGGCCAGAATCATGACGCAGTCGCTGGCCGGCGGCGGCCGAGGCCCCGGCCGGCTCGCAGGCCCAGCCAGCCCGCGGCGAATCCGGCTGCCACGGTCACGATCAGATAGGTCCCTGCGGTCACTCCGTCACCGGAGGAAGTGAGTTGCTGCACGCTCACCATCACGGAGGCGAAGGTGGTGAAGGCACCAAGAAACCCGGCGCCCAACAGCGGCCGGAGATACCGGTTCGGGGATCGGGCGCGGCCCAGCAGCGTGGCCAGCACGGCAAGCGCGAAAACCCCACCGGTATTCACCGTCAACGTGGCCCACGGAAACCGTCCGACGGGCGTCGGCCACGCGGTCGTGACGCCGTACCGGGTGAGTCCCCCGCCGACGCCACCGAGATAGACCGCAAGCAGAACCCGGCTCCCTCTCACCGGCCCCATCCAACCCCTCCGGCGGGCCGCCCCGCGGAGGTGGGGCTCCGTGGAGGTGGGGCTCCGTGGAGGTGGGGCTCAGTGGTGCGAACCGGGTCGCGGCCGCAAGGCGGGATGGGGGTCGGCCCGGTCGTCGTGGACCGGCCGGCCGCGCGGCGATCCGGCGTAGAGCACCCGAGCCAACCCGCGGTCAC
This sequence comes from Frankiaceae bacterium, assembly GCA_040002735.1. Lineage (GTDB taxonomy): Bacteria > Actinomycetota > Actinomycetes > JADGOV01 > JADGOV01 > JADGOV01. Next base: position 15,144 of record JBDUDX010000092.1, on the reverse strand, counting down.
TCAATCGAACCGGAGTGACGTATCCGCTCGGTGCGAAGACCGGAAACAGCGGCCACCCTCGGGAAGGCGGAGCGGACGGGTGGCGGGACTGACTCGCCAGCCGGCGAGCCAACGCGTCCCGGTACCGGATGAGACGATCCACGTTCTCGGGCTTGGCGATCAGCACCCCGTCTCGCTCGGTGTCGGCCGCGCCGGGCTCCCGCGCCACCAACAGCCCGCCGTCGGGCTGCAGGTCGAGATCGGACAGGCGCAGGGTGAGCAGCTCGGCGCGACTGAGACCGCTGAGGTGCAGGATGCGCAGCGCTTGGGCGCGCAGCCGAATCATTTCGGCCGCCTCGGTCACCTCGCCGTCGGACCCGGTTCGCACTTGCAGCGCAAGAGGTCGCCGCACCGTGGTGGGTGAGTTCTGGCACAACGCCCAGCCGGCGCGAAGGTCCGTGCCCTGCGCACATCGCAGGTACCGCACCGAGCAGGTCAGGCCGGCCAACTGCAGGGCGGCTTGCAGCCGGTCGGCGAGTTGGGTTCCGCCGGCGGTGTCGCAGTCGACGGCCAGCACCGCGAGAGTGTCGTCCAGGCGTGCCAGCCGGTCGTACGGGCGGCAGACGCCGGTGAGTACATCGGCCGCCGCCTGCAACGGCCGGGAACCCAGCTTCTGGCCGGATTCCGGCTCACCCGCCCCAGCGGTGATCGCCAGCAGGGTGGCCGCACCGCCGTCGCGGGACTGCCGCTGCTGTTCCACGGACAGGGCGTAGTCCCAGCCCCGGCTGTTCAGCAGCCCGGTGAGCGGATCACGATCCGACAGCGCGTACGCCGCCGCAGCAGCCTCGGATCGGTCGGCCGCCAGTTGTTCCTTGGCCAGCAGGGTGGAGAGTAACTGTGCCGTGGTGTCCAGCAGCCGGCGATGCCGGTGCAGGGTCTCATCCTTCGCGTCGGCCGCCACGCCGCAGATCGTGCCGAACAGCCGGCCCTCCCAGTCGACGATCGGCGCGCCGACGTAGGTGCCGATCGTCACGTCGCGGTAGGTGGCTGCCTCCGCGTACGCCGGGATGTCCGCGCACCGCGGTGCAATCCGTGGGGCGGTGCCGGCGACCATGTGTCGGCAGAACGACTCGACCCACGGAAAGACAGAACCGGTCGGCACCGCTAGCCAGTCGCCGCAAACCGCGATCGCCACCTGCTCTTCGCCCTTACGTTGGGTGACGAGCCACAGGTCTAACCCCACAGTGTCGTGAAGCAGATGGAGGGCGACTTCGGCGGCGGCGGCGAAGCCGGCCAACGGAGCCACGTCGGCCAGCGCGCGATCGTTGGTGTGCCCGTCCAATTCAAGGGACATACCGTCGCAAAACGCTTGATCTACAGCGTTCGACTTCGCACGGCCATCATTGATGGTCATCGCTTTGCCGTCACCGGCTTCCGCGCTTCGGGCCCGCAGGTACCGATTGGCACCGCGGAAAGCCACCCTACCGGGTGGTTCCGGGTGGGGCCAGGGCCGAAGGGACTTCGTCTGCTACCTCCGCCAACTCAGTGGCCGGCCGACGGCGGCATGCCGTGCAGTTCCGATTTCATCTCCCGTTCCATCAGTGTGCTCAGCGCGTCCAACGGCGATCGACCGTGGTGCAGTACTTCTACGACCTGACTCGCGATCGGCACCTCGACGCCGACTCGGCCGGCGAGTTCCACCACCGCGAGCGAGCTCTTCACTCCTTCGGCGATCATGTTCATCTCGGCGATGATCTCATCCAGGGTTCGCCCCTGACCGAGCTGAACGCCGACCGAATGGTTGCGGCTCTTGGGACTCATGCAGGTCACCACGAGATCACCCACCCCGGCGAGACCGAGGAAGGTGAGGGGTTCGCCCCCGAGGGCCACCCCGAGGCGGGTCACCTCGGCGAGACCCCGGGTCACCAGAGCGGCTCGTGAATTGTCGCCCAGTTCCAGGCCGTCAGCGAGTCCGGTGGCGATGGCAATGACGTTCTTCAGTACCCCGCCCAACTCACAGCCGATCACGTCCGGGTTGGTGTACACCCGGAAAGTGCTGCTGCCGAGCAGTTGCTGGAACTGCTGGGCCAGGTCCTGGTCGGCGAAGGCCACCACCGTCGCCGCCGGTCCGCCGCTGGCGATCTCCTTGGCGAGGTTCGGGCCGCTGAGCACGCCGGCTGGCGAGTCCGGCAGTAACTCGGCGAGGATCTCGGTCATCCGCCGTAGGGAGCCGACCTCGAGCCCTTTGGTCAAGTTCAGGATCGGCACGCCGGGCGGAAAGAAACGGCTGGCGTCGCCGAGCACCGCGCGGTAGTACGGCGAAGGCACACCGACGATCACCGCCGTGGCATCGGCCAGCGTCTCTTCGATGGACTGGGAGGCCCGAAGTTGGCCCGGCAGCGTCATGTCCGGAAGGAACATCGTGTTGGTGTGCTTGTCGTTGATCTCCTCCGCCAGCCCGTCCTCCCGGGCCCACAACACGGTCGGGGCCTTGCGGGAGGCGAGTCCCGCGACCGTCGTACCCCAGCTACCCGCTCCCAGCGCCGCGACCTTGCCCTGCATCCCTACGACCTTCCACGAAATGTTGACTCTGCGAGCCGGAAAGCATCCGGGGCACCGGCACGCCCGTGGGCACCGGTGCCCCGGACTTGCTCAGTTCAGCCGCTCGAAGGCCGCCGCGATGCCCTGACCCCCGCCGATGCACATGGACACCAGCGCGCGCCGGGTGTTGGTCCGGCGGAGTTCGTACAGCGCCTTGACCGTCAGGATGGCCCCGGTGGCCGCCACCGGGTGTCCGAGGGAGATGCCACTGCCGTTGGGGTTGGTCTTGTCCAGGGGCAGTCCGAGATCCCGAACCACCGCGAGCGCCTGGGCCGCGAATGCCTCGTTCAACTCGATGGTGTCGAAGTCGTCCACCTTGAGGCCGGTCTTCTCCATCAGGCTGCGGATCGCCGGAGTGGGGCCGATGCCCATGATCCGTGGCTCGACGCCGGCCAGGCTGTAGCCGGTGAGCAGCGCCATCGGTTCCAGCCCACGGCGCTCGGCTTCGGAGCGCTCCATCAGCACCACGGCCGCAGCCGCGTCGTTCGTCCCGGAGGCGTTTCCCGCGGTAACCGTGCCCTCCTTGTTGAAGGCCGGGCGCAGCTTGGCCATTGCGGCCATGTCAACGCCCTTTCGGACGTGCTCGTCGACCTCGAAGGCCACCGGGCCGCCCTTGCCCTTCACCTGGATGGGCAGGATCTGCTCTTTGAAGTAACCGTTGTCCAGAGCTGCCGCGGCCCGCCGGTGGCTCTCCACCGCCAACTCGTCCTGATCCTCGCGGGTGATCCCCCACTGCCCGGCGACGTTCTCCGCGGTGACGCCCATGTGGCAGTCCTCGAACGGGTCCGACAGCGCGCCGACCATCGCGTCGATCAGCTTGCCGTCGCCCATCCGCTGGCCCCAGCGCATGTTCTGGGCCCAGTACGGAGCCCGGCTCATCGATTCACCGCCACCCGCGACGGCGACATCCGCGTCGCCGAGCAGGATCATCTGCGCCGCGGAGACGATGGCCTGCAGGCCGCTACCGCAGAGTCGGTTGACGGTGTACGCCGGGGTGGTCACCGGGATGCCCGCGTTGACCGACGCCACGCGGGAGAAGTAGAAGTCCCGCTTCTCGGTGTGGATGCAGTTGCCGTAGACGGCCTGCTGCACGTCCTCCGGGGCGATGCCCGCGCGCTCGAGCGCCTCCTTGGTCACCGCCGCCGCCATGTCCGTCGGCGGGATGTCCTTCAACGAGCCGCCGTAACGGCCGATCGCCGTACGCGCGCCGCTGAGGACTACGACCTCACGTGCTGCCATATCTTGTCTCCCTTGTCGCCGTTGGTGCTCCGCTGCTGCCCGGGATGGTGCAGCGGTTTGTCGTCATCGTGTCGCACGCGGGCTCTGATGTCACCGCGGGGGCAATCACAACCAGCAGCATCGCAGGCTACGCCCTACCCCTGAAGCCCCGCGGCGGCAGTACCTGCCTAGCCCGCCGGTCGTTAGCCCGCCGGTCGCTTGCCGACAGTCAGCAGCACCACGGCGTCGTCCAACGCCTGCAGGGCGTGCCGGGTCGGGGGCACGATGAGCAGATCGCCCGGCCCGCCGTCCACCGTCTCGTCGCCCGCGGAGAGGCGGACCCGGCCGCGGAGTACCTGCACCGTCGCCTCACCCGGATTTTCGTGCTCGGAAAGCGCGGTACCCGCGGTCAACGCGATCATCGTCTGCCGGAGGACATGGTCGGAGCCGCCGTACACCGTGCCGGCGCTGCGCCCGCTGGACGCGGCACCGGCTGTCGCGAGGTGTTCCTCGGCGAGCGCGCCCAGGGAGAAAGAGGTCATGGAGCACAGTGTGTCGGTTCCCGCCCTACGCTTGCCCGATGGCGGGGAGGTCCACGGCCACGTCGTCGGACGGAAAGCGATCGCGTTTCCCGGGTACGCCGGAGAACCGGTAGCGGCGGACGGGGTTCCGGACGACATAAGCTCAAGGGCAGTCTCGCGGGAACAGCACCAGTAGGAGGGAGCCGCGGTGTCTCATCGCGGCCAGCGTTACCGCGACGTAGTGATCAGTGGACTCGCCCACATCGACGCGCCGCACATCATCACCTCGGCCGCGCTCGAGGACATGCTCGCACCGGCGATGGAGCGACTGCGCATCCGGCGGGGCCTGCTCAGCCGGTTGGCTGGGGTGGACGAGCGCCGCTTCTGGGACGTGGGGGTACGGCCCAGCGAGCCGGCCGCCGAAGCCGGCGAGCGGGCAATGACCGCTAGCGGCGTGGACCGCTCCCAGATCGGCATACTGATCAACACCTCGGTCAGCCGGGACTATCTCGAGCCTTCCACTGCGGCCATCGTGCACGGTCGCCTCGGTTTGCCGGTGGAAGCGATCAACTTCGACCTGGGCAACGCCTGCCTCGGCTTCGTCAACGGCATGAACTTGGTCTCCACGATGATCGAGCACGGCGAGATCGACCACGGGCTGGTGGTCAACGCTGAGAGCGCCCGCTTCGTCGTGGAGACCACGATCGACCGGTTGCTCGCGACCAGCGATGCGGCTACGTTTCGCGAGCAGTTCGCCACGCTCACCCTCGGCTCCGGTGCGGTGGCCGCCGTCCTGTCCCGGCGTGGGGACTCCGCCGCCGACCACCGCTACCTGGGCGGGCTGAGCCGGGCCGCCACCGAGCACGCGATGCTCTGCACCGGCGACGCGCACGAGATGCGTACCGACGCCCCCGGGTTGCTGCAGGCCGGACTGGAGCTCGGCAAGCTGACCTGGAAGGAGGCCGTGGACAGTTTCGGCTGGGATGCCGGCGGGTTCGACCTGTTCGCCATCCACCAGGTATCCACGGTGCACACCCGGGCGATCTGCGACACCCTCGGCCTGGACCTGTCCAAGGTGCCGCTGACGTTTCCCAAGTTCGGCAACGTCGGTCCGGCATCGGTGCCGTTGGTGGTCTCCAAGGCTGCTCAGGACGGCCGGCTCACCGCTGGCGACCGGGTCATGCTGATGGGCATCGGCAGTGGCATCAACGCGGCCGCCGCCGAGGTGGTCTGGTGAAATCCCTTCCGGACTTCCCGTACCGGCGCCATGTCCTTGACCTCGACGGGTTGGAGTATGCCTACGTCGATGAAGGCACCGGACCGCCGGTCATTCTGGTGCACGGCAACCCGTCCTGGTCCTATCTCTACCGGTCACTGCTCGCGGTGCTGCCGGCCGACGGCTTTCGAGCGCTGGCCCCCGATCACATTGGGATGGGCCGCTCCGGCAAGCCGGACCGCTCCGCGTACGCCCACACCTTGGCGTCTCGGGTCGAGGACTTCCGTCGTTGGATGGACGCGGTCTGCCCCACCGACCCGGTCACCCTCGTGGTCCACGACTGGGGCGGCGCCATCGCACTCGCCTGGGCGGTGGATCACCCGCAGCGAGTGACCCGGCTGGTACTGCTCAACACTGCCGCCTTTCCGCTTCCAGCCGGCAAGGGGCTTCCGCTAGCGCTGCGCGCGACCCGGGCGCCGGTGCTCGGATCGGCAGCGGTCTACTATGCGAACGCCTTCGCGTTCGGAGCCACTGTGCTGGGGGTCCGCAGGTGGATGCCGAAGGAGATCCGGCGCGGATTCCTCGCGCCCTACGACACCCCGGCGCACCGGGTGGCCGTGCTGGAGTTCGTCAGGGACATTCCGGTCCGTCCCGGCGATCCGGCATACCCGATCCTGCGGCGAACGGAGGAGCGGCTGCCAACCCTCGCCGGGATACCGATCCTAATCTGCTGGGGAATGCGGGACTTCGTGCTGGACGGGGACATCCTGGCGCACTGGGAGACGATCTTCTCGGCCGCCGAGGTCCACCGCTTCCCCGACGCCGGTCACTACGTGCTGGAAGACGCTGGTGCGGAAATCGTCCCACTTCTCCGGCAGTTTCTCCGGGCCGACGCGAGTTCCCTTCGCGGGTGAGCGGGCAGCCGTCGGACACGCTGCTGACCGTGCTGGCGGCCCAGGCCCGAGCGCGGCCCCGCAGCGTCGCCTTGTACCTGCCGACCGGCCGCCGGCACCGCCGCGGCCGAGCGGGCTTCGCCGCGGTCCGGTATGCCGAACTGGCGCGGCGCACCGACGCGCTCGCCTCCGGTTTCGCGGCGATGGGGCTCACTCCGGGCGCTCGAGCAGCCATGCTCGTTCCCCCGGGTGAAGACTTCTTCGCGGTCGCCTTCGGCCTGCTCAAAGCCGGTGCGGTACCGGTTCTGATCGACCCGGGAATCGGCCGGCACCACCTCCGGACCTGCCTCCGGGAGGCGGCGCCGGCGGCTTTCATCGGCGTGCCTCGGGCGCACGCCGCGCGCCGGGCGCTGCGCTGGTGCCCCGATACCGCGCACCTCGTCACGGTCGGCCCCCGCACCCCCGGCGGCGGTCGCACGTTGCGGTCGGTCCAGCGGTACGGTGCCGATCGGCCGTACGCCCCGCCGCCGGTCGACCCGGACGCCGTCGCCGCCATCGCCTACACCAGCGGCAGCACCGGCGTGCCGAAAGGGGTGGAGTACCGGCACCGCAACTTCCTCGCCCAGGTCGCGATGATCCGCGAGTTGTACGGCATCGTGCCGGGCGAGGTGAGCGTGGCGACGTTTCCGCCGTTTGCGCTGGTGGGGCCGCTGCTCGGCACCACCACCGTGGTGCCGAGGATGGACGCCACCCGACCGGCGGACGTCAACCCCGAGCGGCTGGCGGACGCGGTCCGCACCTTCGAGGCGACGATTCTCTTCGGCTCCCCCGCGCTGCTGGACACCGTCAGCCGCTGGGGTGACCGGACCGGCGAGCGGCTGCCGACATTGCGCCGGGTGATCTCCGCCGGCGCACCGGTGCCGGCCAGGGTGATCCATCGGACCATCGCCATGCTGCCGGCCGGTGCGCAGGTGTTCACCCCGTACGGCGCGACCGAGGCGCTTCCCGTCACGTCCATCGGCAGCGCGGAACTGCTGTCGTTGGGCATGCCCGGGGTCTGCGTGGGGCGGCCAGTACCGGGTGTGGACGTGGCCATTGTCCCGATCACGGACCAGCCGCTACCCACGCTGGCTGACGCGGAGGCGATGTCAAAGGGCTCGGTGGGGGAAATCGTCGTCCGGGGCGCCAATGTGACGCGGGCCTACGTCGAGCGCCCGGACGCGACCGCGGCGGCAAAGCTGGACTGGGACGGCGCGGTCGGTCACCGGATGGGTGACCTGGGCTCCATCGACGAGGACGGGCGGCTGTGGTTCTGCGGTCGCAAGGTGTATCGGGTAACCGGCGCTGCCGGGATGATCCCGACGTCGCCGGCCGAGGAAATCATGAACACCCACCAGGCCGTGCGTCGGTCCGCCCTGGTCGGCATCGGGCCCCCCGGGGCGCAACAGCCGGTGATCTGCGTACAGCTGGATTCCGGTGCCCGGCCGTCCCCCGAACTGACCGTCGAATTGCTCGAACTCGCCGCATCGCAGCAGCAGACGGCCGGAATACGGACTCTGCTCTATCGCAGGGACTTCCCGGTGGACATCCGGCACAACTCCAAGATCGATCGGGAGCGAGTCGCGATCTGGGCGGCCCGCACGCTGTCGAAGGGACGGCCGTGAAAGTCCTGGTCACCGGCGGCGGCGGCTTTCTCGGCGGTGCGCTGTTACGCCGGCTCCTCGCCCGTGGCGACGACGTCACGGCGCTTCAGCGGGGCAGCTATCTCTGGTTGGAGGCGCTGGGCGTACGCACCGTACGCGGCGATCTGGCGAACACCGCGGCGGTTGCCGAAGCGGTCCGCGGCGCCGACGTGGTGTTCCACGTGGCGGCGAAAGCCGGCGTCGCCGGGCGACCGGCGGAGTACCGGGCGGCGAACGTGATCGGTACCCGCAACGTGATCACCGCCTGCCTCGCTGCCGGCGTACCACGCCTGGTACACACCTCCACCCCGGCCGTCGTGCATGCCGGCGGGGACCTCTCCGGCGCGGACGAGCGGCTGCCGTACGCCGACCGGTTTCGCGCCCCGTATCCGGCCACCAAGGCTATCGCCGAGCGCGACGTGCTTGCCTCGGACAGCAGCGCGCTCGCGACCGTGGCGCTGCGGCCGCACTTGATCTGGGGCCCGGGCGACCCGCAACTCACCGGCCGGATTCTGGAACGCGGGCGAGGGGGACGGCTGCGGTTCGTCGGTGACGGATCGGCGCTCATCGACACCACATACCTCGACAACGCGGTCGACGCCCACCTGCTGGCGGCGGATGCACTGGCCCGCGGTACCGCCGGTGGCCGGGCGTACTTCATCTCCCAGGGCGACCCACGACCGATCGCTGAATTGACCAACGCCATCCTCGCCGCCGGGGGGCTGCCGCCGGTCACCAAGACCGTGCCCTACCCGGTGGCCTGGACGGCCGGGGCGGTCGCCGAAGTGGCGTACCGGTTGCTACGCCCGGCCGCGGACCCGCCGATGACCCGCTTCCTGGCCGAGCAGCTGGCGACCGCGCACTGGTTCGACATCTCCGCCGCCCGCCGCGACCTGGGCTACACCCCCGCGGTGAGCATCGAGGAGGGCCTGCGTCGGTTGGCCGAGTTCCTCGCCGGCGGCAACCCGTCCACCCGCCCAGCCCTATCGCCCGACCCCGCTCCCGCCCCCGGCCGCCCGGCCGCCCAATCCGCGCCGCCGCCCGGCCAATCCGCGCCGCCACCCGGCCAATCCGCGCCGCCGCCCGCCCAATCCGCGCCGATCATGCTCGATCGGACGTCACACAGCCCGGAATGACCGCTCATCGAGCATGATCGGCGGCCAGTACCGGCCGCGGGCGCTCCAGTACCGGCCGCGGGCGCTCCGGTACCGACCGCGGGGGTGCCGGTACCGAGGCACGCGCTCCGGTACCGAGGCACCGGCACGCGGCACACCCGAGCGACCCGGTCACCCGAGGGTCACCACCCCGGCGCCGGACGCCGAACGTCGGGCAGCATCGAGTACCTCCGCCACGACCACCGCGTCGGCCGGATCCACCGGCGGCGGTGCGCCGTCGCGGAGCGCCCGGACGATGCCCTGGTAGTACGCCGGGTAGTCCCCGCGTTCGGTGGGGACCGGCTCGGAGTCGGTATCGGTACCGAACCGCCCCCAGGACTGCGCCGGCTCCACGCCCCACGACGCCGTGGCGGGCGAGGCACCGGAGCGAAGCGCCTCCTCCTGACCGTCGAGGCCGTACTTGACGTACGCCCCGCCCGCGCTGAGCACCCGAAAGCGCGGCCCGCCGATCGCGGCCACCGCACTCATCCACAACTGCGACCGAACGCCGGATCGATGCCGCAGCGACAGCAGTACGTCGTCCTCGACCGCGACGCCGGGCCGCCGCCGGTCGGCCTCGGCGTACACGGCGGCCACCGGCCCGAAGAGCAGGATCGCCTGATCTACAAGGTGGCTCCCGAGGTCGAGCAGGAGTCCGCCACCCTCCGCCGGCCCGCCGGACTCGCGCCAGCCCGCCTTGGGTGTGGGCCGCCACCGCTCGAATCGGGATTCGAAGCGCGACACCTCACGGAGCCGGCCCTCCGCCAGCAGCCGCCGGACCGTGAGCACGTCACCGTCCCACCGGCGGTTGTGGAAGACGCTGAGCAGCACTCCGGCCCGGGCGGCGTACTCCGCGAGTCCCCGGGCGTCTGCCGCTGTGACGGCCAGCGGCTTGTCCACCACGACGGGCAGGCCGGCGTCCATCGCGGCGCGGGCCAGTGGAACGTGCGCAGCGTTCGGGGCCGCGATCACCACCAGGCCGAGGCCGGGCAGCTGCCACAGATCCGTCGCTCGGGGAACCACCGATGCGCCGTACCGGGCTGCCGCCCGCTCGGCTCGGCCGGCGTCGCCGGTCACCACCGCCGCCAGCCGAAGCCCAGGGGCGGCGCTGATCAGCGGAGCGTGGAACACCTCGCCAGCCACCCCGTAACCGACGATGGCAACAGCGATCTCCGGAGGCGCCACGGCTACGAACCTACGGTGGCGCCGGCCGCGCCTCGACAACCGAACCGAGGAGCAAGCAGATTCTAGCCAAACCGACAGGACAGCGCGGTGCTTGCCCGCCCGCCACCGGGTAGGTACTACTCACAATCCCGCTATAACCATGTTCAGCCAAGGAGGCGCATTGAGCGCGACCCACGAAGTGACGGGTGCTGCCAAAGAGCAGGTTAGCGCCGTCGCGGCGACGACGAAAGACCAAGCAGCCAACGTCGCCGATACCGCCAGCCAGGCCGCCAACGACGTGGCTGGTACTGCCAAGGACCAGGCCGCGACTGTCGCTACCGAGGCGAAGACGCAGGCCCGCGATCTGCTCGGCGAGACCCGCGAGCAGGTTCGCAGCCAGACTGAGGTGCAGACCCAGCGGCTGGCGCAGACCGTCCGGTCGGTAGCGTCGGAGCTGCAGGGCCTGGCGTCCGGCGAGAACGAGGCGCCCGGTCCGGCCACCGACATCGTCCGACAGCTCGCCGAGCGAGCCAATGGCGTTGCGAGTCACCTGGAGAGCAGCAGCCCCGAGCAACTGCTGGAGGACGTCCGGCGCTTCGCTCAGCGGCGTACCGGCCTGTTCCTGTTCAGTGCCGGTGCCGCCGGCTTCCTTGCCGCCCGGCTCGCGAAGGCGGCTGCGGCGAACAAGGACGACAGCCAGGCGCAGCAGCGGTCGAGCACCCCTGCGGTCTCGGCCGGATACCGGCCAGTCGTCACGGGGGCCCCGGTTGCTCCGATCGGCCCCGGTACCACGGAGCCCAGCTACTACGGCGAGCCAGCCGTCATCGATCCCAGCCCCAGCCCGGCGGCTTCGGCGTTGTCCGGCGATGTGCCGGACTACGGCTCGACCGGCTATCAGGACCCGGCCAGCGGCATCCGGCCGGTCGACCCGCTGCTCGATGACGAGCGAGGCCTTCGGTGACCCAGCCGTACTCCCCCTCGGGTTCGACGTCGGGGTCATCCCCGATCGGCTCCCCGACTGAGTCTGGCGCTGGCTTTTCGAGTGGCTCGATGGCCGGCTCAGCGCCGGTCGGCGGTGGGTCGGCGGATGGCAGTAGCCAGCCCGATCTCGGCATCGACTCGGAGACGTCGTCCCTGGGCGAGATCGTCGGCGAGATCACGAGCGACCTCTCGACGCTGATGCGCCAAGAGCTCGACCTGATGAAGGCCGAACTCAAGGCCGAGGCATCGAAGGCGGGTGCCGGGGTCGGCATGCTGGGTGGTGCCGGCTTCGCCGGCTACTTCCTGCTGCTCTTCCTCTCGGTGGCCCTCATGGCGGCCCTCGACGCGGTCATGCCCTTGGGCTGGGCGGCGCTCATCGTGGCAGTGCTGTGGGGCATCGTCGCGGCGGTCCTCGCCGCCCGCGGCAGGTCCAAGCTCAAGGACGTCAATCCCAAGCCAGAACAGACCATCGAAACCTTGAAGGAGGATGCACAGTGGGCCAAACACCCGACGAAATAAGAGCGCAGATCGAGCAAACTCGTGCTGAGCTGACCGGTGACGTGAACGTACTGGCGGACAAGGTGAGCCCGGCTAAAGTCGCACAGCGCCGGGTTGAGTCCGCTAAGCAGAGTGTGACCTCCGTGAAGGATCGCCTCGTGGGTACTGCCCAGGACAAGACGGACTCGTTGACCTCCACCACGTCGTCGGTCACCGATCGGGCGGGAGACCTCGCATCCAGTGCCGGCGACACCGTCCGGCAGGCACCGACGCAGGCCAAGCAGCAGGCCCAGGGGTCTCCGCTGGCGGCCGGACTCATCGCGTTCGGGGTGGGCGCGCTGGCAGCGGCGCTGTTCCCGGCGACGCAGAAGGAGCAGGAGGCCACGGATCGGCTCAAGGAGCAGGTGGCCCCCGCGCTGGATGCCGTGAAGGAGACAGCCACGCAGGCAGCGCAGGACCTCAAGGAGAACCTGCAGCCTGCAGCTCAGGATGCCGCGCAGTCGCTGAAGGCCACCGCGCAAGATGCGGTGGCGGCGACCACGGATTCCGCCAAGGACGCGGGTGCCGCGGTGAAGGGCGAGGCTGCGGACTCGGCGGCGACCGTGCAGCAGCACGCCGCTGAGGCGAAGGACAGCGTCACGGAGCAGGCCAAGCCCTCGGGCTCATCCGGCTTCTAAGCCAGTACCGGCCGCGACATTCGGCCGCACGACGAAGCCCCCGCCCCCGGGTTTTGCCGGGGACGGGGGCTTCGCCTACGTTTGTGCCGCCCCCAACTTACCCGGTCAGCAAAGGACTCACGATGCCCAAGCGCGTTGGCCTGCTCGTCGGGATGGAGAACACCTTCCCGCACCCCTTCATCGAACGGGTCAACGCCAAGGGTGGCGGCGACGTGGTGGCCGAGTTGGCGGTTCTCGGTGGGCTGCCCCGAAATCACCGACCCGCCGAAGTACGACGTGATCGTGGACCGGATCTCCCACGAGGTCGGTTTCTACCGTGCCTACCTGAAGGCCGCGGCCCTGCAGGGCACGGCGGTGATCAACGATCCCTTCTGGTGGGAGGCGGACGAGAAGTTCTTCGAGTGCACCTTGGCCCGCAAGCTGGGCGTCGCGGTTCCGAAGACGGTCGTACTGCCGAACAAGAGCTACATCGAGCGGATCGACCTCAACAAGTCGCTGCGCAACCTGGAGTACCCGATGGACTGGGAGGCGATTATCGCCTACACCGGTCTGCCCGCCGTGCTCAAGCCCAACACCGGTGGCGGCTGGCGGGACGTCTACGTGGTGCACTCGCTCGAGGAACTCTGGCACTCCTACGACCAGAGCGACACCAAGACGATGATCCTGCAGGAGTTCATCGAATGGGACGACTACCTGCGTTGCATCGCGATCGGCGGTGAGATCCTGCCCTTCCGGTACGACCCGCACCGCAACTTCTTCGACCGGTATGTGATCGACAACCCGCCGACCGGCGCCTACCGGGATCGCGCCATCGCCGAATGCACCAAGCTGGTCGACGCCCTCGGGTACGACATGGACACCCTGGAATTCGCCGTCCGGGACGGGATCTGGTACGCCATCGACTTCCTCAATCCGGCACCGGACTTCGACAACTTCTCCATCAAGGAGGAGGGCTTCGAATGGGTGCTGGAGAAGATGAGCGACCTGGTGATCGACTACGCGCTCGGCAAGCGAACGCCCCCCTGGCACGGCCACCAGCGTTGGTGGAACTACGTCTGAGGTGCGGGCCGTGCCCCCCACCGCCGCCGACGCGGTCGCCTACTACCACCAGTTGCTCGAGGACCCCGCGCTACTCAATGCCAGCGTGCACGTTCTCGCCGAAGGCCAGCAGGACCGCCGGCTGCTCTTCGGCGCACATCCGCTGTCGGTGTCCCTGCGCCCACGACTGCTGGCCCGATCCACCTGGGAGCGGGCGGTGCTGGCCGCGGAAGCCATCTACGACGCGCTCGCCACGTTGGAGCAGGCGGTGCTCACCGACCCGTACCTGCGCGCCGAGCTGGAGCTACCGCCGGCGGAGGAACGCCTCGCGCTGGCCTGGCCCGGGTACGCGGCCTCCTCGCCATCGTCGCGGCTGGACAGTTTCTTCGCCGATGACATCGGCTATGTCGAGTACAACGCGGAATCGCCGGCCGGTATCGCCTACGGCGATGAGTTGACCGAGGTCTTCGACGACCTGCCGGTGATGCGCCGATTCGCGCAGCGTTATCCCATGTCCCGGCTGCCGGTCCGCGGGCACCAGCTGGAGGCGATGCTGGCGGTGTTCTGGGAATGGGCGCACAACACCGGGCACACCGATCCACCCCGGATCGCCATCGTGGACTGGCCGGGGTTGCCCACGCTCACCGAGTTCGAGATGTTCCAGCGGTTCTTCACCGCGGCCGGGATCGAGTGCTGTATCTGCGACCCGACCACGCTGGTCTGGGACGGGCAGACCCTGCGGGCTTGTGACGGCGGGTACGTCAACCTGGTGTACCGAAGGGTGCTGACGTCGGAGTTGCTGGCCCGCGGTGACGCGGTCCAGGGTCTGCTGGACGCCTACCTGGCTGGTGCGGTCTGCGTGGTGAACAGCTTCCGGGCGAAGCTGCTGCACACCAAGATGACCCTCGCGCTGCTCTCGGATGAATCCCACCACGAGCTGTTCTCCGCCGAGCAGCGCGATGCCATCAACCAGTTCGTCCCGTGGACCCGCAAGGTCGCCGATGGCCCGACCACCCGGCACGGGCGGATCATCCCGGACCTGCTGGCCCACATCGTCGCCCGCCAGCGAGAACTGGTACTCAAACCCAACGACGAGTACGGCGGCAAGGGTGTGATCCTCGGTTGGACCGCCGCCGAGGGCGAGTGGCGTCAGGCGGTGTCGATCGCGGCCACCCAGTCCTACGTGGTACAGGAGGCGATTCCGGTGCCTCGGGAGTGCTTTCCGATTGGCGTCGGGGGCCGGGTGAACCTGTTGGACCTCGCGGTCGACATGGACCCGTACCTCTTCCGTGGCAAGGTCGGCGGGGTCCTCACCCGGCTCTCCTCCTCCGCGCTGCTGAACGTCACCGCCGGAGAAGGCAGCGTCGTCCCGACGTACGTCCTCCAGGACGTGGACTGACCTCCACGTAGTCCGGCAACGACCGCGTGCGGGAGCTTGCGGGGGCGGGCAACTGAGCGGATACCGTGGGTGACTCCGGTCCTCTGTTGGAGGCGCCGACAGGACCACTCGGGGGAACAATGG
>JBDUDX010000091.1:0-22794 GCA_040002735.1 Frankiaceae bacterium | reverse complement strand
GATCATGGCGGTGCCGGCGCACGACCAGCGCGACCTGGACTTCGCCCGTACCTTCGACCTGCCGGTCCGGGTGGTGGTCGACACCGGGCTGCCCGACCCGGCGGTCACCGGCGAGGCGACGGCGGGCGACGGCGGGCTGGTCAACTCCGGCCGGTACGACGGCCTGGCCAAGGCGGCCGCGATCGAGGCGATCACCGGGGACCTGGCTGGCAAGGGGCTCGGCGAGGCGGCGGTGACCTACCGGCTGCGGGACTGGCTACTGTCCCGCCAGCGGTACTGGGGCGCGCCGATCCCGATCGTGCACTGCCCGGCGTGCGGCGAGGTGCCGGTACCGGAGGATCAGCTGCCGGTACGCCTGCCCGAGTCCGGCTACTCGCTGCGGCCCGAGGACGGGCTGTCCCCGCTGGAGTCCGCCACCGCCTGGGTGGCGACGACCTGTCCGCGGTGCGCCGGCGAGGCCCGCCGGGACACCGACACCATGGACACCTTCGTCGACTCGTCGTGGTACTACCTGCGCTATCCGTCGCGGTTGCCGGGTGTCGACCCGGATGCGGCCGCCTTCGACCCGGCGGAGATGGCCCGATGGGCGCCGGTCGACCAGTACATCGGCGGCGTCGAGCACGCCATCCTGCACTGCCTGTACTCCCGATTCCTGGTCAAGGCGCTGTACGACGACGGCTATCTCAGCTTCACCGAGCCGTTCGCCGCGCTGCTTAACCAGGGCCAGGTGATCATGGCTGGTGGGTCGATGTCGAAGACGAAGGGCAACCTGGTCAACCTGCAGGACGAACTGGCGAAGTACGGGCCGGATGCGGTCCGGGTGACGATGCTCTTCGCCGGGCCACCCGAGGAGGACGTGGACTGGGCGGATGTCTCGCCGACCGGTTCGAGCAAGTGGCTGGCCCGGGTCTGGCGGCTGGCCAGTGACGTGGGAGCCGCCGGCCGCGACGCCGATCCGGCCACCGGCGAACCGGCGTTGCGGATGATCACCCATCGGACGGTCGATGAGGTCACCCGGCTGGTGACCGGTTTCCGGTTCAACGTGGCCATCGCCCGGCTGATGGAGCTCACCACCGCGCTGCGCCGAGCCGTGGAGGCCGGCACGCTCGGCACCGAAACCGGAGCGGTCGCCGCCCGGGAGGGGACGCAGGCGCTGGCCCGGATGCTGTCCATCTTCGCGCCATTCCTCGCCGAGGAGGCCTGGTCGCTGCTCGGGGAGCAGCCGACGGTGCACCAAGCCGGCTGGCCGGTGGCTGACCCGGTACTGGTCGCGCAGACCACCGTGACCTGCGTCGTGCAGGTGGCCGGCAAGGTGCGGGACCGTCTGCAGGTACCGATGGCCATCTCGGAAGCCGAGTTGCGGGCGCTCGCGCTGGCCTCGGACCCGGCGATGCGCGTGTTGGACGGCCGGGCGATCCGGACCGTCGTGGTGCGGCCGCCGAAGCTGGTCAACATCGTGCCGGAATAGCCTTCCGTCATGAAGTCGGTCGTGGTCGTCACGGATTCGACGGCCGCACTACCGGCCGGTGAAGCGGAACGCTGCGGTGTGACCGTCGTCCCGGTCCAGGTCGTGATCGATGGTGTTGCCAGTCTGGAGGGACCCAACACGTCCGCGGCCAAGGTGGCGGCCGCGCTGCGCGCCCGGGTCGCGGTGAGCACGTCACGGCCGACTCCGGCCGAGTTCTCCCGGGCGTACGCCCACGCGGCGAGTTCCGGGGCGCAGGCGATCGTCTCCATCCATCTGTCCGCCGAGCTGTCTGGCACCGCGGATTCGGCCCGACTCGCGGCGGCCGACGCTGCGATACCGGTGGCCGTGGTCGACTCCCGGTCGACGGCGATGGGGCTGGGCTTCGCGGTCCTGGCCGCTGCCGAGGTGGCTGCGCACGGCGGCGAGACCGACGCCGTGGTCGCTCGTGCCGAACAAACCGCGGCCGCCACCACGGTGCTGTTCTGTGTCGACACCCTGGAGTACCTACGCCGGGGCGGCCGGATCGGCGCCGCCGCAGCGCTGCTGGGTACCGCTCTGTCGGTGAAGCCCATCTTGCGGATCGCCGAGGGTCGGATCGCCATGGCGGAGAAGGTCCGCACCACCTCCAAGGCGATTGCCCGGCTGGGGGATCTGGCCATCGCAGCCGCCGGCGACGGCCCCGTGGACGCAGCATTGCACTACCTTGCCGAATCGGAGCGGGCGACGGACATGGCCAACCGCCTTCGGGACCAGCTTCCGGCCCTTCAGCAATTGCACCTGTGCGAAGTCGGCGCCACCGTCGCCGCCCATACCGGCCCCGGCGTGCTGGGCGTGGTGATCTCCCGGCGCTGACGTCGCCCGGGACCGGGCCGGCGGTTGTGCACAGCGGCCTGCCCTAGCCGGCGGCCCTGCGTCCACAGCGGGTCGGAAGCGCGTCGTCGCACCGCCGGGATTTTCCTAGCCTCGGCCGGTGCGTCCCTCCGCCGACGACGGCCCCTTCGCTGCCCCCCAGAACCTTCGTACCCGGGTGGTGGCGGCGGCAGTGGACCGCCTGCCGCTCGCCGTTCGTACCGCGCGGATCGCGCCGACCGCCCGGGCCGCTGCGGCGCTCGCTGTGGTGGGCCTCCTGGCGGCAGCGTTGGCCGGCCTGGCGCTGCTGCGATCCCGGCCGCACGACGTTCGCGTCCCCGTAGTGCTCCGCTCACCGGCGGCCATAACCCCAGCGGGCGCGAGCGCCGCACCGGCGGCCGGCATCACCGGCACCGCCACCCCATCGACGTCGGCAGTCGTCGTGGTGGACGTTGTCGGGCCGGTTCGCCGACCCGGCGTGGTGCGGCTGCCCCCGGGATCCCGGGTGGTCGATGCGCTGGCCGCCGCTGGCGGAGTCAAACCTGGTGCGAACGCGGGCATGCTGAATCTGGCTGCCGTGCTCACCGACGGTCAGCAGGTCGTCGTCGGCGGACCGGCGCCCCCGGCTGGGTCCGGCCCGCCGGGCGCTTCCGGTGTGACCGCGCCCTCCGCGGTGGTTGATCTCAACACCGCCACCCTGGAGCAGTTGGACCAGCTGCCCGGCCTGGGTCCGGTGCTGGCTCAGCGAATCATCGACTGGCGTACGGCCAACGGGCGATTCACCGCGATCGACCAGCTCGCCGAGGTCGGGGGTATCGGCGAGCGCAAGCTCGCCGACCTGCGCAAGCGGGTCCGGGTCTGAGGCGACATGACGGCAGGAGAACCCGGCTCCGATCGTCGCAGGTCGCCGGTGCCGGGACCAGAGCAGCCGGCCGGCGCGACCGACGTGCGGCTGGCCCTGCCCGCTCTCGCCGCCTGGTTGAGCGCTGCCGTGGCGATCGGCAGGCCGCACGCGGCGCTGGCGTCTGCCGGGGTGCTCGCTGCGGGCGGCGGCCTGCTGTTGATCGGTACCCGGACATCGCGCGCGGTGACCGCGGCGGCCATGCTGTGCTGCGCCGCCGCAGCCGCCGCCAGTGCCGCGCTCCACGCGTCCGCTGCCACCCCACAGGTGCTGACTCAGGCGGCGGCGGGCGGCGCCACCGCCCGAGTGGAGTTGATGCTCACCGGCGATCCGATGCCGGTTGCCGCCCGGACCTCCGGCGCCCTCGGCCGGCCGATGGTGCGCTTCACCGCCCGCCTCACGCAACTTGATGTGGCTGGCCGGGCAACCAAGCTGCGCGCGCCGGTCTTCGTACTCGCGTCGGCATCCTCCTGGTCCGACTTGCTCCCCGGCTCCCGGGTGACGGTGACCGCCCGATTGGCTGCGGTCAAGTCCGGGGAGGCGTTGGGGGCGGTGGTGCTACCCCGCGCTCCGCCGACGGTCATTGCCGGCCCAGGACGCCTGCAGCGGCTTGCCGGAGGCGTTCGCGCCGGGCTGTGGCGCGGCGTGAAACCACTCCCGGCGGGGCCGGCGGCGCTGCTGCCGGGGTTGGTCATCGGGGACACCAGCCGGCTCAGCCCGGACGTTGTCGAGGACTTCCGGACCACCGGCCTGACGCATCTGGTCGCGGTGAGCGGGGCGAACCTGGCCATCGTGATGGCCACCGTGCTGGTCTTCGCCCGTCGCCTTCGGGCCGGGCGGCGATTCAGTGGCATTCTCGCCGGCCTCGCCATGCTGTGTTTCGTGGTGATCGCTCGGCCGTCGCCGAGCGTGCTGCGCGCCGCGATGATGGGCGGCGTCATCCTGATCGGGCGCCTGGACGGTCGACGATCCGCGGCCTTGCCGGCCCTGGCGGCGGCCACCTTGGTTCTCGTGCTGCTGGATCCCAGCCTCGCCCGGGCGCCCGGCTTCGCGCTGTCAGTACTCGCCACCGCCGGCATTGTGCTGCTCGCGGTGCCGCTGCAACGCCGGATGCCGGCGTGGATGCCGGGGTGGCTGAGCGAGGCATTGGCCGTTCCGCTCGCCGCTCAGCTTGCCTGCACTCCGGTACTCGTCG
This sequence comes from Frankiaceae bacterium, assembly GCA_040002735.1. Classification (GTDB taxonomy): domain Bacteria; phylum Actinomycetota; class Actinomycetes; order JADGOV01; family JADGOV01; genus JADGOV01. The sequence goes on along the minus strand of JBDUDX010000091.1, from coordinate 18,381 downwards.
CGCTGTTCGGCCGACTGAGCGTGATTGCCGTGCCGGCGAACGTGCTGGCGGCCCCCGCGGTGCCGCCGGCGACCATCGTCGGAGTGCTGGTGGGTGTCTCGGCACCCGTCGTGCTGCCGCTGGCGCAGTTGCTGGCCCGGCTGGCGCAGCTTCCCGTGGCTTGGCTGCTCCTGATCGCATCCCGGGGCGCGACCGTCCCCGGTGCCGCGATCAGCTGGCCGGCTGGCATCACCGGAGCGACTCTCGGTGTGGTGGCCACTGCCGGCGCGGTGGTGGTGATCCGTCGTCGGATGCTGCGGGTGATCGCGGCCGCCGCCGTGGCCGGTGCCTTGGCGGCGGTGGGTGGTGTGACGCGCATCGCGCCGGCGTGGCCACCGCCGGGGTGGGCGATGGTCGCCTGCGATGTCGGGCAGGGCGACGGGCTGGTACTCGCCGCTGGCAACGGCGCCGCGGTTGTCGTCGATGCCGGGCCGGACCCGACCGTGATAGATCGCTGCCTTCGTATGCTGCGCGTACGCACGGTGCCCCTTGTCGTGCTCACTCATCTGCACGCGGATCACGTCGAGGGACTGCCCGGCGTCCTGGCGCGCCGCCGCGTCGGGGGCATCGAGATCGGTCCGCTGGACGAGCCGTCAGCGGAGTCGGTCAGGGTCCGGCGATGGGCCGCCGCAGCGCGGGTTCCGGTGACCCGGGTCGTGGACGGGGAGGCGCGTCGTACCGGGGCACTCTCCTGGCGGGTGATCGCGCCAAGGCATGCGTTCGCCGGTACGGATTCCGACCCGAACAACACCTCCATCGTGCTGCGGGTTCAGCTCACCGGCTTCACCGCCCTGCTCACCGGTGACATCGAACTGGAAGCACAGCGAGAACTGCTCGCCTCCCGGCTCGACGTGTCGGCCGATGTCTTCAAGGTGCCGCACCACGGCTCGGGCCGCCAGGTTCCGGAACTGCTCCGCCGGGTCGGCGCCCGACTGGCGGTGGCGTCGGTCGGCGCCGGCAACGACTACGGTCATCCGGCGCCCATCACGATGGCCCGGCTCGCCGCGGCCGGCGCCCACGCTTTCCGGACCGATCAGGACGGAGCGGTGGCTTTCCTGCGGCGCGGAGCTGCGGTCGTGGGCGTCGGCCGCCGCGGATCCGGGAAACCTGCGGGACGTGCCCCACTGGCCAGCCGACGGCCGGCTGCTGTTCCGGGCGTCGCCATGACGCCGGCCCGAGCCACGGACAACGCCGTCGCGGGGGTTCTGTCGACGGCGCCGGAGGCCCGGGACGCTGGGGCAACCGACTCGGTGGAGTGCCGGCTCCGGCCACCACCGCGGGCTCCGGCGGACTCAGTGACTGCGATCGGGGCGGGGTGGTCACGGCCGAGTCCGCAACCGCGCTGCCGTTCACCGAACTGACATCCTGGCGAGGTGCCTACTGCGCCGCCCCGGTTCACCCTCGTCATCGGTGACGAGGAGTTGTTCCTCGACCGCGCCGTCGCCGCCGTGATCGCCGCGGCCCGGGATACGGCTGCGGACACCGAGGTCACCTCCGTTTCAGCGTCGGCGACGACGCTGGCGGAGTTGGCCGAGCTGCTCTCCCCGACGTTGTTCGGCGGGCCGCGCTGCCTGGTCCTGCGGGACATCCATGAGGCGGGTAAGGAGCTGGCTACCGGCCTGCCGCACCTGCTCGGCGCTGCCGACGACGCGATCCTGGTGGCAACCCACAACGGCGGTCCGCGCGGCAAGGCCCTCCTGGCGGCGCTCTCCGACGTGGCGACTGCTGTGGTCAGGTGCCCCAAGGTGACGAGTACGCGTGAACGGGGGGAGTTCCTCGCCGCCGAGGTGAACGCCGCCGGTCGCCGGATCGACTCCGCCGCCGTCAGTGCGCTGTTGGCCACGGTCGGCACGGACTTGCGGGAGCTCGCCAACGTCACCGCGCAACTGCTCGCGGACACCAACGGGACCATCGGTGAAGCGGCGGTCGCCCGCTATACCCGCGGCCGGGCCGACGCCACGGGATTCGCGGTGGCTGACCGGGCGATGGACGGTGACCTGCCCGGCGCGCTGGAGGTGCTGCGCTGGGCGCTGGCAGTCGGCGTCGCGCCGGTCCTGGTGACCAGCTCGGTGGCGTCGAATCTGCGGCTGATCGCCCGCGTTGCCGGTGAGGGCCGCGGTCAGCCGGCCCGGATCGCCAAGACCCTCGGACAGCCCGCCTGGAAGGTGGAAAAGGCGATGCGGTGGTCCCGGGGCTGGTCGCCGGTAGGCCTTTCCACCGCGCTTCGGGCAGTCGCGGTAGCCGACGGCGACGTGAAGGGCGCTGCAGTGGACGCCGGGTACGCCGTGGAACGGATGCTGATGACGGTGGTCGCCACCCGGCGGTCGCGCTGACCGGTCCGTGCTGACCGGTCAGCGCGACCAGCCCCAGATCAGCTACAGCTCAGCGGCGCGGCGGGCCATCGCCGACTTCTTGTTCGCCGCCTGATTGGGGTGGATGACACCCTTGCTCGCGGCCTTGTCCAGGGCCCGGCTCGCCGAGGTCAACAGCGGCAGGGCGACGGCGGCGTCTCCGCCGTCCGCGGCCTCACGGAACTTACGCATCGAGGTCTTGAGAGATGACTTCACAGCTTTATTGCGCAGCCGGGCCTTTTCGTTCGTCCGGATACGCTTGATCTGCGACTTGATGTTGGCCACGCGGCAAGACCTCTAAATGATCGGGGAGGGCGCGACGTCCGCGCACACAGTCCTCGACAGATTATCACCAGCCGCCTCGCACCGGCCGCCATGCGACCATGGAACCCGTGCCGCCAGCGTCGAGGACCTCGCCCACCAGGACGGATCCCGCCAGTATCCGGAACTTCTGCATCATTGCCCACATCGATCACGGCAAGTCGACGTTGGCCGACCGGATGCTTGAGGTCACCGGCATTGTCGAGGGTCGGGCCATGCGGGCGCAGTACCTCGACAAGATGGACATCGAACGCGAGCGTGGCATCACGATCAAGGCCCAGGCGGTCCGGCTGCCCTGGGAGTCCTCCGGCCGGCAGCATGTGCTGAACCTGATCGACACCCCGGGCCACGTCGACTTCTCCTACGAGGTCTCCCGCTCGCTCGCTGCCTGCGAGGGGGCGGTCCTGCTGGTCGACGCCGCCCAGGGCATCGAGGCGCAGACGTTGGCCAACCTCTACCTGGCCATGGAGAACGACCTCACGATCGTGCCGGTGCTGAACAAGATCGATCTGCCGGCGGCCCAGCCGGAGAAGTACGCCGAGGAACTCGCCGGCGTGATCGGCTGCGACCCGACCGATGTGCTGCGGGTCAGCGCCAAGACCGGCGAAGGCGTCCGGGACCTGCTCGACGTGATCGTGGCGCAGGTCCCGGCCCCGACCGGCGACCCGGACGCGGCGGCCCGAGCGTTGATCTTCGACAGCGTGTACGACGTCTACCGCGGCGTGGTCACCTACGTGCGAGTGTTCGACGGCTACCTCCGGGACCACGACCGGATCAAGATGCTGTCCACCGGCGCGACCCACGAGATGCTCGAAGTCGGCGTGATCTCGCCGGAAGCGGTCGGTACCGCGGGTCTCGGCGTGGGCGAAGTCGGCTACCTGATCACCGGGGTGAAGGACGTCCGACACTCCCGGGTCGGTGACACCGTCACCGAGGCGAGCAAGCCGGCGAAGGAGATGCTCGGCGGGTACCGGGACCCCAAGCCGATGGTCTACTCCGGGCTGTATCCGATCGACGGCAGCGAGTACCCGTTACTGCGCGACGCCCTGGACAAGCTGCAACTCAACGACGCCTCGTTCGTCTATGAGCCGGAGACCTCCGCGGCGCTCGGGTTCGGCTTCCGCTGCGGGTTTCTCGGGCTGCTGCACCTGGAGATCGTCCGGGAGCGGCTGGAGCGTGAGTTCGACCTGTCGCTGATCTCCACCGCGCCGAATGTGGTGTACCGGGTGGCGCTGGAGGGTGGCGAGGAGTTGACGGTCACCAACCCCAGCGACTGGCCGGACGGCAAGATCGCCGAAGTCCGGGAGCCGGTGGTACGGGCAATGCTGTTGCTGCCGAGTGATTACGTCGGTGCGGTGATGGAGCTGTGCCAGGGCCGGCGCGGGGTACTCCTCGGTATGGATTACCTTTCCCAGGATCGGGTCGAGCTGCGGTACACCCTGCCGCTCGGCGAGATCATCTTCGACTTCTTCGACCAGCTGAAGTCTCGTACCCGTGGGTACGCCAGCCTGGACTACGAGCCGGCCGGTGAAGCGGCCGCTGCCTTGGTGAAGGTGGACATCCTGCTGCAGGGCGAGCCGGTGGACGCCTTCAGCGCGATCGTGCACAAGGACAAGGCGTACGCCTACGGCGTTGCGCTCACCAGCAAGCTGCGGCAGCTCATCCCACGCCAGCAGTTCGAGGTACCGATTCAGGCCGCGATCGGATCCCGGATCATCGCCCGGGAGAACATCCGGGCGATCCGCAAAGACGTGCTCGCCAAGTGTTACGGCGGGGACATCACCCGCAAGCGCAAGCTGCTGGAGAAGCAAAAGGAAGGTAAGCGGCGGATGAAGATGGTGGGTCGGGTCGAGGTCCCCCAGGAGGCGTTCATCGCCGCGCTGTCCACCGACGCCTCCTGAGCCGACGGTTGCAGACGACGACTCGGCACGGCCCAGCTCAACGGGCCGAACCGCTGCTCCGGTAGCGGATCTCGACTCGCCGGTTCTTCGCCCGGCCTTCCGGGTTGTCCTTTCCGGCCATCGTGTTCGGCGCGACCGGTTCGGCCTCACCCCGGCTGACGACGTCGAGAACCAGATCGGCGCGACGGTCCGCAACCGCGGCGGCAACAGCGTCGGCTCGGCGTTGGGACAGCTCTCGATTCGCGGCTGCCGAGCCGATCGCGTCGGTGTACCCGCGAACGGCCAACCGGACGCCGCGCGGCACATCGGCGACAAGCCGGCCGATCCGGGCTACCGCGGGCGGGCTGAGCACGGCCCTGCTGAAGTCGAACAGGATGTCCGACTTCAGCGTGAGAACGGTCTGCCCACCCGTCCGGGTGATGGTCTGCAGCCCCGACACCGACCCCGCCACGTCCCACACCTTGACGGAGCCGCGAATATCGAAGATCCGTACCGAGGCCGCCGCCTCGTTCTCGGTCGGTGTCGGGCGCTCGTCCGGTCCGGCGGGCGCTCCCTCGCCCAGGGTGCCGGCCACGGCGAGGACGGCGAGGACGACCGAGCCGACCCGCAGACCTGACCGGGGGTGCCTCATCGGGTAATCGGAACATCGGTGAAAGCCGGCCAGGCGTCGCTGATGCGCACCTTGACCGTGCAGATGTTGTCTTGTGGAGCGGCGAAGTACGCCCAGGCCAGCATGGGCGAGCCGTTGACAGCGTGTACGTCCAACTCGCTGGACACCCAGGGGTCGACGCCGCCGATGGCTGAGTACTCCTTCAGGTTGATGCCGTCGACGAGCCGCGGACGGAATACCTGATCGCCCAGGGCGTCGAACAGCGAGAGCGCTTTGTCGTTGCTTTGCGAAGCGAAGTGTGGCGTCACGACCAATCGCAGGAGCATCACCTTTCCCTGCACGGACAGGGACTGCACGCCGAGCCGGAGCTTGTCCGACGGGCGGCCGGGCACGGTGACGTCCTGCGCGACCTGGACCCGGCTGAGGTCGCCGGCCTCGACGCCGGCGCCGGATCGAGCAACCAGCGCGGTTGCGCCGCTGCCCGTCGCGGTGGTCGAGGCAGCCGGTGCGCTGCGGGGTGGATCGCCGCCGCCGGCGCAGCCGGTGAGCAGGGCGGTTACAGCCGTGACGCCGATGGCGAAACGTAGCGCTGAGCGCATGTCGAAACCTCCAAGGCGAACGTCGGAAGCGGCACCGTAGCCCGCCGCCGCCGGGCCGCGGATGGAGCCTGTGGACAACCCCCGCACGATGTCGCACCCTTGAGGCAATGTCGGGAAGATGCAGATCCCGACCTCCGAGGAGTCGCCGTGTCCACCGCCGTACCGCTGCCCGCCCAGCCACCCGAGGTCGGCGATAAGGACTTCCTGGTCTGGGAGTTGCTGCTCAAGGGCCGCCCGCCGTCGCCGTTCACCCAGGCCGATCTGGACGCCCTGCCGGAGTCCAGCGGCTACCGCTTCGAGCTGCTCGACGGGATTCTGATCGTGAGTCCCAGCCCGAACCTGGCTCACCAGCGGCTCGCCGCCGACCTATTCATGTTGCTGAGGAGCGCTTGCCCAGCCGATTGTGAAGTGCTGTTCGGTCCGTTCGACCTCAAGCCCAATGCCGAGCGCACCTTCGTACCCGATGTGCTCGTCGCCCGGACCGCCGACTTCGACGAGAAGATGCTCACCCGGGCCGCGCCGTTGCTCGTGGTAGAGGTGCGCTCGTCCAGTACCGGACTGTACGACCGGACCACCAAGCGGGCCGTTTACGCGGAGTGGGGAGTGCCGTCCTATTGGCTCGCCGATCCCACGGAGCCCTCGGTTTGGGTGCTGGAACTCGACGATGGCGACCGCTACCGGGAGGTGGCGGTGGTGCGCCGAGGGATGTCGGTGGAGCTGACGATGCCCTATCCGCTGACGCTGGCGCTGCCGGACATCCCGCCACCGCCGCCGGGCTGAGCGAGACTGGCGGGATGCCCGCTGCGCTGCCCGACTGCGAGCCGGCTCCCGACGACGGCCGGCTGCCGGCGGCTGCGCTGCAGGACCTGACCAGCCGGCCGTTCGGGGTGTACGTCCACGTCCCGTTCTGCGCCACCCGCTGCGGATACTGCGACTTCAACACCTACACGTCGGCCGAGTTGGGCGGCGGCGCCTCGCAGGCCGCCTACGCCGATACGGCCGTCGCTGAGGTACGTCTGGCCCGCCGCGTCTTGGGCACCTTCGATCGACCGGTCCAGACAGTGTTCTTCGGCGGCGGTACGCCCACGCTGCTGCCAGCTGAGGACCTCGGGCGGATCCTCGCTGCGATCGCCGCGGAGTTCGGACTCGCCCGCGACGTCGAGGTGAGTTGCGAAGCCAATCCCGAGTCGGTCGATGCGGCGTACCTGCAACAGCTCCGCGGCCAAGGAGTCAATCGCCTCAGCCTCGGTATGCAATCGGCCGTGCCGCACGTGCTGGCGACGCTGGACCGCCGGCACACGGCCGGCCGGCCCGGTGCGGCGGTGGGGTGGGCGCGCGCGGCGGGCTTCGACAGCGTGAGCCTCGACCTGATCTACGGCGCGCCCGGGGAAACCTCGCGGGATTGGCGGGCAAGCCTGGAGGCCGCCCTGGAAGTGGACCCGGATCACGTCTCGGCGTACGCCCTGGGCATCGAGGACGGGACCCGACTCGGGCGCCTGCTGGCCCGCGGCGAGATCCGGGCAACGGACGACGACGATCTGGCCGACCGGTATGAGCACGCCGACGAGGTCTTGAGCGCGGCCGGGTTGAGCTGGTACGAGGTCAGCAACTGGGCCCGTCCCGGTCACGCCTGCCGGCACAACCTCGGGTATTGGCGCGACGGCAACTGGTGGGGGATCGGGCCGGGGGCGCACAGCGGCATCGGCGGGATCCGGTGGTGGAACCGAAAGCATCCGACCGGGTACGCCGACCGGCTGGCGGCCGGGCTATCGCCGGCGCAGGGTCGAGAGACCCTGTCGGCCGAACAGCGGAGGATGGAACGGCTGCTGCTCGGCCTGCGCATGGCCGAGGGCTTGCCCGTCGGGGGCCTGCCGGCCGGGACGGTACGGGCGTTGGCGGCCGAAAACCTGCTGGTACCGGCGGCCGTTGCCCGTGGACGGGGCGTGCTCACTCGCCGTGGCCGGCTGCTCGCAGATGGGGTGGTCCGCCGACTCCTCGACTGACACCGGTTCGGTGCCGACATATCATTGGCACTCCAAATACCAGAGTGCCAGCGCGCCGGGACTGCGGTGGAAGGGAGGCCCGATGCTGGACGATGCGGTGCTCGATGATCGCAAGCTCGACGTGCTCCGCGCCATCGTCGAGGATTATGTCTCCACCAACGAGCCGGTCGGCTCCAAGGCGCTGGTCGAGCGGCACAACCTCGGCGTCTCCTCAGCAACCATCCGCAACGACATGGCGTTGCTGGAGGAGGAGGGCTACATCGCCCAGCCGCACACCAGTGCCGGCCGGGTGCCCACGGACAAGGGCTACCGGCTCTTCGTGGACCGGCTCTCTTCGATCAAGCCGCTGAGCGCCGCGGAACGGCGGGCGATCCAGACGTTCCTCGAGGGCGCGCTCGATCTTGACGATGTGGTCCGCCGAACCGTCCGGCTGCTCGCCCAGGTGACCCGCCAGGTCGCCGTTGTGCAGTACCCGTCGCTGTCGCGCTCCGCGGTCCGCCACGTGGAATTGGTCCGGCTCTCCCCGGCGCGGGTGCTGCTCGTCCTCATCACCGACACGGGTCGGGTGGAGCAGCGGGTGGTGGAGTTCGGCCAGTCGATCGATGAGGCGATGGTGGCCGACATCCGGATGGCGCTGAACAACCGGGTCGCCGGCAAGCTGCTCGTCGAGGCGCCGTCCCTGCTGGACGACGTGGCTGATGCCTTTCCGCGCGACCGGCTGCCGTTTGTCAACTCGGTGCTCTCCACCATGCTGGAAACCCTGGTGGAGCATCCGGATGAGCGGGTGGTACTCGCCGGTACGGCGAACCTGACCCGGTTCTCCGTCGACTTCCCGTACTCCATCCGCCCGGTCCTGGAAGCGTTGGAGGAGCAGGTTGTGCTGCTTCGGTTGCTGGGGGAGGCGACCGACCCGGCCATCGTGAGCGTGTTGATCGGCGCCGAGAACCCGCACGAGGGACTGCGCAGCACGTCGGTGGTCTCCACCGCATATGGCCGCTCCGAGGCGCCGCTGGCCGCGCTCGGCGTGCTGGGACCGACCCGGATGGACTATCCCGGGGCGATCGGCGCGGTCCGCGCCGTTGCCCGGTACGTCGGCCAGATCCTGGCCGGGCAATGATCCGGCCCACCGCGATGTGGCAACGAGTGAGGAGCTAGGTGCCCGACTACTACGGCGCCCTCGGCGTACGGCGGGACGCTACGCCGGAGGAGATCAAGAAGGCGTATCGCCGGCTGGCCCGCGAGCTGCATCCGGATGTCAACCCGGATCCGGCCACCCAGGACCGCTTCAAGGAGGTAACGGCCGCCTACGAGGTGCTCTCGGATCCGGAGAAGCGTCAGATCCACGATCTCGGCGGCGACCCACTGTCCCAAAGCGGTGGCGGCGGTTCGCCGTTCGGTGGGGGGTTCGGCGGGTTCAGCGACATCATGGACGCCTTCTTCGGTGGCGGGGGTCCGGGCGGTGGCCGCGGGCCGCGCAGTCGCATCCGCCAAGGTGCCGACGCCCTGATCCGGCTGGAACTCGACCTCTCGGAGGCAGCCTTCGGCGTTACCCGGGAGATCACCATCGATACCGCCGAGGTGTGCCCGGTCTGCACCGGATCCGGTTGCGCTCCCGGCACGCATCCGGAGACCTGTCAAACCTGCCGCGGGCGCGGCGAGATCCAGTCCGTCCAGCGATCCTTCCTGGGCCAGGTGATGACCTCCCGGCCGTGCGCCGCGTGCGGCGGTACCGGGAGCCGGATCACGCATCCCTGCCCGGAGTGCGGCAGCGAGGGTCGGGTGCGGACCCGCCGGACGATCACTGTGGTGGTACCCAAGGGAGTCGAGGCGGGGATGCGGATCCGACTCTCCGGCAAGGGCGAAGTCGGCCCCGGTGGTGGCCCCCCCGGCGATCTGTACGTGGAGATCTCCGAGCGGGAGCATCCGATCTTCACCCGGGACGGTGCCGACCTGCACTGTCAGGTGACGTTGCCGATGACCACAGCCGCGCTGGGTACGAAGGTCACCCTGGACACGCTGGACGGTTCCGAGGCCATCGACGTCCGGCCCGGCACCCAGTCCGGCTCGGTGCTGACGCTGCGTGGCAAGGGCGTGCCGCGGTTGTCCACCGACGGCCGGACTCGCGGTGATCTCCATGTGCACGTCGAGGTCCGTACGCCCACCCGCCTCGACGGCGAGCAGGAACGACTGCTGCGCGAGTTGGCCGCCCTCCGCGGTGAGGAGGTCGACGGCGGCGACGCCGGCCGGGACGGCGGTCGGCTGTTTTCCCGGCTGCGCGACGCCTTCAGCGGTCGGTGACGGCGGCCCGGTTTCTGGCCGAGCCGGCCGCGCTGGCCGGGGAAGTGATCCACCTCGATGGCCCGGAGGGGCGGCACGCGGCAGCCGTTCGCCGGCTCCGTCCGGGTGAGCGCATCGACCTGACCGACGGCCACGGGCAGGTGGTGTGCGGCACGGTGACCGCGGTGGGGCCGGACTGGGTGGACGTGCGGGCGGAATCCCGGGTCGCCGTACCGGCGCCGAAGCCGTGGCTGGTGGTCGTACAGGCTCTCGTCAAGGCCGACGCCGGCGAGCGGGCCGTGGCTTCGATGGTCGAGGTCGGGGTGGATGAGATCGTGCCCTGGCCGGCGGCCCGGTCGGTCGTGCGCTGGGAAGGCGTTCGCGGAGAGAAGTCGCTGCAGCGGTGGCGCGCCACCGCCCAGGAGGCGGCGAAGCAGTCCCGCCGGGCCTGGCTGCCGGTGGTCGGAGACCCCTGCACGCCGGGCACGCTGACTACCCGGGTCCGCAACGCGGCGCTGGCCGTCGTGCTGCACGAATCCGCGACCGGCCCGCTGGCAGCCCAGCGGCTGCCGACCGCCGGTGACCTGCTGCTGATCGTCGGCCCGGAGGGGGGCATTGCACCCGAGGAGATCGACCAGCTGGCAGCCGCCGGTGCCCAGGTGTGCCGGCTCGGGCCGACGGTGTTGCGCACGTCGACGGCCGCCACCGCAGCCGCCGCCGTGGTGCTCGCCGGGTGCGGCCGGTGGGGCTGACCGGCGTCCGGGGGCTGACCGATCCGGCCGCGCCGCAGGGGACACTTCTGCTATGACGGACAGCTGCCTGTTCTGCGACATCGTGGCCGGTGAGGTCCCGGCGACCCTGGTACTCGACTCCGAGCGGGTACTGGCGTTCCGGGACATCAACCCACAGGCGCCCACCCACGTCCTGGTGGTGCCCAAGGCGCACCACATCGACGTGGGCAGCTTGGCGGCGGACAACCCGGAGCTGCTCGGCGAGGTGGTACGACAAGCGGCCGCGGTGGCCAGCCAGGAAGGAATTGCCGAACGGGGCTGGCGGCTGGTCTTCAACGTGGGCCACGACGCCGGCCAAACCGTGCTGCACGTGCACGGGCACCTCCTCGGCGGCCGGGGCCTCGGCTGGCCGCCCGGTTGATCTCTACGAACCCGCTTTCGGTGGGTACCATGGGCTGGTTCATTCCTCGACTGGGAAAGCAGGTGCGGCCCCCGGCCGAGCACATGCCGGATACTCCCCGCCATCCCGATGCGCCGGCGCAGACCCGCATCGTCGTTCCCGGTGCCCGTTCCATGGTGAGCCTCCTCGGCTCCCGGGACGAGCTCCTGCAGGTCATCGAACGCGCGTTCCACAGTGACATCCACGTCCGCGGCAACGAAATCACCATCACCGGTGACCCGGCCGAGAACGCCTTGGCGGTACGCCTCTTCGAGGAGCTGCTGGCCCTGCTGGACAGCGGCGGCGCGCTGACCCAGGAGTCCGTCGAACGCAGCCTCGCCATGCTCCGCGGCGGCGGCAGCGAGCGACCCGCCGAGGTGCTGACGCTCAACATCCTGTCCAGCCGCGGGCGAACCATCCGGCCCAAGACGGTGAACCAGAAGCGGTACGTGGATGCGATCGACGCGCACACCATCGTCTTCGGCATCGGCCCGGCCGGCACCGGCAAGACGTACCTGGCGATGGCCAAGGCGGTGCAGTCCCTGCAGGCCAAGTCGGTGAACCGCATCATCCTGACCCGCCCAGCGGTGGAGGCCGGGGAGCGGCTCGGATTCCTACCCGGCACGCTGTACGAGAAGATCGACCCGTACCTTCGGCCGCTCTACGACGCGCTGCACGACATGATCGACCCGGAGTCCATTCCGCGGCTGATCAGCAGCGGCACGATCGAGGTGGCTCCGCTGGCCTACATGCGGGGCCGGACCCTCAACGACGCCTTCATCATCTTGGACGAGGCGCAGAACACCTCCGCGGAACAGATGAAGATGTTCCTCACCCGGCTCGGATTCGGCTCCAAGATCGTCGTGACCGGCGACATCACCCAGGTGGATCTGCCGAGCGGTACGCCGTCCGGGCTGCGGGTGGTCCGGGGCATCCTCGACGGCATCGACGACGTCCACTTCGCGTCGCTGACCAGCGGCGACGTCGTCCGACACCGGCTGGTGAGCGATATCGTCGACGCGTACGCCCGACACGACGCCGAACAGCCGGACGCCACGGACTCCCGGCAACGCGCCGGCGGTCCGCGCCGCAGCGGCCGTCGCTGAGCCCGCCATGGCAATCGAACTGGCCAACGAGTCCGGCCTCCCCATCGACGAGTCGGCGCTGGTCGCCCTCGGCCGCCATGTGCTGAGCGCGATGGGGGTGCACCCGTTGGCCGAGTTGTCCGTGCTGCTGGTCGATGAGAAATCGATGACCGCCTTGCACGAACGGTGGATGAACGAGCCGGGCCCCACCGACGTACTTGCCTTTCCGATGGACGAACTCGACCCGGCTTTTCGGACCGGCCGCGGAACCGACGACGACGCGGACCCGGCGCCGACGCTGCTCGGCGACGTCGTGTTGTGCCCGCAAGTCGCCCGGCAGCAGGCCCAGGCCGCGGGCCACGGTGCCGAGGACGAACTGCACCTGCTGGCCACTCACGGCATCCTCCACCTGCTCGGCTACGACCACGGCGAGCCAGCCCAGGAGCAGGAGATGTTTCGTCGCCAGACGGAGCTGCTCACCTCCTGGCAGCAGGCCCGGCAGCCGCCCGATCCCAGCCAGGTGCCATGAGGGTCGCGGACTATCTGGCGCTCGCTGCGGCCGTGCTGCTGGTCTTGATGGCGGCCGCCTTCTCCAACATGGAGGCGGCGCTGAGCAGGGTGTCCCGGTCGCGGGTCGCCGAACTCGTCGCCGAAGGGCGTCGCGGCGCCCGCCGCTTACAGACCGTCGTCGGCCAGGATGTTCCGGGCGCGCCGCACTACCTCAACGTCTTGCTGTTGCTCCGGCACGCCACCGAACTCACCGCCACGGTGCTGGTCGCGTTCGTATGCATCGAGGAGTGGGGGGCCGGTTGGCTGGCCTTGCTGGTCGCGGCCGCCAGCATGACGCTGCTCAGCTACGTGCTGATCGGCGTCGCATCCCGGACTCTGGGTCGGCAGCACGCTGACCGAATCGGGCTGGCCACCGCCGGTGTCGCGGTGGCGTTCGCGCGGCTGCTCGGGCCGCTGCCGAAGCTGCTGATCATTCTCGGCAATGCCGTGACCCCGGGAAAGGGTTATCGCGACGGGCCGTTCACCTCCGAGGCCGAACTCCGCGACCTCGTCGACCTCGCGGAGGAACGGCAGGTCATCGAGGCCGGCGAGCGGCGGATGATCCACTCGGTCTTCGAACTCGGCGACACCATGGTGCGGGAGGTGATGGTTCCGCGTACCGACATCGTGTTCATCGAACGCGCCAAGACCGTCCGCCAAGCGCTCTCCCTCGCGTTGCGCAGCGGATACTCCCGGATCCCGGTCGTCGGGGAGAGCGAGGACGATGTGGTCGGGTTCGCGTACCTCAAAGACCTCGCCCGACGCAGCTATGACCACCGGCGCGGCCAATCCACCGAAACCGTCGACTCGGTGATGCGCCCGGCGGCGTTCGTCCCGGACACCAAGCCGGTGGACGAACTGCTGCAGGAGATGCAAGCCGCCCGCAACCACGTTGCGATCGTGATCGATGAATACGGCGGCACGGCCGGGCTGGTCACCATCGAGGACATCCTGGAGGAGATCGTCGGGGAGATCACCGACGAGTACGACGTGGAAGCGCCCCGCCACCAGCCGGTCTCCGACCGCGAGGCCCGGGTCAGCGTGCGCTTCTCCCTGGAGGAGCTGGACGAGTTGTACGGCACCGATCTCGCCTGTGACGACGTGGAAACCGTCGGCGGTCTGCTCGCCCGCGAGTTGGGTCGGGTACCGATCCCCGGTTCGACCATCGAGGTGCAGGGCCTCCGGCTCACCACCGAAAGCGGGCAGGGCCGACGCAATCGGGTGGGGACAGTTCTGGTCGCCCGTATCGAGTCCCCGGCGTCGGTGCCACCGCCGGTGCAGGCGCACGCCGATGTCTGAGCCCACTTCCTCCGCTGACGCTACGGCTCCGCCGCCGCTGGACGCAGAGGATGCCAAGCTGCTCACGTTGGCCCGAGCTACCCGGGCACGGCTCGGAGCGGCGGAGGGTGCTGCGGTCCGGGACTCCACCGGCCGGACGTATGCCGCCGGCACCGTCGCGCTCGGCGCACTCCGGCTCACGGCCATCCAGGCAGCCGTCGCGGCGGCGGTGTCCAGCGGGGCGGAGACGTTGGAGGCGGCGGCCGTGGTGGGCAGTGCAGATCCGGCCGCTGAGCCGGTGCTGGCTGAGCTGGGCTGTCCCGCCCTCCTGGTGGGGGCTGCCGACCGTTCCGACTGGCAACGACGCGCCGTGCGCTGACGGTTCCGACTGGCAACGACGCGCCGTGCTCTGACGGTTCCGACGGAGCGTACGGCTTGGATGCCGAAGTTTCCCCCGATTGGCGGTACACCGATCACTCTGATTGGCCGAGGGAGAACCATCATCCTTTAACGAATCAGGTTCTCATGACGCGTACCGCGCTCCTTCGTCGCTCCCTCGCCGGCGCCGCTGTCGTCGCCGCGCTGGCCGGTACGACTCTCGGTACGGCACCTACCGTCTCGACGACGGCTGGACACAGCCGCAGCGGCCCCTCCCTCAACGGCCCGTCCTTGAACGGTCCGTCCCTGAATGGGCCGTCCTTGAACGGCCCGTCGTTGAATGGTCCGTCACTGAACGGCCCGTCTTTGAATGGTCCGTCGCTCAACTAGCTGACGCAGCGTAGCCTTAGGTCACGCTGCGTGTGAGCCGGGCTCGCTGAGGGGACGTTATGACGCGTCACCTCAGCGGCACGTGGGCCGTACATCGAAGTCCCACCGCCCGACTCACGCTGTTCTCGGCGAGCCTGCTGGTGACGGCGACCGCGCTGGTGCTGGGAGTGCAGTCGCGCACCGGACCGCCGGTGTGGTGGGTGTTCGCCGCCTTTGTCGCGGCGTTCACGGTCTCGGAAGTGACGCAGCTGCATGTCGAGTTCCGCCGAGAAACCGTCTCGGCGTCACTCAGCGAGATTCCGCTCGTTCTCGCGCTGTTCTCCATGAGCCCCACGACCGTCGTACTCGCCCGGTTGGCGGGAGCGGCAATTGTCTTTGCGGCCCGCCGTACGCCGATCCACAAGTCGCTGTTCAACGCCGGGCTTTTCGCCGCCGAGTCTGCCATCGCGGCAACGCTTTTCGCCGTTGCCGTACAACCGGGACCGCTGCGACCCCGAGACCTGATCTTTACGTTCCTCTGCATCGCCGCCGCCGAGATCGCCAGCACGGTGTCGGTACTGGCGGCGATGGCGATTCTCGGCGGCCGGATTACCGCCTCCGTCGGGCGCCAGGTGTTCGGCTCGGTCGCACTCTCCGGAACGCTCAACACCACGCTGGCCCTGGTGGTCGTGATCGTGGTGCAGTTCAACCCGGCTGGAATCGTCCTGCTGGTGGTCATCGCGGTAGTGACCGTCATGGCCTACCGAGCGCACTCCGATCTACTGCGCAAGCACACCAACCTCGGCCAGCTCTACGATCTCTCCCGCGAGCTGTCCGCCGCGCCCACGGACGCGGCCCTGCGCGCGGTGCTGCTGGATCGCTGTCGCACAGTGTTGCGGGCCGAACGGGTGGTGCTGCGGGAACCCCTTGACGCCGGCGGCGACGAGCTGATCGCCGAAATACTCCGGACCGGACGGCCGGTCGTGGCGTCCCGCCGCAGCCGGTTGCCGGCCGTCCGCGGCTGGTTGGCCGGGCACCGCCTGCGGGACGCCGTCCTCGCTCCGTTGGGGGATGGTGGCGGGATCAATGCGGTGCTTCAAGTGGAGAACCGCATGGGCGAGATGTCCACCTTCACCGCCGATGACGCCCGGATGCTGGAGACCATCACCACGCACGCCGAGGCGGCGCTGCGGGCGAACCGATCCCTCGCGCAGCTGCGCCACGACGCCCGCCACGATGCGCTCACCGGTCTCGGCAACCGGACGCTGCTCTTCACCGAGATCGATGAGCACCTCACGCGGAACGGCACCGGATCGATTCTGCTGCTCGATCTCGACCGGTTCAAAGAGGTGAACGATGCCTTAGGGCACCGGATCGGTGACGTACTGCTGCGCGAAGTGGCCCGCCGGCTCGCCGCGCGATTGCTTCCCGAGGTCACCTTGGCCCGGCTCGGCGGCGACGAGTTCGCCGTCCTGCTGCCAGCAAGCCCGACCGCCGCCGAAGCCGTCAACGTTGCGGAGGAGATCCGGGTCGCGCTCCGGGAACCGTTCGAGGTGGAGGGTACGACGCTGGAGGCGCGAGCCTCGATCGGCATTGCGGTGCTGGGCGAACACGGCCGGGACGCCATGTCCCTCCTGCAACACGCCGACGTGGCGATGTACGCGGCCAAGCGCGTCACGTCCGGCGTCGCGGTCTACAGCAGCGACGACCACGTGGCGAACCTGCGGCGGCTCGCCTTGTCCCGGGAACTCCGCCACGGTGTCGAAACCGGTGAAATCAAGGTGTTCTACCAGCCGAAGGTGGCGTTGCGATCCGGCGATGTTGTGGGAATGGAGGCGCTCGCCCGGTGGCAATCCGCTCGGCGGGGGCTGGTGATGCCGGACGAGTTCATTCCGGTTGCCGAACAGACCGGACTGATCGCCGTGCTGACCGAAGGCGTCCTGCACGCGGCGCTCTTCCAGGTGCGATCGTGGCTGGCCAGCGGCATCCGGGTCGGTGTATCGGTGAACCTCTCCGCCCGCGGACTGCTGGAACCGGGCATGCCGGCGCGCGTCGCCCAGGCCTTGACGGACTTCGACGTACCCCCCGCCTTGCTCACGCTGGAAATCACCGAGACAAGCCTGATGGTGGACTTCGAGCGAACCATCGAGGTACTGGCCGAACTGGTGGCGCTCGGAATCACGCTCAGTCTGGACGACTTCGGTACCGGCTACTCCTCCCTGGCCTACCTGCAGCGGCTGCCGGTGGCCGAGTTGAAGATCGACAAGTCGTTCGTGTGGGCGATGGCTGCCCAGCCGACCGGCTCGGCGATCGTTCAGGCGGTCATCGACCTGGCCCATACCCTCAATCTGGAGGTCGTGGCCGAAGGCGTGGAAGACGAGCCGACCCGCGAGGCGCTCCTGAAAATGGGCTGCGACGCCATGCAGGGCTACCTGCTCAGCCGTCCGATGCCGGCGAAGGACGCAACCCAATGGCTGCACCGACGTACCCTGCGAGTTCCGGAGCAAGCAGGTCGCCGCGGCGCCCGACGCTTGCGGACGGCCTGCTGACGGCGTCCGGACACGTACGCTGCCTCCCGATGACTGAACTTCCCGGGCACCGCTGCGGCTTCGCCTGCTTCGTCGGACGGCCGAACGTCGGCAAGTCCACCCTGACCAACGCCTTGGTCGGAGCCAAAGTGGCGATCACCAGCGACCGCCCCCAGACCACCCGGCACGCCGTTCGGGGAGTGGTGACCCGACCCGACGCCCAGCTCATCGTGGTCGACACCCCGGGCCTGCACCGGCCCCGGACGCTACTCGGGGAGCGGCTCAACGACGTCGTCCGGACCACCCTGGCCGAGGTCGACGTCGCGGCGTTCTGCGTACCGGCGGATGAGAAGGTCGGCCCGGGTGACCGCTATCTGGCCGAGGAGCTGGGCCGACTGCGGCGTACACCCGCCTTCGCCGTTGTCACCAAGGCCGACACCGTCGACCCGTCCCGGCTGGCCGTCGCCCTGCTCGCGGTGTCGGACCTCGGCGACTGGGCGGAGGTGGTACCGGTCTCTGCGGTCACCGGCTACCAGGTGAGCCTGCTCGCCGACCTGCTCATCGGCCGACTTCCCGCCGGCCCGGCGCTCTACCCGGACGGCGAGCTGACTGACGAGCCCGAGTCGGTCATGGTGGGCGAGTTGATCCGCGAGGCCGCCCTGGAAGGCGTACGGGATGAGCTGCCGCACTCCATCGCGGTCGTGGTCGAGGAGCTCACTCCGCGTGAGGGTCGGGATCTGATCGACATCGCCGCCGTGCTGTACGTGGAACGCGACAGCCAGCGTGCCATCGTGATCGGCTCCGGCGGTGCTCGCCTCAAAGCGGTCGGTACGGCCGCCCGCCGCCAGATCGAGGCGCTGCTGGGCAGTCGGGTGTATCTCGACCTGCGGGTCAAGGTGGCCAAGGACTGGCAGCGCGACCCC
>JBDUDX010000090.1:0-13125 GCA_040002735.1 Frankiaceae bacterium | reverse complement strand
CAGACACGGCCCCTCCCCCAGCCCGTATTGCACGTCGTCGACCGCGTGCACGAACGCCGCGCTGGACACCACCGTCTGCGCCCGGTCATCCTCCAACATCGTCAGACCGGCGCCATCAGCCCCGGGAATCGCCTTCACCGCGAACTCCGCGATGTCGGTCAACGTCTCCCGCAATGGCCGGTGCCCCGTCAACAACCCCGACAATCCCGCCAGACCCGCCGTCAGATCATCCTCGTCCACAGCAACCCCAGACCATCAACGCCTGAAACACTCAACCGGACACCAAACCGTAGACCAAGGCAACGACGGGCGGGAAGAACCTCCGACCGTACATCTGCCCAAAGCAGTGCCCGAACAGCAGTGAACGCCGTCCACCGCGCTGGTCGCCACTGCACGGGAGAAGGTCAAGCAGCGGATGGGCGGTTCAGAAATCCCACGGCTGCGCCTGCTCCGGCGCAATGAGCTCCTCCCGCGGGTCGGACAGGCCGGGCCGAGCAGGACTCACGTCGTGCCGGTGGCGAACAAGGACCCCCAACATCCGAGCGGTCTCCGAGTCCGTGGGCTGCGGGACATCGAGCCCTTCATCGGCCCACGCGGGGACGTCAAAAACGGTGATCGGCATGGTGAGCTCCTAGCTAGAGGTGAGTGAGACAGGCACGGAACAATGGACACCGGTCCGCGGATACTTTCGCGGTTGCAGTGTGCTTCGCGGATCACCACTGGGCACGCCAAGACTCGTGGCCACAACGTTCGCATGATGTTTATCCTTGGCGGCCTGTGGTGAGCAATACGCTCGCGGGGGCGGCTTTAGCGGCATGCCGATCCGGGCTGGCTGCTTTCTCAGCAGCCTCAATCTACGCCCGTAAGGTGTGACAACACAACGGTCTGAGACCGTAGGTCTCATGCCGGGCCCAACCAACAAGTTGGGCAAACTCGGCGACCACCCTGGGTGGTTGCCAAGTGGAGGGCAGATTCAACCTGAAACTGGTCGATGTCGAAGTGCTGGTCGTCGATCCAAACCGGCCGGACCACGCGGAATGGGACGCGCTGCACCTTCTGACGATGACGCTGGATGAGGGCCAGTCTCTCCCGCACCAGCCGGCGGAATTCGTCGTGGCTTGCTGCTGGCCCATCGAAGATGGCGAGCGAGCCCATGTGTAGCGGCGTTGAGGTGTCTTCCAGGTGCAGGAGCGACGCGCCAAGCGGGGTCATCCGCTTCAGGTACATCCCCCAATGCGTAGTCAGTCACCTGGTCGGGTCCCCCATTGGACAGCTGGTGACTCGCGTCTCCTGGCGGGACAACGGCGGCTTGGCGGAAATCACTGACCATGATCACCGGCCGCCTTAGGCCGAGAGCCGCCTACAACGCGGATTGCGACAACAGCACGATCCCAACCACAAGCGCTCCACCGTGTGACTCGGCCCCATGACCGGCGGTATCCCCTCTGTGGTGTCCTGATCGACTACCCGATCGCAACGTCCTAACAAACCGGATGTCCGTTTACCGGGCGATCGATGCCTCCTTGAGGGGCCGCACGGACAGGTAATGAGACGAGTCAAGCTCGTCGCCACTCGATCGAATAAGACTTGAGGGACTCTGGTAACGAGATGGGCAGTTCCGATCGCTTGTGCATTTAGAGCACCCGAGCCAATTGCTTGCAATTGTTAGTGTGTCCGAGTAATGTCCCTGCTGCGCCCTACCCGGGTTGCCGTGTTTGCGGCGTCGACCGGGTGCCGGACGGCAGGACAGGAAAGGTCCGTTTCCTGCGTGCTCCGGCTGAGTCGTCCACGGCAGCGCCTTAGAGCAGCACCCATCTCACGGCCGCCGCATTCGCGGCTGCCGAGCGCGAGCCCGGCGAGACCGCCATTGGTCCGCCACGCTGGGCTGCCCGGAAAGGACCGTTGCACATGACTACGACAACCACTCTTCCCCGCGCCGCGGTGCGCTCGGACACCGCGACTGCTGTCGTGAAGGAGTACACCACGCCTGCCGTGGTCAATCTGCGGCCGGAGGAGAACCTGACCGACATCGTCTTCGGCAACGCAGCGGAGTCACCGAAGCTGGTGTCGCTCTCGCGCAAGGACGGCAGTAGCTGGACCGATGTGACCGCCCGGCAGTTCGCCGACCAGGTGACCGCGTTGGCGAAGGGTCTGATCGCGGCTGGTATCTCCCCCGGCGACCGGATCGGGCTGCTGTCCAAGACCCGGTACGAGTGGACGCTCGCCGACTTCGCGATCCTCACCGCGGGAGCGGTAGTGGTACCGATCTACGAGACGTCTGCGGCGGATCAGGTGGCGTGGTGCCTGCGCGACTCCGAAGCTGTCGCGGTGGTCGTGGAGACCGCGGCGCACGCCGAGACCGTCGATGAGCTGGCCGGGGCACTCCCCAACCTGCGGCACATCTGGCAGATCGACGCCGGCGACCTGGACACCCTGGCTGACGACGGCGAGTCGGTACCGGACTCCGAGGTCACCGAACGGCGGGCAGCACTCAACGGCGACACGCTGGCCACCATCATCTACACCAGCGGTACCACCGGCCGGCCGAAGGGTTGCGAGTTGACCCACCGGAACTTCCTCTTCGACGCGCTGACCTGCACCGCCGCCATGTCCGAGATCTTCACCGAAGGCACGTCCACACTGCTGTTCCTGCCGTTGGCGCACGTCCTGGGCCGGGTGATCCAGTACGTGGCGCTGTCCGCCAAGGTGCGCCTCGGGCACACCGGGGACATGAAGGACCTGCTCCCCGACCTGGCCGCGTTCCAGCCGACGTTCGTGCTGTCCGTCCCGCGGGTCTTCGAGAAGATCTACAACGGCGCCAAGATCAAGGCGGACGCCGGCGGCAAGGGCAGACTATTCAACCTGGCAGAGTCGGTCGCGGTGAGTTATAGCGAGGCGTTGGACCGGGGCCGGCCGAACGTCGTCGTCCGGCAGTTCGCCACCGAGATCGACGCCCTCTACACCTCACCCCGAGGCCCCGAGCCCGGCCTGACCAACGGCTCGACGGCGTGGCTCAACGCTAGGGGGGCGGCGCACATCCCCAAGACCCGCAACGTGCCCAACCCCACAACAACAATTGCGAGACCCAACGGAGACGACACGACGCTACTTCCGGGCGCGGAGCCCTACCTCGCCGACGGAGGGCCAGTCGGAGCACTGCTCATACACGGCTACACCGGCTGCCCGCAGAGCATGCGGCCCTGGGCGGAACACCTCGCCACTGCCGGATACACCGTGTCCCTCCCCCGACTGCCAGGGCACGGCACCCGCTGGCAGGACCTCCAGCAAACCAGGTGGCCCGACTGGTACGGCGAAGTCGACAATGCGTTCAGCGCGCTGCGGGCGCGATGCGACCAGGTCTTCGTGATGGGGCTTTCGATGGGTGGCACGCTGTCCTTACGGCTCGCGGAGGAGCGCCCGGATGAAATCGCCGGACTCGTACTGGTTAACCCTTCGATCATGATGAAAGACCCGCGACTGATCGTTCTGCCGATCCTGCGGCGGTTTCTGACAACCCTGCCCGGGATCGCCAGTGACATCAAGAAGCCCGGCGTCACCGAGCTGGCCTACGACCGTAACCCCCCGCAGGCACTCTCCTCGTTGACGGACCTGTGGCGGACTGTCCGGGCAGACCTCGGCAAGGTCACCGCCCCGATACTGATCCTCCGCAGCACCGACGACCATCTGGTCAAGCCGGTCAACAGTCAGACGCTTCGCAACGAGCTGCGCTGCCCACTTCAGGAGCTGCTACTGAACAACAGCTACCACGTCGCCACCCTGGACAACGACGCACCGACGATCTTCGCGAGCAGCGTCGAATTTGCAACAGCGCACACCACCCCCGTGCGAACCTAACCCACCCCGGCACCGCGCTGGCGGGTGAGCATCCGACGCAACGTGATCCTCCGTCTGGGGGCAATCATGCAGGCCGCCAGTGCGGTCCAAGCGTTGCTCGTCCCACGTTGTAGCCAGGCGGGCTCCGTCGGAAGCGCGCTGGAAGTGGGACGTGACCGGTGGAAGTAGGCGCGGCGCGTCCAACCATCCAGCGCGGCGCCCTGCTCGAAGGCGGCCCGGAAGATGAAGTGCACCGGTGGCGAAACTCAGCGTGTCGGATAGAAGGACGAAAACCACGTCACGCCGGCCGGCCACAGCTCCCGGCCTCACCATTGGTCGCGACCAGCCGGTCCATTTGTGACACGAAACTGCTGGCCACCTCGAAGGTCTCACGGGGACCCACGGCAAGGTTCGTCAACTCTCAAACCGGGCGGACTGACCGGCCTCCGCCAGCACGGTGATGGGCTGTGGTCGGGCAAGCAAAAAGCCCTGTCCTAGATTGCACCCTGCGTCAAGAAGTAGCCGGCGCTGCAACTCCGTCTCGACGCCTTCTGCGATGACCGACATGCCGAGAGTGTGAGCCAGGGTGGTCACAGCCTCCACGATCGCCAGGAACGCGCCGTCGCCTGGCATCAGGCTTGCGACGAACCGTTGGTCTATCTTCAGAAAGTTCAGCGGCAGCTCGCCGAGTTGTCCAAGTGAGGTGCTTCCGGCTCCGAAGTCGTCTAAGGCGACCGAGACACCAAGCGAACGCAGCTCCTGAATTACCCGGGACATGCGTCCCCCGCCGTCGATGACCGCGCGTTCGCTGACTTCGACCACAAGGCGGGTACCGTCAAAACCTGCCGACGCAAGGGCTGCCTGAATCGTCGGCAGCAAGTTCGGGCACTTCAACTGTGCCGGGCATACGTTGATGCTCAGATAGCAACGCACGGGCAGTTGGCGGTCGAACTCTGTCACTTTGCGGCACGCTTCCCCCAGCACCCACCGGTCGAGCGCCGAGCTCAGTCCGATCTCTTCGGCCAGAGGAACGAAGTTTGACGGTCCGATGACTCCACGACTAGGGTGCTGCCATCGCACGAGCGCCTCGTATCCCCATGTGGCCCCGCTCGCCATGTCGATGACGGGTTGGAAGTCCAGAAACAGCTCTCGATCCAGTCCGGCCCGGAGGTCGCTTTCGAGTTCCAACCGGGCGACGGTAGCCCGCGCGAGTCGGGGGCTTGCGAAGTAAATCCGGCTTCCGCCGTGCGCCTTCGCCTTATACATCGCGGCGTCGGACTGGTTGATGAGAGATCGCCGGTCGGTGCCGTCACCAGGGAATACCGCAATACCGATGCTGGCGTTGACCACCAGCACATGGCCGTTGACGGGGAGCGGCTCGGCGAGCGCCATCTGCATCTTCTGCGCGACGGCGATCGGTCCCCTCGGATGTTCGATATCAGGTAGCAGCACGCCGAACTCATCACCGCCGAAACGCGCGATCGTGTCTTCGCTTCTGAGTACGCTCGCTAGTCGACGGGCGACGAGCGCTAAGACTTTATCGCCCACATCGTGGCCGAGACTGTCGTTAACAAGCTTGAAGCGATCCAAGTCAAGGAACAGCACTGCGAACGACCCACGTCGACGACGGGCCTGGGCCAGTGCCTGCTCCAGACGATCATAGAAGAGGGCGCGGTTCGGCAGCCCAGTCACGACGTCGAAGTGGGCAAGCCACGCTAGCCGCGCCTCCGCCTGTTTCCGTCCGGTGATATCGCGGAATACGACCAGATGCCCCGGACCGTCGTGCCGCCCGTCTCCCAGTACAGAAACCGCGACTTCGAAGATTTTTTCCCCGCCGACTGCCGCCAGCGTGAGCTCGTGCCGAGTCGCGTTTTCGCGGCCCTGCACTGGCAGTTCCGCACCGAGGAGTTGTTCGAATCGGCCTCCCAGCAACGCAGGCTTGGACACCCTCAAGAGGCTCTCCGCGGCGGGGTTGTGGTCGATCACACGGCGGTGAGCGTCCAAGACCAGAACGGGGTCTGGCATCGTTTCGATCAGCGTCGTGCGGGCAACCGGAACCAGGTCCAATAACCCGAAGCGGAACACGCCAAGAATCAGCATCAATCCGGCCACGGCCAGCGCCGGTGGAGTCGGATCCAACACGCGGAACGGACCAACGCCAACGGTCGCCAATATGTTCGTGATCCACACCAAGGCCACCGCGCTCAGCAACAGTAGGCTCTGTGTCCGATACGCAGCCGATATTCGCATCAGAGTAAGCGTCAGAAGTCCGGTCCCTAACGCGGCAAGCAAGGCCGAATAAGCGAGGAGAACATAGAAGGCGGGACCCAACTGGATCTGTGTTAAGGCAGAAGTAGATTCCGCCGGGTAGGACCGTATGAGATGACGCGTCGAAGGGACAGCTAGAATGATCAGCATCACAGCTGGCTCGACGGACAAGGCGGCCAATACCCGCTGCGTGACAGATCGTTCGCGGCCGGTGTAAGCAAGTGAAAAAATCAACCAAGCTGGTGGCAGCAGAAGTATCCCCAAGTACTTCAAAGCACCCCAAAGTTCCTGCCCCGAACGCGTCGCGGCGCCGAGCTCCACTGCGTACGCCAACCCCCAGATAGCGGAACCGAGGAGAACTGTCACCAGGCCAAACCGGCCGACGGCTCCGCGACGGCGCGCCACGTACACCGCGCAAGCCGCGCATGAGCTGCCACTCAGCAGCATCAACGCGCTCAGGCTGGACCAGTGATTGCCCACGAACCCCTCTTGGACGTAGACAAGTCGGATTGTCACCCTACGGCAGGATGCGATCACTCACTCCTTTAGCTCTAGCCTCGGCCGCCAACACACTGACGAACCTTCCGAACCACCGCGACCCGGCGGCGCCCCAGGCTCCAGCCCGGCACCAACAGCGTGCCTCCACGCCGCAGCTATTTCGCCGAGGTGCTCCGGCGGGCTGCCCGTCGACAATCACCGTCTGGCCGAGCCCGGTCTTCCCCACGCAGATCAGGTGTGGCCCGCGGCAGCGGCACCGGTCATGCCCGACCACCTGGTAGTCGGTGAGCAGCCGTCGGCCCACCGCCGCCACCAGCTCCACCCGCCAGCCAGCGTCGCTGTCGTCCATCCCCAGGGGCGTAACGCAGATCGACCCGCCGAGGTGTCCCCGGCCAGCCGCTCGTCCTGGACCGCAACGTCACCGCGCGGCGGTCCGGCGTACGCAATCCCAGACCCGGCGCTAACGCCTCCACCAGCCGATCCGCCAGCCGCTGCCGCGACGCTGTCCGAGCCCCCAGCACCACCCACCCGGCCGGGACCGCCACGCCTGCGACCAGACCGGGCACCGCGAACCCTGGATGCGCGAGCAGCGGCGCCGCGCCGAAAACGCCCGGCCCACCCGCCGCAAAGCCGTGGCGTCCCGCATCCAAGAACGACGGCCCCGGTGGCATCTGCTGACTCGGCGCGCGCACCAACAACTCAGGACAGGCATGCCGCCGCGGCGACGGCCGGCGCGCCGATGCGGTAGGCAAAACCAGCGTTCTCCCTCGCTCAGGTCTTGGTCACCGACAGCAGGTGCGCCCGCAGCCCGCTGCGTGACAGCCGGAACTCCCGAGATTGAAGACCGCCCTGAACCAACCACCCTTGCCCGATGATGTTTCTTGACGCCCCGCCTAAAATCGGCCTCGGAGAGGTTCTCAAAGAGGTTCTGACCGAGGCCGACTTCACGGCCGGGCATCCCGAAGGCTTCAACGCCTTATTCCGCGCCAGATCGAAGTCAGGTTCCGCTCGAACTCCGTTCTGTGGAGTCCAGCTCGATCACCACGACCACGTCAACTCGGACGACCGGATGCACTCCTTCAACCTCATCGCCTCGCTGGAGTGACCCCCGCCCCGTGACGCCCGGGACGACGGAGGGCGGGACGGAAAATCGGGCCGGTACGCGTTCAGATCTGTGCCTCGGCGGTCGATGGGTATTTCGTCACCCGCTGTCGGGGTGGCTCCTGGATGTGACCCGAGCCGATGGAGCGACGGAAAATGGGCGTCACGCCGACCGCGGTCTCCGACCGAATAATGGTCACCGCGGAGTCAACGCTGGATTCCGCGACCGCCGAGGCACTGTGGGAGCTGTACCAACTCGCCTTCGCCCCGCTGGAAGATCGCGCCGCTGGCCGCCAGTTCCTCAGCCGAAGCGACTTCGACTCCGAGGTGCTCGACTCCCGTGTGGTGAAGTACCTGGCTCGGATCCCGATCGGGCGCATTGTCGGGCTGTGCACACTGTCCGCCGATCTTGACACCGTGCCGTGGATCTCGCCTTCGTTCTACCGGACCCGCTATCCCGCCCACGCCGCCCGCGGAGCGGTTCTCTATTGCGGAATCGCCCTGGTCCATCCCGACGCTCAGCGCACCCGGGCATTCCCGGACATGCTCGCGGCGATGGCCGTCGACATCGCCGGAGTCGACGGGGTGCTGGTCGCGGACATGTGCCGCTACAACGTCGACGACGTTCCGGTCGCCAGGACCGTGGACGTGGTGATGAACCGGGTGTGGGGGTCTGCCCAGCAGGTGGAACTGGACCGGCAGCTCTACCTTGCCTGGGAGCCGACCCCGCGGGCGCCGGTGTCATGATGCCCCACTACCGACTCCGGCAACAGCCGTCGGCTGCAGTGATGCCCTCGATCGGCTCGGCGGCGGCGATGCCCAGGGTGCGCGGTTCGTGGACCGTCGGAGCGTGCTTCCTGCTCGCCGCGGGCGTCCTCACTGCGGTCTATGCAACGAACCCCGAGAACTCCCGGGGGCTGATCGCTTACCTCGCGATCGGCCTCGGCGTCGGCGGGGCGATCTTGTGGGGAACTCGCCGTTACCGCCCCACCATCTGCACCGGCTGGTACCTGCTGGCAGCGGCTCCGCCGCTCGGCGGTGTCGGCATGGCGCTGCGCCGGCCGCTCGCCGGCGCCAGCAACGTCCTTATTTCCCTGATCCCGGATTTCATCACGATTGCGGCGTATCTGCTGCTCATCGCTGGCCTCTTCAGCTTCCTCCGAGCCCGCCGCGGGGCCGGCGCCGACAGCGCGCTCGACGCCGGCTTGATGGGCGTCGCCGCGTTGTTGCTGAGCTGGGCGATGCTCATTTCGCCCGTCCTGGCAACCGCCGACATGCCGGCCGCGTACAAAGCAATCAACGGCGCCTACCCCACCATTTCGGTCGCCGTCCTCTTCCTCGGTGCGCTCATTGCCATGACCGAGGTACGTGGCCTGTTCGCGTTCTGGGCCTTGGCGTTGGCGTGGGTGGGGCTGATCACCGGCGACCTGGTGTATGCGCTGGCTTCGGTGGGAACCGCAACATTGCCGTTGTGGGTGGCCAACTGCGCGTATTGCGCGTTCTACGGCCTGCTCGGCGCGGCCGGATTACATCCGTCGATGGTCTCACTCGGGCGCCCCGCGCCGAAGCGGGTCCGCGGCTACGGAGGAGGGCGGTTCGTCGCCGTATCGATAGCGCTGCTGGTTCCGGCCGCGGTGGTCGGCCTTCGGCCCCCCCACGACGCCGATGAGCAGATCGTTTGCGGTGGGCTGGTCGCGGTGCTCGCCGTGCTGGTCCTCATTCGAATCACCGGTGCCGTCAACCGCCACGCCACCTCCGAAGTACGACTGGAGCAGCAGGCGAACACCGACCCGCTCACCGGACTGCCTAATCGACTGCGCCTCACCGCATTCCTGGAGGAGGCGCTGGGCCGTGCCCACGGGGCCAGCCGCGGGCTCGGGGTGTTGTTCATGGACCTGGATCAGTTCAAGACCGTGAACGACAACTGGGGGCATGAGACCGGGGACGAACTGCTCACCGTGGTAGCTCGACGGCTCTCCGCGACTGTGCGACGCGGTGAGTTGGTGGCCCGGGTCGGCGGCGACGAGTTCGTCGTCGTCTGCGAGAACATCGACAAGCCGGAGGATGCCGTTGAGGTGGCCCGGCGGATGCTCGCACAACTGGCCGATCCGGTGGCGCTGCGCTCCGCCAACATCCCCATCACCTCCTCCGTCGGCGTCACCGCCGCCCGACCACGGACGCGGGCGGTGACCGTTGAGGACTTGCTTCGAGAGGCCGACACGGCGATGTACCGGGCCAAGGCGCGCGGCGGCGACGACGTCGTGCTATTCGACGAGTCGATGCGTACCGAGATTGCCGCGCGGATCGCGCTGGAACGTAGCCTTCGCGGTGCGCTCGAACGTGGCGAGCTGCAGATGCACTACCAACCGATCGTCGACCTGCGGACCGGCAGCACTACCGGCTTCGAGGCGCTCATGAGGTGGCAGCACCCGACGATGGGCCCCGTGGCACCCGACGTTTTCATCCCGGTAGCCGAGGACACCGGCCTGATCGTCGCACTCGGTCGCTGGGCGATCGAAGAGTCGGCCGCCCAACTCTGCCGATGGCGCAGTGAATTCGGCCGACCACTCACCATGTCGGTGAATCTCTCGGCCCGCCAGATTCACGACGCGCAGCTGGTCGAGACGGTCCGGCGGGCGCTGCACGAGAACGGCCTGCCCGGCTCGGCGCTCTGCCTGGAGGTCACCGAGACCACCCTGATGGACGATGTGGAGGCCACCGCCTCGACCATCGACGCGCTCAAGGCACTCGGCATCCGGCTCTCGGCCGACGACTTCGGCACCGGCTACTCCTCGCTCGCCTACCTGCGCCAGTACCCCTTCGACGAAGTGAAGGTCGACCGCTCCTTCGTCAACGGCCTCGGCCGCGGCGGTGACGACGACGTGATCGTCGGCGCGGTGCTATCCATGGCCGCCGCGCTGTCCCTCGCCACCGTCGCGGAAGGAGTCGAGACGCCAGACCAGCGCGATCGGCTTCTGGACCTCGGCGCGCACAACGCGCAGGGCTGGTTGTTCTCTAAAGCACTTCCGGCTGCTCAAGTCACCGCATACCTGCGTGGCGTTCCGGGCCCGCGAAAGGACGCAGGAGTGTCCGCTGTGGCAAGCCGTACCGTCTTCCCCCTCACGCCGACGACGTGGTAATCCGGCCGCCGACCCGAAGCGGTTCAACCGCGCCGCTACACGTAACGGCGCAACATCGGCCGACCATAGGGTCGTCGCTGCCAGGGTTGGAGATCCGCCTCGCTGCGGGCGCCGGGGCTGGCCCTACCACGCTGGCCGCGTATGACGCTGCCCTGCGCGAGATCGGTGTGGCGAACCACAACCTCATTCGGCTCAGCTCGGTCATCCCACCGGGCAGCGTGCTGACCCAGCACCCCGGCTCCGTGTTGCCGCCCGGCGGATGGGGGGACCGGCTATACGTGGTGACCGCCGATGCTCGGACCGACCTGCCCGGCACCGATGCCTGGGCCGGCGTCGGCTGGGCACAGGACCCGCATACGGGCCGCGGGCTGTTCGTAGAGCACGAAGGACACAGCGAGGCCCAGGTGACCGCGGACATCGCAGCCACCTTGACATCAATGCGCCGGGGGCGGGGAACGCTGGGCGAGCAGCTCACCGACCAGCAGATGTTGGTCTCGGGAATCAGCTGTACCGACGAGCCCGTGTGCGCGGTGGTGGTGGCGGTCTTCGGCGCTGAGTCCTGGCCCTGCCCAGCCCTGCAGATGCCACCAGCAGCTGGGCTGTGCCCCTGAGCCGGGCAGAACCCGCTGACCGGGCTACCGGAGTACGGCCAGCGCGTTTGCCCAGGCCACTACCTGGGTCAGCATGGTGTTCAGCGTCGCCTCGTGCTGCGGACTGGGGGCGAAGGTGGTGAAGTTCTCGAAGTCGCTGTACAGCGAAAGGGCTACCTGGGCCCGGACGTCGGCGACCTGCAGTTCGGCCATCACCCCGCGGAGGTGCTCCACGGCGCGAACCGCGCCGGCACTGCCGTAGCCGACAAAGCCAGCCGACTTGTTGTTCCACTCGGCGTAGATGAAGTCGATGGCGTTCTTCAACGCGCCCGATATCCCATGGTTGTACTCCGGGGTAACGAACACGAATCCGTCGTAGGCGGCGATCGTCTCCGCCCACCGGTGGGTGTGCGGCTGACTGTATTGCCTGGCCGAGGGCGGAATCGGCTCGTCGAGCAGCGGCAGGTCGTAGTCGGCAATGTCCACCAGCTCATACTGCGCATCCTCCCGTTGAGCGGCGATGCCATGCACCCAGCGGGCGACGGCCTCGCTGTTGCGACCGGGCCGGGTACTGCCGACGATAATCGCGATCTTCGTCACGGACGTTCCTCACGGTTGGTTACCTGATACGTCAGTAATCTAGTTCCTTCCCAGGCTCGAACAGGAGCCTGGAAGGCGCATCGATGACTACAGTCCTCGGACACCGATCCTGCTGGGCAGCAGCTGCACTTCGTGAACTCCACGGCGACCACGACGGGTGTACCGGTCACCACTTACCGGTCGAGACGCTGAGGCTTTCCGCCCTCGTGAAACTCGGCGGGCCGAGACCGCTTACCGAGATTCGTGAACCACGACCACGGGGCAGTCGGCGTGCGCGCTCACCTGCGTAGCCACCGAGCCCATGATGAGACCAGCGAGTGCGCTGTGCCCGCGACGTCCCACGACGAGCAGCTCGGCGTCCTTGGACAGATCAATCAGCTGGCTGGACGGGTTGCCTGCCCTGACGTCCTGCTCGATGTCGACGGCACTCGCATCGTCCTTAACCTTGTCGATGACGTCCTCGACTTGCCGGACCATGGCATCCATCAGATCGGTCCCGAGCTTGTCCCCCAACGGCACCATCGGCTGCATCCGAATGTCGACCACGCCCACAACGCGCAGATCCACCTGCCGCAGCGCCGCCTCGTGGAGAGCCCACCGCAGCGGCGCAAGCGAAGCCTGCGAGCCGTCAACGCCGACCACAATTACTCTGTCACTCACAACTTTTCTCCTTCGATGGAGCCGGGCACGACGGTGCCATCAGGTCGCCACTGCCACAGTGGTTCCTGGCGGCTGACCCTACCCCTGACTGCGTAGGTGGCCGCAGCGGCGTCCCGGGCGTACCCCTTGTTGCGCACTCTGACCGCGCCTCGCCTGGGACAGTCAGGGAGTCTTCTACCCGCCGGCAACCCGGGACAGAAATCGTTGCCCGGAAGAAGCCAGGTGTTCCTTTGCGTCGGCGAAGTTGCGGTAGATCCGGTGCTCGAGGTGTTGGAGCCGAAAGAAAGCGTTGGTGGAGTAGCGCGTGATAGAGAGAAAGTAGTTGTCCGTGTTATGCCGGACCATCTCCCAGTACCGGTCGGCCGCGGCCGGGGCGAGGTTGAAGTTGTCGTAGTTGGCGACCACGTTAAGCTTGCGGCCGTAGGAGGAGAGCC
>JBDUDX010000089.1:0-1689 GCA_040002735.1 Frankiaceae bacterium | reverse complement strand
TCGCATACCGGATCGCATACCGGGTCGCAGGCCGGCTCCAATCCCGGCGCCAAGCCCGGCTGGCGGCCCGGGGAGTTGCTGACCGTGACGATCGCCGCGCCGGACGGAGCGGGTGTGCTCAGCGCCGCCGCCGGCGTACTCGCCGTGAACCGGCTGAGCGTGCGGGCCGCCACCGCGCACAGCCTGCGCGCGATGCGGGTCATCACCTTCTCCGTCGAGCCCAGCTTCGCCGGGCCACCGACTGCCGAGCGACTCACCACAGACCTCCGCCGAGCGTTGGAGGGCACGCTGGACCTCAGCGGGCGGCTTCGGGAGCGTGAGGCCGCGTATCCGCCCGGTCGGCTGCCGGTGGCGCGCCCGGATGTGCAGCTGCACGAGAACGCGGGCACCGGCGCCACCGTGGTGGAGGTTCGGGCGCATGACTCCGCCGGGCTGCTCTTCCGGGTGAGCCAGGCGCTCGTCAGCTGCGGATGCGACGTGCGGACCGCGCTGGTATCCACGTTCGGCGCGGAGGTGGTCGACGCGTTCTACGTCACCTCGAACGGTGCTCCGCTCAACGATGCCGGGCAGCGCTCGGCGGTTGTGGATGCGGTACTCGCCGCTGCCGCCGGCAGCACCCCGGACGGAATCCGACTAGCCTGACGCCGTGTTCGACGCGCTGTCCGACCGGCTCGAATCGGTCTTCAAGAATCTTCGGGGCAAGGGCCGGCTCACCGACGCCGACATCGACGCCACCGCTCGCGAGATCCGCATCGCGCTGCTCGCTGCCGACGTGGCGTTGCCGGTGGTCAAGGCGTTTATCGCCCGGATCAAGGAACGGGCCCGCAGCGCCGAGGTCTCGGCTGCGCTCAATCCCGCCCAACAGGTCATCAAGATCGTCAACGATGAGTTGGTCGGCATCCTCGGCGGGGACACCGCCACGATCCGATTCGCCAAGCAGCCGCCGACCGTCATCATGCTCGCCGGCTTGCAAGGCTCCGGCAAGACCACGCTCGCCGGCAAGCTGGGCCGGTGGCTGCGGAGCCAGCGGCACTCCCCGTTGCTGGTGGCCGCCGACCTGCAGCGCCCGAACGCGGTCCAACAGCTGCAGATCGTCGCCGGGCAGGCCGGGGTGGACGTCTTCGCCCCCGAGCCGGGGAGCGGCGTGGGGGATCCGGTCGCGGTTGCCCGCGACTCCATCGAGCACGCCCGCCGGGTAGGCCACGACGTCGTGGTCGTGGACACCGCCGGTCGGCTCGGGATCGACGCCGACATGATGGCGCAGGCGGCCGCGATCCGGGACGCCGCCTCCCCGGACGAGACGCTCTTCGTGGTCGACGCCATGATCGGCCAGGATGCGGTGACCACCGCGCTGGCGTTCCTCGACGGGGTCGGTTTCAGCGGCGTCGTGCTCACCAAGCTCGACGGCGACGCGCGCGGTGGCGCCGCCTTGTCGGTCCGCGAAGTGACCGGCCGCCCGATCATGTTCGCCTCCACCGGAGAGAAGCTCGCCGACTTCGACGTCTTCCACCCGGAGCGGATGGCGTCGCGCATCCTCGGTATGGGCGACATGCTGACGCTGATCGAGCAGGCCGAGCAGGCTTTCGAGACCGATCAGGCCGAAGCCATGGCGGCGAAGGTACTCGGCGGGGAGGACTTCACCCTCGAGGACTTCCTCGAGCAGATGATGGCGATCCGCAAGATGGGGCC
>JBDUDX010000088.1:0-6082 GCA_040002735.1 Frankiaceae bacterium | reverse complement strand
CTAGGAGTAGATCTCCGGCCGCAGGGTGCCGACATAGGGAAGCTGACGGTATCGCTGGGCGTAGTCCAGCCCGTAGCCGACGACGAAGGTGTTCGGGATGTCGAAGCCCATGTAGCGGACCGGCACCTGCACCTGGATGGCATCGGGCTTGCGCAGCATGGCCATCACTTCCAGCGAGGCGGGGTTCCGCGAGCGGAGGTTGCGGAGCAGCCAGGACAGGGTCAGGCCGGAGTCGATGATGTCCTCGACGAGCAGTACGTCCCGGCCGGTGATGTCCTTGTCCAGGTCTTTGAGGATCCGGACGACCCCGGAGGAGGAGGTACCGGAGCCGTAGGAGGACACCGCCATGTACTCCAGCGTGACCGGGGTGTGCAGCGCTCGGGCGAGGTCGGCCATCACGATGCCGGCACCCTTGAGTACGCCGACCAGCACCAGTTCCTCACCGGGCGTCCGCTGGCCGTAGTCCGCGTCGATGGCCGTCGCCAACTCCGCGATCTTCGCTGCGATCTGCGCTTGGGAAATCAGGACCGACTCGATGTCGTCGTCCAGCACAGCCGTCAGCGCTCCTCGGGGGTGGCGATCCGGAGCAAACCATATTCGCGCGTCCCGACCCGACCGGCAGGCAGTGCGACGGAACCCTGGCCGTGCCAGTTCATCAGCAGGGCGTCAAGGGCGGCGAGGTGGGCAGCGCTGAGTTGCCCACCGGGCACGCCCGCGCTTCGGGCGGCCAGTCGCAGGACGCGCCGGCGCACCGCCGGCGGCTCCTCAGCGAGCACGGCGACGTCGAGGCCCGCGCCGCCCGCGGCGGACCCAGCGGATTCCGCCGCCCGGATCGCCCACTCGTCCAACGCATCGGCGTCGTCCCGCAGCTGGGCGGCGGATCGGGCCAGCGCGGCCGCCACGCCCGGGCCGAGTACGGATTCCAACGCCGGCAGGGCCACCGCCCGAACCCGCGCCCGGGCGTAGGTCGGGTCGACGTTGTGCGGGTCCTCCCAGACCGCCAGCCCGAGCGTCGCGCAGGCTTCCCGGGTGGTGGCCCGCGGCATGCTGAGCAGCGGTCGGCGGTAGATCCCGCGCTGCGCCGGCATACCCGCGAGGGACCGCGCGCCGGAGCCGCGGGTCAGCCCGAGGAGCACGGTCTCGGCCTGGTCATCCGCCGTATGCCCGAGGAGCACCGCGGCGGCGGAGTGCCGCTGCGCCGCGGCGTCCAGGGCGGCGTACCGCGCCGTACGGGCCGCCGCCTCCGGGCCGCCGGCGGTACCGACCGCAACCGCGACCGCCTCCGCGGACGCTGCGCCGGCATCCGCCGCCCACGCCACAACCGCCGCGGCCCGCTGCGCCGAGCCGGCCTGCAGGCCGTGGTCCACACAGATCACCCCCGCCCCGCGGCCACCCCGGGGTAACTCCCAGATCGCGGCTGCGGCGAGGGCCAGGGAATCCGCGCCGCCGCTGCAGCCGATCAGCACCACGCTCCCGATCGGCAAATCGGCGACGCACCGGCGGACCGCCAGCCGGCAGGCGGCTAGCGAGGGGTCGAGCCGCATCGTCGCGGGGGGTCCACTCGGCTGATCAGGCCGTTACGGCGCCGCGGACGCCGTGAATTCGGCCCAGCCAGCGGCTCGGGTCGCTGATCTCGGCTCGGGACGGGAGGGTCTGCGGCGAGGTCCAGACCGCGTTGAAGCCGTCCATGCCGACCGCCGCGACGACCTCGCGGACGAAACGCTCGCCTTCGGCGTACTGCTTCATCTTCAGATCCAGGCCGAGCAGCCGCCGGATGATCCGATCCACCGGTGAGGAGGACCGGCGCCGCTCATCGAACTTGCGTCGAATGTCGGCGACCGAGGGCACCACGTCGGGGCCGACGCCGTCCATCACGTACTCACCGTGGCCCTCGACGAGGCTCATCACTCCGGTCAGCCGGTCCAGCACTACCCGCTGCTCGGGAGTCTGCACGGCCTCCAGCAGGGACACCTCCGAGCGTCCGCGAGCGGCGTCGGCGACCGCGCTCACTACATCTCGCAGTCGCCGGAGCACGGCGGCCGGGTCCAGGTCGCTGGCATCGAGGAAGGCACCGATCTCGCGATGCAAGTGATCCTTGAGCCAGGGCACCGCGGTGAACTGCGTGCGGTGCGTGACTTCGTGCAAGCAGACCCACAGCCGGAAGTCGTGCGGATCCACGCCGAGCCGGCGCTCCGCGTCCAGCACGTTCGGCGCCACCAGGGTCAGCCGGCCCTCCCCTTCGCCCGGCGGCAGGAACAGTTCGTACTGCCCGAGCACCCGACTGGCCAGATACGACACGATCACCCCGACCTGGATGCCGGTGATCCGGGCGCCGATCGCGCTGCTCAGCGCTGAGGGGGCGCCGCGCTTGCTGAGCAGCTTTTCGGTGAGCGGGGTGAGTACCACAGCGAACCCGCCCACGGCGGAACGAACCCAGCCGGGACGATCCACCACGGCCACCGGCTCGTGTTCCCGATCGACGCCGAGGCCGGTGAACGCCCGGACGTGCTCTTCGGCCCGCACGGAGAGCCGGCGCAGGTCGGCGACGACCTCGGCGGCCTCCGCGGGGGTCACCGACGGCCCGGGCCGGACCAGCCGGACGGCGGTCGAGGTGGCCAGATCCCAGTTGATGAGCTGTCGAGACGTCACCGGACCACGGTACGGCCCGCTGCGGCCCGGCTGCCTTGTCCGGCCATCGGCGTCTGACACCGCCGGGGGGGTGGTGGGGGCGGCATGGCTGATACCGCGATCTTCGACGCCGAGAAGCGCCAGCGATGGCACCCGCGCTCGGAAAACCGGTCAAGGCCTGAGCAACCCGTTCGATAGCGGTTCCCGCTACAGCGTGGCGAGGGTCGCAGCGAGCCGGTCCAGCGCGGCCTCCGCCCGGCTGCGCGAGGTCGCCGCCGGCACCAGAAAAGCGAACGCGAGAACGGCGCCGGTACGGTCCACCACAATTCCGGCCAGCGCGCTGACGTCGCGCAGCGTTCCGGTCTTCGCCCGGATCAAGCCGGCGGCAGCAGCCGCCGGCCCCGTGCGGAACCGGTCGCGCAGCGTGCCGGTGAAACCTGCCACCGGCAGGCCGGGGAAGATTCGCCGCAGTACCGGCCGGCTTTCCGCGGCCACCAGGATCGCTGCCAGCACGCCAGGGGTCGCGCGGTCGAGCGGCGACAGCCCGCTCGCGTCGAGGAGCCGTAGCCTGGCCACGTCGACGCCCAACGCCGTGACGGCCCGCCGAATGCCCTCGGCGGCACCGGCGAACGAGCGGGGCAGGCCGGCCTGCGCGGCCACCGCCCGCCCCAACGCCTCGGCGAGATCGTTGTCGCTGCTGGTCAGCATCCGATCGACGAGTTCGCCCGTCGGCAGCGACGTCACGGTGGCCAACTCGGGACCGGAGCCGGCGCTGCCCGGCACGCTGTGCGGCACCCCCCGGACGCGAACGCCATGGACCGCGAGCCGGGACCCGAACATGGCTGCGGCCGCTGTTGCCGGATCCGGCTGGCGAGCTCGCCGATCCGGCCGTACCCGTCCACCGTCGACCATCAGCGCCGTCACCGGCGCCACGTCGCCGCCGGAGACGTAATCCGGCTTCCAGCCGGTTCCGGTACGAGGTCCGACGTACTCGCCGGCGTCATAGACCAAACTCACGGTGCCGATCCCGGCTGCTCGGAGCTTGCCGGCGGTGGTGGCGGCGAGACGGTCGAGCGATGCCAGCCGGGGATTGAGCCGGGCAGCCGCGGGCGAGGCCAGCGTGGGATCTCCACCGCCGACCAGCACCACAGTCGTACCGCGCTGAACCACCCGGGTGGTGAGCCGGGCATTCGGCGGAAGGCCACTGAGCGCGGCCACCGCGGTGGCCAGCTTGGCGGTGGATGCGGGCGGAAGCAGCGCGCCGGCCGCCCGGGCGAACAGGGCCGGACCATGCGCGCCGACCACCACCCCGGCGAGGCGGCCACCGAAGGACGGGTCGGCCACCCCGCGCGCGAGCACGCGGGCGAGCGTGCCGGGTTCCGGCACCGGCGCGCCGGTGGCCGCTAGCAGGACCGGTACGGCGGATCGCGCCGGAGCCGGCGGGCTGACCGAAGGCTCAGGCTGCGGGCGAGCAGTGGGCGAACCGTCCCTGGCTAGAGCCGCGAGCAGTACCAGTACGGTGGCCAGCGCGGCGGCTACCAGGCCGATGATCAGCGGCACGCGAGGCGGTCGCAGGGGAACCTCCGGTATCGGCGGGTGGCGATCGGGGAGACTAGCGGGTACGCGGGGCGGCCGGTCAGCAAGCGGGAGGAACTGTGGAGTTCGACTGCACCATCGAGATCCCTAAGGGGAACCGCAACAAGTACGAGATGGATCATCACAGCGGGCGCATCAAGCTAGATCGGATGCTGTTCACCGCGACCCGGTATCCGGCCGACTACGGCTTCGTGGACGACACCCTCGGCGACGACGGTGACCCGCTGGACTGCCTGGTTCTGGTCGAGGAGCCGACCTTCCCCGGCTGCCTGATCCGCGCCCGGGCGATCGGCATGTTCCGGATGACGGACGAGGCGGGCGGTGACGACAAGGTGATCTGCGTACCGTCGAAGGACCCCCGGCAGGAGCATCTGCGGGACATCCGGCACCTTCCGGAGTTCGAGCGGCTGGAAATCCAGCACTTCTTCGAGGTCTATAAGGATCTGGAACCCGGCAAGTCGGTGGAGGGCGCGACCTGGGTCGGCCGGGAGGACGCTGAGCGCGAGATCGAGATCTCCCGCAAGCGACTCGCGGACTCCCTGGCTGCCGGGGAGGACACCGGCGAGCACTGACGCCGGTGGCCTCACAGCTGGCTGGCCAGCAGCTCCGCGAGGTGGGTGCCACGGCGGTGCGAGAGCTGCTCCAACTGGGTGCGGCAGGAGAATCCGTCGGCCAGTACGACCGTTTCGGGACTTGCCGCCCGAACCGCCGGCAACAACGCGTGCTCAGCGATGGCCACGGACAGGTCGTAGTGGCCGCGCTCCACGCCGAAGTTGCCGGCGAGGCCGCAGCAGCCGCCGACCGCGCTCACCGAGGCCCCCGCGGCCGTGAGCAGGGCGGTGTCCGCCGCGTACCCCAGCACCGCGTGCTGGTGGCAGTGCGGCTGGGTGAGCACGCTGGTACCGGCCAGTTGTGGCGGTTCCCACCCGGCTTCGGTGAGCTGTTCGGCGAGGGTACGGGTGGCCGCCTGCACCTGCTCGGCCTGCGGGTCGTCGGGCAGGAGTTCCGCGGCGTCGGAGCGGAGTACCGCGGTGCAGGACGGTTCCAACCCCACGATCGGTATGCCGGCGGCGGCGTACGGGGCCAGCTGGGTGAGCGTACGTCGGAGTTGACGGCGGGCACCATCGAGTTGGCCGGTGGTGATCCAGGTCAGCCCGCAGCAGATGGGCTTCGGCGGTATTCGGACGTCGAAGCCGGCGGCGGTGAGCACCTGCACCGCGGCCCGGCCGACCTGGGGGCTGAAGGCGTCGGTGAAGGTGTCCACGAAGAGCAGTACGGGCTGGCCGCCCGGGCGCGGAGGCTGGCGCCGGTACCAGCGCCGGAACGTCTCCGGGGCGAACGCCGGCAGCGGCCGGCGGGCGTCGATGCCGGCCGCCGCCTTGGCGAGCCGGGCGGCGCCGGGGAGGCGCAGGGTGGCGTTGGCCGCTGCGGGGGCTCCCGAGGCAAGTCGAGCCCAGCGGGGCAGCTGGCCGAGCGCGTAGTGCGCCCGCGGGCGGAGCCGCCGCCGGTAGCTCTGGTACAGCATCTCCGCCTTGTACGTCGCCATATCCACCCCCGCGGGGCAATCCGACGCGCAACCCTTGCAGGCCAGGCAGAGCTCCAGCGCCTCGTGCACCTCGGCCGATCGCCAGCCGTCACGAACCAGCGTCCCGTTCGCCATCTCCTGCAGTACCCGGGCCCGGCCCCGGGTGGAATCCTTCTCGTCCCGAGTGGCCAGGTACGACGGGCACATCACCCCGCCGGAGCCGGTGGCCGGGCTGCTCGCCGCGGTCGCAGGTCCGGTCGTCGGAAGTGGAGTTCCTGACCGGTCCTGACCAGCCGCCTGCTCCACTGCTGTCGAGGACACCGCGGGCAGCGC
>JBDUDX010000087.1:0-4934 GCA_040002735.1 Frankiaceae bacterium | reverse complement strand
AGGTCCGCGCTGACCTCGGCGACCACGTCAACGTATCGGGCGCGGGCCGCCATGTCGGCGCTGTGCCCGCGCCAGTGCATGACTACGTACGCGACCCCGGCGTCGGCCACCAGCCTGGGTAGCCGGGGATCGGCCAGGCCGCCGCTGACGTCGTTGACCATCCGGGCACCCGCCGTCAGCGCGGCTCGGGCCACGCCGGCCCGCATGGTGTCGATGCTCACCGGAATGCCGTCCGCGGCGAGCGCCTCGATCACCGGCAGCACGCGGCGCTGCTCTTCGGCCTCTGACACCCGCCCGGCGCCTGGTCGGGTGGACTCCCCGCCGACGTCGATGAGGTCCGCGCCTTCGGCAACCATCGCCCGGCCCCGGGCCAGCGCCTGTTCCGGCGCCAGGAACGATCCGCCGTCGGAGAACGAGTCCGGGGTCACGTTCAGCACGCCCATCACAAGGCAGCGGCCGAGCTCGGGCAGGCCGCGTACCTGCTTCTGGGGCCGCACATCCTTATCGGGTAACGCATCCGGCAGCACATCGGGCAGCCTATGCGGCGCCCCGCCGAACAGGTCGAGACTGTTATGGTGCCTGCCATTCCGGATGATGGGTCGCCATGGCGAATGTGCTGACGAGACTGGCTTTCTCTCACGGGACGGTGGACCTCCCATGAGGAAATCCAACTGGATCAGCGCTGGACTGTTCGGGGCGTGGGCCCTGCACGACGTCGAGGAGCTGCTCACCATGGCTCGAAGCTCGAAGGAGCTGGGCCAGCGCGCTCCCGACTGGCTACCTATCCCTCAGGACATCCGCAGGGAGGGCCTCTCCCAACGCCACATCAACACGGGCGTTGGCATCATGGCGCTCTTCATGGCTGTTGCCAGCCTGGACGGCGCCCGCACGGGCGGGCGGTCCGGCTTCTTCCAGACGGTGCTGCAAGGCTTCGGCTGGCACGGAATAGGGCACCTGGCCATCTCGGGTCTTGCCCGCGAGTATGTTTCGGGTGTCGCGACTGCGCCCGTCGTCGTCATCCCCTACTGGCTATGGGCGCGCCGTGAGTTGGCCCGCGGCAAGGTTCTCGTGGTCCCGGTCCAGCTGCGGGCTTTCGTGGCCGTCCCCGCAGTGATCTTAGGCACGCATGCCGTTACCCGCGTGCTCACGCGGCGACCTCACCTGCGTCCCGACAATGGTGCGTGAGCTGACGCCCCGTACGCCTGCGGTCCGGGCCAGTCGCGATCCGGCTTTGACCGGCGCGGCCAGACCGGGGCCTCAGGCCGATCGGACCCGGGCGATGCGGCGGAGCAGCCGAAATGGACGGGTCGGCCAGATCAGGAATGCCTCGGCCTCCAGTGCGGCGATGGCGATCCGGGGCAGGTCGGCCGCGCCGCGATAGCAGACGAACCGCGGCTCCCACACCGGGCGGAACTTGGCGTTAAAGCGGTACAGCGACTCGATCTGGAACCATCGCGACAGAAAGATCAGCACGGACCTCCAGGCACGGAGTACGAAGCCGGCACCCAACCGCTCGCCGCGTTCCAGGGCCGAGCGGAAGACCGCGAAGTTCAGCGAGAGCTCGCTCACCCCGAGCTCCGGCGCCGCCCGCAGCGCTGAGACGATGAGGAACTCGTTCAGCCCGGGGT
The DNA here is from genome assembly GCA_040002735.1 of Frankiaceae bacterium. GTDB lineage: Bacteria > Actinomycetota > Actinomycetes > JADGOV01 > JADGOV01 > JADGOV01. The sequence continues at coordinate 3,306 of JBDUDX010000087.1, read as the reverse complement.
CGGCGCTCCGGTCTCGCACCATCAGGTCCAGCGATAAACCGTCGGACCCCCAGGGGACGAAGTGCAGCAGCGCCCGTAGCCGCCCTTGCGGATCGTGTGCGGTGACCGCGACGCAGTCCCCGTCCGCCGGATCGCCGAACCGGCCGAGCGCCATCGAGAAACCGCGCTCGGTCTCCGCCCCGCGCCAGCTCGACGCCTCGGCCCGAATCAACGATCGTTCGGCGGCTGGGATGTCCCGAAGGCGCCTGGCCCGGGCGGAGTAGCCGTTGCGCTCGACCCGGGTGATCATCTGCCGGACGTTGCGCATCGCCCGGCCCTCCAGGGAGAACTCCGAGGTGACCAATACCGCTTCGTCGCCCAGTTCCAGGGCATCGAGTCCGTGCCGGGCCAGGACCTCCCCGCCCTGCTGGCTGCAGCCCACGACCGCCGGCGTCCAGGCATGCCGGTCGCACTCCTGCAGGTACCGCTCGATGGCGCCCGGCCAGGCCTCCGGATCCCCCAGGGGGTCTCCGCTGGCAAGCATCACGCCGGACACGACCCGGTAGGCGATGGCCGACTTGCCGGTAGCCGAGAAAATCACGCTCTTGTCTCGGCGGAGTGCAAAGTAGCCGAGCGAGTCCCGCCGGCCGTGTCGGGCCAGCAGCTCGCGCATCCTGGTCTCGTCGGCCGGTTCCAGCTTCGCCTGCGGCTCGGCCGGGCGGAGCAGCAGGTAGGCGGTGGTGACCGCCGTGAGCAGCCCCAGCGCGAACAGCACCTGGGCGGTCAGGTCGGTCGCCCGATCATTGGTGAAGTGCAGGGGGCCGGCCACCCCTACCAGCCCGTACAGCACCTCCCGCAACAAGTCGGGGAACGGGTGGGCCGACGCAATGGATTCGGCGTTCAACTCCAGCAAGAGCAGTCCGAGGCCAATCCCGATTACGAGCAGGCCGAGGAAGGCTCCCAGCGCCCGCCAGCGGGTCCGCGGATCGCCGACCGCGTAGAACTCATCCCGGTAGACCACCAGCGCCACCAGCATCACAAGGGCGACGACGGCCTCTTCGACGTCGAATGCCTTGACGATGTGCAGGCCGATACTGGCGGCCAGCAGCGTGACGACCGCCAACCAGGCCCGCCGCTTGCGCCGGCGCAGTGCCCGGGAGAGCAGCAGCAGCAGGATGCCGGTCACGGTGGTGGCGGCCACTGCGGCGTGGGTGAGGGCGCCCGGCAGGTAGGCGGTGACCCACCGGACCTTGGTGAAGAAGCCGTGCACCAGGGCGTCGGCCACGTCGACCGCCCCGATCACCGCGCACAACACCGCCGCGGCAGTCGGCACCCAGGCGCGGGACGCTCGGGTATTGGGCCGGCCGGTTCCCGCCGGCGGACGCGCCGGAGCCGACTCGACCTTGGACGGAGAGATCTCCGCTGTCTCACGGATACTGCCGGTCGAACGGTGCCTGCCCACGGTGTCGTCGATGTTACCGGCTCAGGATGAGGCTCATCGCTTCATTCCGCGTGGTCGCCGAGCTGCGAAAGTGTCCCCGGACGGCTGAGGTCACGGTGCGGGAGCCGGGTTTGCGTACGTCTCGCATAGCCATACAGAGATGCTCTGCCGCGATCACCACGATCACCCCGCGGGGCGCCAGCGAGGCGACCAACGCGTCGGCCACCTGGGTGGTGAGCCGCTCCTGCACCTGCGGCCGGCGGGCGTAGAGGTCCACCAGCCGGGCCAGCTTGGACAGGCCGGTGATGTACCCGCTGGGGTTCGGGATGTACCCGACGTGGGCGACGCCGTGGAACGGGACCAGATGGTGCTCACACAGGCTGAAGAGTTCGATGTCCTTGACCAGAATCATCTCGTCGTGGCCGGCGTCGAAAGTGGTGGTGAGCACCTCGGCCGGCTCGCGGCCGAGCCCGGAGAACGCCTCGGCGTACATTCGGGCCACCCGGCCGGGAGTCTCCCGAAGGCCGTCGCGATCCGGGTCCTCCCCGAGGGCGAGGAGCAGCTCCTTGACGGCGGCTGCCGCCCGTGGCAGGTCGACCGGCACCCCGCCTTTCGAGGGCACAGCTAGATCGATTCGGAGCCGCCGGTCGCCTCCGGAGACGTCCGCCGGTCGGCACCGCCGCGACCGTTACCGGCAGTACCCGCACCGTTGCCGGCACCGTTAGCACCGCCGACGAGGTCCTCCACGTCCACCGGCCCGAGCCGAGCGAGCTCCCGCGGGGTGAGCACGGGAGGCTTCTCCGACGGCAGGCGCTTACCCCAGCCGGTGTAAGAACCTCGGTTGGGACGCTTGGTGATCGGCAGGAATACCGCGAGCACCTCGTCCTTGGACAGCGTCTCCTTGTCCATCAACTGCAACACCAGGTCATCGAGTACCTCGCGGTACTGGACCAGGATCTCCCACGCCTCGTCGTGCGCGGCCTCGATGAGCTGCCGTACCTCGCCGTCGATCTGCGCGGCGACGTCCTCGGAGTAGTCCCGCTGGTGGCCCATGTCCCGGCCGAGGAACACCTCGTTGTTGTCCTGGCCGAACTTCAGCGCGCCGAGCCGGTCGCTCATGCCGTACTGGGTGACCATCGCCCGGCAGATTCCGGTGGCCTTCTCGATGTCGTTGGAGGCGCCGGTGGTCGGCTCGTGGAAGACCAGTTCCTCGGCCGTCCGGCCGCCGAGCAGCATCGCCAGCTGATCGATCAGCTCGCTTCGGGTGACCAGAAACTTGTCCTCGGTGGGCAGCGAGATCGTGTAGCCGAGCGCCCGCCCGCGGGGCAGGATCGTCACCTTGTGCACCGGGTCGCTGTTGGGTAGCGCGTGCGCCACCAGGGCGTGGCCGCCCTCGTGGTACGCGATGATCTTCTTCTCTTTCTCCGACATCAGCCGGGACTTGCGCTCCGGACCGGCCATCACCCGGTCGATCGACTCCTCCAGCATGGCCATCGTGACGAGCTTCTCGTTGCTCCGGGCGGTGAGCAGCGCCGCCTCGTTGATCACATTCGCCAGGTCCGCGCCGGTGAAGCCCGGCGTGCGGCGGGCGATCACGTCGAGGTCGACGTCCGGGGCGAACGGCTTCCCCTTGGCGTGTACCCGCAGGATGCCCTTGCGGCCTCCGAGGTCGGGCCGGTCCACCACGATCTGCCGGTCGAAGCGGCCCGGGCGCAGCAGCGCCGGGTCGAGGATGTCGGGGCGGTTGGTCGCCGCGATGAGAATGACGCCGGTCTTGGCGTCGAAGCCGTCCATCTCGACCAGCAGCTGGTTCAGGGTCTGCTCGCGCTCATCGTGACCGCCGCCGAGGCCGGCGCCGCGATGGCGGCCGACCGCGTCGATCTCGT
>JBDUDX010000086.1:0-8333 GCA_040002735.1 Frankiaceae bacterium | reverse complement strand
ACGATCAGGTCCAGCAGGGCGAAGCCGAAGAGCGCGATCCCGACGAAACCGTTCGCGGTGAAGAACGCCCGGTTCACCCGGGACAGGTCGTCCGGGTGGACCACGGAGTGCTCGTACCAGAACGCCGCTACGGTGACCGTGAGCCCGGCGTACCAGAAACCGCCGAAGCCCTCCAGTGCCCCGAAGAGCAGGAAGAGGGCGAAGGTCACGACGTGCGCCGCGGTGGACAGGTGCAGCGCCGCGCGTGCCCCGAACCGGGCCGGGATCGAATAGACGCCGCTCGCCCGGTCCGCGTCGAGATCCTGCAGCGCGTAGATCAGGTCGAAGCCGCCGATCCACAGCCCGACGGCCAGGCCGAGCGCCACTGCCGCCCAGGACCACTGCCCGGTGACGGCGATCCAGGCACCGACCGGGGCCACCGCCTGACCGAGGCCGAGGATGGCGTGGCAGGCCCAGGTGAAGCGTTTCGCGTACGGGTAAATCGTGATCGGTACCAGCGCGACCGGCGCGAGCAGCAGGCACAGCGGGCTGAGCAAGGCAGAGACGCCGAGGAACACCACCAGCGCCACGGTCGTGCCCACCACCGCGGTCCGGACCTGGACCGCGCCGGTGACCAGCTCCCGGCCGGCGGTCCGCGGGTTGCGGGCGTCGAGTTCTCGGTCGACGATCCGGTTCAGGGCCATGGCGAACGTGCGGGCGGCGACCATGGCGACGGTGATTAGGCCGAGCGTGCGCCACCGTACATCCGGCGCCATCGCGGTCAGCGCAGCGAGGTACGAAAACGGCAACGCGAAGATCGAGTGCTCGATCATCACCAGCCGCAGGAACGCCCGCACCCCACCCGGCGCGGCACCCGGCTCCTCGACCGCTGATCGTTGGCGAATCTTGCTCGGATATCCGGACGCATCTCGCCATGGATCACCCGCTGGGGCGCTTCGGGTGTCGCTGCCGTCAGCCCGGACCCTCACAGCCCGTACTCCGACCAGCGCTGGGTAACCCGGGCGACCACCGCCGGGTCCTGGACGATCTCCGGCGGCCAGCCGCGGGTGTACCCCTCGGTGGGCAGCTTGCGGGTCGCGTCGATGCCCGCCTTGCCACCCCAGAACTGGGCGTACGCGCCGTGGTCCAGGTGATCGACCGGACCAACGGTCGTAAGCAGGTCATGGGCGTAATCGACATTGCCCAGCGCCCGCCAGGCCACCTCGGAGTAGTCGTGCACATCGCAGTCGGCGTCTACCACGATGATCAGCTTGGAGAGCGACAGCAGGCCGGCGCCCCAGACGGCGTTCATCACCTTCTGGGCGTGCTTCGGGAACCGCTTGTTGATGCTCACGATGACGCAGTTGTGGAACACGCCCGCGACCGGCAGGTCGTAGTCCACGATCTCCGGTACGGACATCTGGATCAGGGGGAGAAAGATTCGTTCGGTCGCCTTGCCGATCGGGCCGTCCTCCTGCGGCGGCCGCCCCACGATGATCGTCTGGAAGATGGGGTCAGCTTGCATCGTCATGTATTCCACGGTGAGCGCCGGGAACGGCTCGACCGGGGTGTAGAAACCGGTGTGGTCACCGAACGGGCCCTCATCCCGCCTGGCACCCGGCTCCAGCCAACCCTCCAGGACGATCTGGGCGTTCGCCGGCACCTGCAGCGGCACGGTGAGGCAGTCCACCAACTCGACCCGCTCGCCACGGAGGAAGCCGGCGAACAGGTACTCATCGATCCCCGGCAGCGGGGCGCTCGCCGCGTAGCTCACCGCCGGATCGCAGCCGAACGCGATGGCCACCGGCAGCCGCTCGCCGCGCCGCTCTGCAACGGCGTGGTGAGCGTTGGAGTCCTTGTGGATCTGCCAGTGCATGCCGACGGTGTTGCGGTCGTACTGCTGCAGGCGGTACAGGCCCAGGTTGCGGACGCCGGTCTCCGGGTGCCGGGTATGGGTGAGCCCGAGGTTGAGGTACGTCCCGCCGTCCTCCGGCCAGGTGTGCAGGCCGGGGAGGAGGTCGAGGTCGACGTCCGGGCCCTTCAGCACGACCGACTGGCAGGGCGCGGTCTTCACCTTCTTCGGCGGTACGCCTTTCAGCGACGCGAGCTTGCCCACCGCCTCCCGCAGCCCGCCGAAGCCGACCGGCAGTTCCGGCTTGAGCAGCCCGGCGATCCGCTCACCGATCTCGTCCAGCCGGGACACGCCTAGCGCGCGAGCCATCCGGGCCTCGGTACCGAACAAATTGATCGCCAGCGGCATCGCGCTGCCGATCACGTTGGTAAACAGCAGCGCCGGGCCCCCCTGACGGACCACCCGGCCGACGATCTCGGTGACTTCCAGGTACGGGTCGACCGGCGCGGTCACCCGCCGGAGGTCGCCGTCCCGCTCCAGCACGCGCAGGAAGTCGCGCAGGTCGGCGTACGCGGTCACGGCCGCCCTCCTTGAGCAGCCGCCGGCGCCCCTTTCTGCGCCGATCTTGCTCGATCGGGGGTCATTCCGGCCGGTGAGACGTCGGATCGAGCATGATCGGCGGCGGGAGCGGGACCGGCAGGTGGGCCGGCAGGTGGGCCGGCCGGGCCGGCGGCGGGGGCGGTGTCAGACGCCGGCATAGGAGTGCAGGCCCACCAGGAAGATGTTGACGATGTAGTAATCGACCGTCAGGGCCGTGAACCCGACCAGCGCGATCATCGCCGCCTTCCGGCCGCGCCAGCCGGCGGTCGCCCGAGCGTGCAGATAGCCGGCGTAGATGACCCAGGTGATGAAGGACCAGGTTTCCTTGGGGTCCCAGCCCCAGTACCGGCCCCAGGCCGACTCCGCCCAGATCGCGCCGGCCACGACCGCAAAGGTCCACAGCGGAAACGCAAAGGCGTGCACCCGGTACGCCACGCGATCCAGCGACGCGGCGGGTGGCAGCAGCCGGCCGACGGAGGAGATGCGGGTACGCCGGCCCGCCGCGGTGGCCCGGTCGTAGGACTCCCGCAGGAGGTACAGCAGCGTGATGATCGCGCCGACCGCGAAGGTGCCGGACGCGGTGATCGCCGCCGCGACGTGGATCGCGATCCAGTACGACTGCAGGGCCGGAATGAGCGGACCAGCCGGTACGTACAGCACGGTGCCGGCGAGGCCGAGGAAGAGGACCACGAAGAGCAGCACGAACGCGCCGAGATAACGCACCCGCTCCCGGGTGAGCAGCAGGAGAAACGCGCCGGTGGCCACCAGGGCAACCATGGAGGAGTACTCGTACATGTTCCCCCACGGCCAGCGGTGCGCCGCGAGGCCGCGGGTGACCACCGAACCGGCGTGCAGCGCGAAGGCGACGCCGGTGAGGACGACCGCGAGCCGCCCGAGGTGATCACCGGTGGTGTCGACATCTGCTCCGGCCGGGGGCGTACGCGGCGCCTGCGGGAGTTCCGTATCCGCCGAACCACCTCCGACCCGGACCGGCGACCGGCTCCGGCGCAGCTCGCCTCGGCTCAGCGCCCGGGCGACCCCGGCCCGCCGGCTGAAGGAGAACTCCGCGGCGAAACCGAGCATGGCCAGGGAGTACACCACCACGGCCAGGAACAGCAGGGTGTCCGAGCGATGCGCCAGCGTCAGGTCGACCGGCACGTCAGTTCTCCTTTGTCGCAGGGTCGTGCGCGGCCTGGTGCCCATCGTCCGGCGCGGTCGGTAGAGCACCGAGCCGCGCGCAGATTCCGGCGAACTCCTCGGCGAAGCTCTCCGGGTCGTTGCGGGCCAGTCCGCCAGCCTCGACCACGGTACGCCCGCCGTCGGAGGGGTTCCCCAGCCGGACTCGGAGCCAGATCCGGCGGCGGCGGACTCGCATCGACACCAGCAGCCCGGCGATCAGCAGGATGGCCGCGATCAACGCCAGCTGGCGGCCGGGGTCCGAGGTGATCTGGAACGTGGCGAACTCGCTGAAGCCGACAAAGGTGATGGCCCCGGCCCCACCCGGCAACGTAAGCGTCTCCCCCGGCCGCAGCGTCTTGGTCGCCGGCTTGCCCGCCGCGTCGACGACGCGGTGCAGTCCTCGGGTCTGCAGGCCGTACACCGACTGCGGGCGGCCGTTGTCCAGGCCGAGGTCGCCCTGCCAGGCGAGCAGCGTCACCGCGGGGTTGCGCGCGGCGGGATAGCCGGATTCCAGCCCCTTGGGTCCGAGGATCGTCGTCGGCGTGAAGAAACCGGAGAAACCGAGCTGCCGCTGCTTACCGTCCTTGCCCGGCGGGATGTCCGGCACCTTCACCACGCCGTCGGAGGCAAAGGAGGCGTCCCGCGGCAAGAACGGTTGTGCGGCGTCGTAGGCCAGCTTCCCGTCCGGACCTCGGACCTGGAAATGCAGGGCGTACCCGTGGCCGATGAGATAGAGCTTGGCGCCGTCCACCTGAAGTGGGTGGTTGACCCGGACGTCGTACGCCCGCTGCTTTACCCCCGGCTGCGGCGTGTAACTCACCGTCGCGCCGAAGGTCTGCGGCTCACCGTCGGGCTGGTAGGTGGCCCGGAAGTCGTTCAGGACGACGGTGAACGGTGCGAGTTGCCGGGGCGAGAATTGCCGGCCGGGGGAGATCGTGTCGTAGTACGCGACGGTGTTGGAGAATGCGTCACCCTCCTTGATCAGTACGTTTCCCTTGTATCCGAACAGGCCACCGAGCGCGACGCCGACCAGCAGCAGCAAAAGGGAGAGGTGAAAGAGCAGGTTGCCGGCTTCCTTCGCGAAGCCCTTCTCGCCGGCCAGCGCCACCGAGCCGTCCGGCTCGGATCGGACGTCGATCCGCCAACCGCGCAGGCTGGAACGGTATCGGTCCACCACCGTGACCGGATCGCCGACCGCCGCCCAGGTCGCCGAGGACGGTAGCCGGCGCAGGTGCCGTGGGGCGGCCGGGGGCCGGGCGCGCAGGCCGCTGGCCTGGCGCCACATCCGGGGCAGCACGCAGCCCGCGAGGGAGAGGAACAGCGCCAGGTAGATGGCGGCGAACCAGGGCGCGCCGAAGACGTTGAAGCCGGAGAGCCGGTCGACCAGCGGGGCGAGGGTGGGATGCGCCGCGTAGAACTCCTGCACCTTGCCCGCGTTCAGGCCGCGTTGCGGCAGCAGCGAGCCCGGCACCGCGGCCAGGGCCAGCAGGAAGAGCAGGAGCAGGGCGGTGCGCATGCTGGTGAGCTGGCGCCAGCTGTTGCGCAGGGTGCCGGAAACGCCGGGTCGGCGCGGCGGCGGGGGCGGTACGGCCTCCGGCGGGTACTCGATTCCCGCTTGCCCCGCGTGCGTGGTGTCCGTCATCCGCCGGCCCTCACAGCGCCGTGGTGTAGCCGGCGACGAGGTGGCGCATCCAGATCGTGACCGAATCCCAGACGCCGGTGACCAACAGCAGCCCGAGTACCACCAGGGTGACGCCGCCGGTGACGGTGATGGCCCGGGAATGCCGCCGGATGACCGCAAAGGCACCCAGCGCCCGGCGGAACGCCAGGGCCGCGATCACGAACGGCAGCCCGAGACCCAGGCAGTACACAAAGGCGAGAAAAGCGCCCCGGCCCGCGCTCGCCGAGGTGAACGCCAGCACCTGCACCGCCGCCAGCGTAGGGCCGATGCAGGGCGCCCAACCGAGCCCGAACACCAGCCCGAGGACCGGCGCCCCCAGCAACCCGACGCGGGGCAGTCGGTGGATCCGCAGGTCCCGCGCGAACCCGGGTACGACTCCCATGAAAGCCAGCCCGAGCAGGATGGTCAGCGCCCCGAGGACCCGGCTCAGGCCTCGGGCGTGCTGTTGCAGCATCATTCCGAGGCTGCCGAAGGCGACGCCGGCGCTGACGAACACCACGGAGAAGCCCAGCACGAACAGGGACGCACCGGCCAGGATGCGGCCTCGGGGCGCGGCCGCGAGGCGTGGCGAACGATCCAGATCCGCGCCGGCGAGCCCGGTGACGAAGGAGAGGTAGCCGGGGACCAGCGGCAACACGCACGGTGAGAGGAACGACACCAGCCCGGCCAGCAATGCGATCGGTACCGCGAGCAGCAGGGATCCGCTGGTCACGGTGGCCGTTAGGCTCACGTGGCCCGCTCCGCCGCGACCGAGCGCAGCAGCGACATTAGCCGGGTGTACGTGATCTCGCCGAAGATGCTCGCCGCGATCCGCCCCTGCCGGTCGATAACCAGCGTCGTGGGGATGGACTGCGGCGGCACGCTGGGTGAAAACCGCACGGTGACCTCGCCGTACCGGTCCAACAGGCTCGGATAGGGCGTGCGCTGGCGTTCGCTGTAGATCCGTGCCTGGCTGGCCTCTTCCTTGAAGTTGACTCCGAGAAAGGCCACCCCGCTCGCCTTGGTGTCGCGGGACGCCTGGGCCAGGGCTGCGTTCTCCGCACGGCATGGCGGGCACCAGGACGCCCAGAAGTTCACCACCAGGGTTCGACCGCGGTAGTCGGCCAGGCGGAGCATGGTCCCGTCCAGGGTGCGGCCGGAGACGTCCGGCGCTGCTTTCCGATCCCCCACCGGGTACCGCTTCAGGGCGCCACTGCCGGCGATGTAGCCGCCGCCGCTATCCGCCGAACTCACCGCATCCCGACCGACGCAGCCGGTAGCCGTCAGCACCACCGCCAGCAGGGCAGCCGAAAGCCGGACCCAGGGTCGGAAGGAAGCGGCTCGGCCGCGGAACGGACGCACGTCGGACCTATTCTCCCTTGCCGTGCCATTCCTCCGCGAGCAGGCCGAAGACGACTTCGTCACAGAACGAGCCGGCGACCCACGCCTTGTCCCGCAGCCGGCCCTCTTCCTGGTAGCCAACTGAGAGCGCGGTACGGACCATCGCCTCGTTGACGGCGAGGGTCTCCAGCTGCAACCGGTGCAGCCCCCGGAGTCGGAAGCCGTAGTCGGTGATCACCGCCAGCGCGTCCCGGCCGGCGCCCTGGCCGCGGTGTTCCGCCGAGCCGACCGCCATCCCGACGTGCCCGAGGCGGTTGTGCAGGTCCAGACCCCACAGCGAGCAGGTGCCGACCAGGCGGCCATCGGCCTCGATCCCGAAAGCGGCGATCCCCGCCTCGGCGTTCGGGGCGGTCCAGTCCGCCACGAACCGCTCGAAGGTGGGGACTACGTAGGGTTCCACTTCGGTGAGCGACCAGGTGTCCACGTCGTAGCGCCAGGCGTAGACCGTCGGCAGCTCGTCATGGCGGACCTTGCGCAGCGTCACTTGCTCGCCGTGCAGCACCTCAGGCTCCCCTCTCGGGCAGGCGCGAGGCCGCTCCTGCCGGTTCGATGTAACGGATGGCGACCAGCTCGTCGCCGCGGTAACGGAACGAGGTGAGGCTGGCCAACCCGCAGAGCCGGCGCCCCGGGTGGTGCCACAAGGGGCGCCCCTCGGCGGCGCGCCGGGCGGTCACGATGGGCAGTTGGTGGCTGACCAGCACGGCCTCGTTCCCGTCCGCCCGCTGCCGGGCGTCGGCGATGGCGCCAGCTATCCGCTCGGCGATGGCCGCGTACGGCTCCCCCCAGGACGGCCGGAAGGGGTTATAGAGGTGCCGCCACCAGCTGGGCTGAAGCAGGGAGCCGTCACCCACCCCGAACTGCCGGCCTTCGAAGACGTTCGTCGGTTCGATCAGCCGTTCGTCGGTGGCGATCTCCACGTTGAGCGCGGCGGCAACCGGCGCAGCGGTCTCCTGGGCACGCTGCAGCGGCGAGCACCCCAGGTAGCTCACCGGACGGCCGGCGAGGACGTCCGCTGCCGCCTGCGCCATCGCCGCACCCAGTTCCGAAAGCCCGTACCCCGGGATCCGGCCATACAGAATCCCGCCCGGGTTGTGTACTTCGCCGTGCCGGAGTAGGTGCACGGTGGTCTGGTCGGCCGTCACTGCACCACCCCGGCGGCGGCCCGGGCGGCGTACGGCAGCGCGTCGGCCACCCGGTCCAACGCGGCGGAGTCGTGCTCCGCGCTGACGAACCACGCCTCGTACGCCGACGGGGGCAGGTACACGCCGTGGTCGAGCATGGCGTGGAAGAAGGCGGCGTACCGGGCGGTGGACTGCCGTTGGGCGGTGGTGTAGTCGACGACCGGGCCGCGATACTCCCCGTCACCGAAGAAGATGGAGAAGAGGTTGCCGGCGGAGTTGCATCGGTGAGCGACGCCGGCCACCGTCAACGCTTCGGTGACCAGTCGGGCCAGCGCGTGCGCGGTGGCGTCCAGGTGGGGGTACAGGTCGTCGGTGCACCCTTGGAGGGTCGCGAGGCCGGCGGCGACCGAGATCGGATTTCCCGACAGCGTGCCGGCCTGATACACCGGTCCGGCCGGAGCCAGGCGGCTCATCACCTCGGCGCGACCGCCGAACGCCGCCGCCGGCAGCCCGCCGCCCATCACCTTGCCGAAGGTGAACA
>JBDUDX010000085.1:0-2735 GCA_040002735.1 Frankiaceae bacterium | reverse complement strand
CTAGGCAGCCGGATTTTCCCGAGATCCTGGTAGCGCACCTCGGCATACGGACCGGGACGCGGGGGACCGGCTGTGAGGGGGCGGCGGACCGGCCGGGGTTGCGTCAGGACGGGACCTGGCTGTGTCGCCAGCTGGCCCGGGTTTGCGCGTGCCCTGCCGTCCTGGGTGCTGCGGAGGTGCGGTGCGAGCAGCGGGGCGGGGTCGGCGTTGCTGCCGGGGCGTCGGGCCGCGGCGCTGCGCTGGTCCGCCGTTGTCAACCCCGCGGTCCGGGGTCTGTGAGCAGCCGAAGATGTTGCGGTCCGCCGGCGCCGGCGGCCGTGCTGGCCAGGACTTGACCTGCGCCAACCGCCGCCGGCGGCCGCAGGTCCCGCGGGGCAAGATCCAGCGCCGCTGCGGGCTGCGGACAACCTAGGTGGTACCCCTGCGCTTGATCGCAGCCGAGGTCGGTGAGCAGCGCAAGCTCCGTCGCGGTCTGCACTCCCTCAGCGACCAACGGCAGGCCCAGCGCGTGCGCGAAGCGCACCGCCGATTCCACGATCGCCCTGGATCGGCGGTCTTGGCTCATCCGCCAGGTGAAGGAACGGTCGAGCTTCAGTTCGTCCACCGGAAGGTCCAGGAGGTAGGACAGCGAGGAGTATCCGGTGCCGAAGTCGTCGATCGAGACCCGGACGCCTAGCGCGCGCAGGGCGTGCAGCACCTGCAGGCACCGGCCGCGGTCCTCGATCAGGCTGCCCTCGGTGACCTCGACCAGAAGCGCCGAGGCGGGCAGGCCGTGTGCGACCAGGTGGGCCTGCACAGCGGCCGGGAGTTCCAGGTCGACCAGGTTCGCGGCGGACAGGTTCACGCTTACCGACAGCCGCCGTTCCAGTTGCCACCAGGCGCGGCACTGCGCCAACGCCATGTCCAGGACCTGCAGCGTGACGGGGCGCATCAGCCCGGCTCGTTCGGCCTGCGGCAGGAAATCATCCGGCTGAACCAATCCCAGCCCGGGGTGGCGCCACCGGACCAGCGCCTCCACCCCGACCACCTGCCCAGAACGCAGATCGAGCTTCGGTTGGTAGTGCACCAGCAGCGCACCCTCGTCGGTATCCCCGGTCGGCTCCAGGCTGCCGCGCAACGCCTGCATCAGTTCCAGGCGGCCGCGGCTGTTCGGGTCGCGGTCCACCCGGTAGAGCTCCACCCCGCTGCGCAGGGTCTTAGCCTGATACATCGCCACGTCGGCGTGCCGCAGCAGCTCATCGGTGTTCCGGCCGTGGTCCGGGCAGGCGGCGACACCCACGCTCGCGTCGACATGCAGGCTGACGCCGCCAAGGAGGAACGGCCGGCGGAGCTGGTCACGGAGCCGGTGCGCGACGGCGGCGGCCTGCGCGGCGTCGGCGCCCGGTAGCAGCACCACGAACTCGTCACCGCCCATCCGGGCGAGGAGATCCTCCGGTCGCAGTTCGGCGAGCCAGCGGGGGGCGAGTGACTTCAGCAGCTCATCGCCCCGGTGGTGCCCAAGGGAGTCGTTGACGTCTTTGAAGCCGTTCAGGTCGATCACCAGCACGGCGGCTCGCACCTCGTCGGACCGGCCCTCCAGCCGCTCCGCCGCGGCCTCATAGAAGTGCCGCCGGTTCGCCAACCCGGTCAGGTCATCGGTGCGGGCCTGTTCCGCACCGGCCCGCAGCCGGGCGAATTCCGTGACTGTGAACCCGGTGCGGACCAACGCCGCGGCCAGCGTCGCGCCGGCGAACGCCACCGCAATCACCGGAAGGCTTACCAGACAGCCATAGACCAACAACGCCAGCGCGGTGGCCGCGAACAGTGACGGCAACCCCAGCACCGCCCAGCCGTCCAGTCGGAGAGCCGCGCTTGGTCGCGGAACTTGCCACGCCGCCAGCCCGAGCATCACCATGGCGACGGCCCAGCCGGCGTCTACCAGCGAGCCTGGCCGGTAGGAGCCGGTGGCGCTCTGCCCCAGGTACACCACATCGCTCACCGCCAGCAGCAGCCAGCCGGCGGCCAGGACCCGCCACACCGGCGGCGGGCGCCAACCGAAGAGGGCGAACACCCCAACCGCGAGTACCAGCAGGAGCAGGTCCCCGGCCGGATAGATCAGGTTCAACACGACCAACGGGACCTGCCCACCGGCGAGCCGCAGCACGCCCGGGAAGACCACCCCGACGGCGAGCCCCGCGGCGCCCAAGGCCCCGACGACGCCGTCGAGCCACAACGTGCGATGGAAGCTGCGCAGGTGCCGGCGGACCAACAACACCGCGGCGAGGTAGGAACACGGCAAGACGGTCAGCCACCCGACGTCCGCCCATGAGGGGTAAGGCTGCGGGTCCTGGAACACCACCACGGTGTAGTAGTAGATGCTGCCCAAGGCGTAGGCCAACGTTCCGAGACCAATGCTGAACCAAACACCGCGCTCGGAACGGACCAGCCACACCCGGGCGAAGCACAGCACAGCTGAGCCGATGATCAACCCGTTGTTCAGCCAGCCGTCCAACCATCGGTCATAACCTGCCCGCGGGCGAACGCCGGGCACGGCCGAGAAGGCGTAGGCGAGGCCGCCGATCACCAGGCAACGGATCAATACGGTGAGCAGGCGACGCGGCATCGGGGACAGTTGGCCGATCACGCAACCCCCGTCGCTGGACCCTATCTGCGAGATCCGCTCGAACACCGATGGCAGAACACCTCAGCCATACCAGCGTCGATCATCCGATCCGTGACCGTACCGTAGCAGAACG
>JBDUDX010000084.1:0-16545 GCA_040002735.1 Frankiaceae bacterium | reverse complement strand
AGCTTCTTGACCTTGACCTTGGTCCAGGCATGCTGCACGACGGTCAACAGGTCGAGCGCCTCCCAGAGCGCGACCCGGACCCGGCTGATAGGGGCGTGCCGTTCGTACGCGTCGAGGAAGGTATCGGCCAGTTGAGCGTAGGGTCCCACTCGGTCGGCCGGCATGGAGGCGCGCTCCCACTCACCCATCCCGAGCTGTTTGAGGCTGGAACGCATCAACGCGACGTCGATGGCCGGCTCGGCCTGGCAGAAGCCGTCGAAGTCGATGAAGCCGAGGTGCCCCTCGGAAATGAGCACCTGCGCCGGACGGAAGCTGCGATGCGCCGGTCCGGCGGGGTCGGCCGGGACACGAGCGGCCCGCTCGGCCAGCGCCGATAAGAGGGGCTCGGCCCCCGCGGAGAGCGACGGGGCCCGGCTCACCAGTCGATCCATCACCTGACGCACCTCGTCGTGCTCGTCGTTCCAGGTGACCAAGTTCCCGAGGCCGACCCCTGAGCCGTGCAGCGCCGCCAGGCCCGCCGCCGTACCCCGGACGTATCCTTCCGCCTCCGCCGTGATCGCTGGGGTGCCCTCCCAGACCGCTCGGCGCGCTGCCTCGGTGAGGCGGAACTGCTCCCGGATCGGTCCCTGGACAAGTACATTCATCTCGTCCAGAAACGCCAGCGGCTCGGCGATCGCCACGCCGCTGGACGCCATCGGCGACTCCCACAACGCGCGCATGCCGTTCCAGGCGATGCGGCCCTTGTCACCGCGGTAGGTCTTGGCCACCACGATGTCCGGCCAACCCCGGTCCCCCACGCCCGCCGGATAGTTCAGGCGGTACCGGATCGTGCAGCGACTGCCCGGCGAATACCGGACGATCTGCGGGTCACAGGATTCCAACGCGAAGCCGTCGTAGTCGGGTCCGGCGGCCGCAATGCTGCGCTCCAGGAGACGTCGCGCCGAGTCCGGTGCGAGGAGTTCCGGCAGCGCGGGCAACGCCTCGTCCTCCGGCTCGGTTTCCAGCAACAGGCCGAGATCAGGCAGGTAGGCGCACCAGCCGTCGGTGCCGAAAGGGGGGCCGGCGGTCGACGGCGGCATCGTCGGCAGCTCGGGGGGCGACAACAGCGAACCGCGGAGCCCCACCACGCTCGGCGTGCCGGAGTCCGGTCGGGTCACGGTGAACCGGTATGTCGAGCGCCAGGTCTGGTCCTTCAGCCGGATCCGCTCTAGCTCTGCATCGAGCAGCGTCACGCCGCCCGTCCGGAAGTCCGGGACGGTGGCGACCAGCGACCGGCCCACCCGGTCGGCGTCTGCGGCCTCGCGCAGCCACGCCGGAAGCGTGCCGAACGCGGTGAGATCGATGGCCACTGCCGTCTCCTAGCTGTCGGGGTTGGCCGAGCCGGTCAAGCGATCTTCAAGCGCCTGGACGGTGAGGCGCAGCCGGCGCGCCTTGAGCTTCTGCCACGCGTGGATCGCAAGTCGCAGCAAGCTGACGAGTTCATAGCTCGCGGTCCGCTCGAGCAACCAGCGGGCTTCCGCCTCGCCGAGACCCCGTTCGGTCACGTAGGTGGCCAGGAAGTGGGCGCGCATCTCGTTGGTGAGCCGCTGCCGATCCGGTCCGCCTCCCTTACGCCCGGCGAAGTCGAGGTAGGCGAGGAAGTGACCCAGGTCCAGCGCGGGCTCGGCCTGGCACACCGTGTCGAAGTCCACCAGTCCCACACTGTCGCCGTCGAAGATCAGCTGCGTGTAGCTGTAGTCGCCATGCGCCAGTGTCAGCGGCAGCGGGTCGCCGCCGGCGCCGGACTCGACCACGCTCAGCCATGCGTCGAGCCGGTCGGCCAGCGGTCCGGACGCGGTTGCAATCAGCGACACGGCATCGCGCAGTACGTCGAGGTCATCGGTCAATCGGCGAACCGGGCCCAGCGATACCCCGGACGAGTGCAGCCGGGCAGCGACTTCGGCGCAAACCGATACGGCGTGCTCAAGCGTCGCCGAACCCGGCATCGGCGGCGCGCCGCCCAGTCGCCCCCGGAGGAGTTGAGCCACCCGGGGCACACCGGGAATGCCCTCGAAGAGCGCCAGGCGTTGATCGGGCAGGTAGCCGAGCGACCGGGGCACCCGCACCTCCCCGCGGGCCCGGAGCGCATCGATGACCGGCCCGGCCATGGCGCCTTCGGCGGTCACGGCGACCTTGCCGTACGCGGTGAGCGGGCGAGGTCGCCCGCTCGGGTCGCTGGCGTCGAGGGGATAGCGGAGAACGCATCGGTGCCGCCGACCGTAGTGCACCGGCTCAATGCGGCACCCCACGATGTTCAGCGCCTCGTTCAGCGCGCCCGGTACGACCTCGCGGAACACTGCCAACATCCACTCCGGATCGGTGGCCTCCAGAAGTGCGGGTAGCTCGGGATCGACCGGGAAGGCATGGAGCACCAGCGGATGCCCGGGTACGGCGCCGGTCCACGATCCGAGGCCCGCCGGAAGGGGGCCAGGTACCCGGCGCGCGAGGGGTTCCAGGGAATCGGTGAGCAGTACCGCGGCGGCGCCCCGGTCCGCGAAGAGCCGGCCGGTCACCACGACCTCCCGGCCGCCGACGTCCATCGCGTACCGGATGAGGCAGCTGTTCCCGAGGTAGAGGGACTGCTCCGCGCGACACGCGCCGACTGATCCGGTGATACCGAGCGCCGAACTCAGCAGGGGCCCCATGAGCTCCCCGTCGAGAGCCGCCCGCAGGCCCGGCAGGCGTCGGTCCACGTCGGCTATGGGGTCCAGCTCCGCGGCGGTCAACTGGCGCGTGACCGTGGTCACGTACGACCTCCCTGCGTCACAGCGGATCCCTGCTGGAGCAGGCCGACGGCGAGCCGCACCCGAGAGGGCTTCAACTGCAGCCAACTGCCGATGGCGATCTGAACCAAGGTCAGCGTGCGGTAGGCCGACACGCGTCCCCGCAGCGCCTGTTCATCCCGACAGCCGGTGGCCCGTAGGTAGGAGTCCAGGAAGAGTCGAGACGCGGCGAGCTCCGGCAGTCCGGGGCCGCCGGACGCAAAGTGGGCCTTCAAGGTCCCCAGATCCAAGTAGGCGACGAACTGGCCGAGATCGAGGGCCGGCTCGGCATGGCACGCGGTCTCCAGGTCGATCAAGCCACTCAACGGCCCGTCGAACAGCACCTGCGACGGGGTGAAGTCGCCGTGCGCGAATCCCACCGGTCCCGGATCCCGATCGGCTTCGGCGGCGATCTCCGCGAGCACTCGGTCCAGCGACTCGGACAGCGCTGGGGCAAGTGCCCTGGCCGCATCCACAGCGGCCCGCGCCATCGCCAGCTCACCGGCCAGCGTCCGGCGCCGGCCCAGGGCGATCCCGGAAGTGTGCAGCGTCGCGGCGATTCCAGCGGCGGTGTCCAGCGCAGATTCCAGGGTCAGCCGGCCCTGAGCAGCCGCCAGTACTCCGGACGTGCGGTCCCGGACCAGCCTCGATATCTGCGGCACGCCGGGCAACGCCTCCAGCAGCGACAGCCGCAGATGCGGAAGGTAGCCCAGCGGCCGAGGTACCAGGAACCGCGCGCTGCTGTCGGACCGCCCCTGAAGGTGGGTGCGGACCGCGGAAACCGCCGGCTCGACCAGGGCCCCCTCGTCGTCCCCGTAGATCTTCCCGTAGGCAACCTGCTTGACGGTCCGAGCCGCATGGCCCAGGTTCCAGAGCACCTCGTACCGGATGACGCAGCGGCCGCGCCGGGCGTATTGGACGATGTGCGGCTGGCACTCGACCAGACTGAGTCCCGCACCGATACCGGCGAAAGTGCTGCCGAGGATGCGGGCCAAGTCGTCCGGATCGGTGACATCGATGAGGCCGGGGAGGTCGGGGTCCAACGGAAAAGCGTGCAGCGCCAGTCGCAGGTCTTCGATGACGTCGGTGACCGTGCCGAACGCGGCCAGATCGGCCCGGAGACCCAGTCGCTCCGCGAGCGGCATCAGACGCTGCTGCTGCCAGTCCTCGGCGCCGCCCGCGCTGGGGAAGACTCGGCCGCCCACGATGTGCTCCACTACACGTCCCGACGTCGGTTCCCGGACGCCGAGGCGGTATCGCAGTGAGGCACCCGACCCCGGCTCGACCAGTGCCTTCCCTGGCGCACACCATTCGAGGGCCGCACCGGGGGCAAGCAATCGCTGCAGCCGTGGTGCCATAGCGGCCGCATCCATCGCCTCCGCCAGGCCGGGCAGTACCCGCCGGAGCGTCGGCGATCGCAGCGCGTTCAGGCTGCTGTCGACCGCCTCCTCCCCCCCGGCGCGGACTGCTGTGGCGGCCGAGGTGGCCGGTCCGGACGTCGGCGAGGTGGTTATCAGGTGCTGTGGCTGAGGGGATCGCGTACGCGGGGCGGCGGGCATCCGGCCGGTGAGCTGGTCGAAGGCCTGGGCTGAGGCCGGTAGCGGGACCACCTCCATCAATGCGGTCTCGAAAACCCGGCTGCGCGACCGGCCCGACTGGCCGTCACCGTCGAACGCCAAAGCCGCCGGCTCCAGTGGGGCGGCGGCGGGTGGCTCAGCGGGGCCGAACTGGTGGGCGTAGAGATCTGCATACAGCCCACCCCGGGCGAGCAGATCCTCGGGCGTTCCTTCTTCGAGGATGCGGCCGGCAGAGATGACCACGATCCGGTCGGCCGCTCGAATGAGGTTGAAGTCGTGCGAAACGATCAGCGCGGATTTGCCTCGGAGCAACTTCTGCAGCGCCTGCAGGACGAGATCCGCCGACTCGGTGTCGAGCCCGGTCGTGGGCTCGTCCAGGACCAGGATCTGGGTGTCGCGGACAAAGGCCCGGGCGATGGCGAGCCGCTGCCGCTGGCCACCCGACAGTGTGGCTGCCCGCTCACCCAGCGGAGTGTCGTAGCCCTGCGGCAGCGCGGTGATGAAGTCGTGGGCGTTGGCGTGCCGGGCTGCAGCCACGATCTCCTCATGGGTCGCTCCCTCGCGGCCATAGGCGATGTTCTCGGCCACCGTGCCACTGAACAGAATGGTCTCCTGCAGCACCATGCCGATCTGAGCCCGGAGCGAATCCAGGGTGAAGTCGCGGATGTCATATCCATCCAGCGTGACTCGGCCGCCGTGCGGGTCGTACAACCGCGGGAGCAGTTGGGCGATAGTGCTCTTGCCGGCGCCGCTGTGCCCCACCAGCGCCACGACGTCGCCCGGTTCAACCGTGAACGTAATGCGATCGAGCGCCAGTCGAGGAGGCGCGTCTTCGATACCCTCTTCGGATTGGGGCTGGTAGACGAAGCTCACGTCCTGGAAGTCGATGCGCCCGGTGAATCGCGGGGCCATGACCGCCCCGGGCCGGTCCCTTACAGCCGGCTCCCGATCGAGTAGGTCGCTGATCCGCTCGACGCTGGCGTAGATCTTGCTGACCGAATTGAATTCCTTGATGATGCGCTTCGTGGGCTTGAACATGCCTTGAACCAGGACGATGTAGAGAACGAGATCTCCGGCATCGACATTGGGCGGCCCGATCGTCACAGCGCCAACCCAAATGATGCCCGCCAGGACGAATGCTTCGAGAATGCTGACGGTGAAGCTGAACCCGGCTTCCAGTCGCGCCGTGCTCAGCACCGCCGACATGGCCGAGCGGCTCTGGTCGGCGAATCGCTGCAGATCGTAACTGCCTCGGCCGTAGATCTGCACCACGCTGATCGAGGTCAGCATCTCCTGCGCGGCAGAGGCCAGGTCTCCTTCGCGGGCTCGCAGCTTCTTCGACGCGGCCTTGATGCGGCTTGCAAAGTAATTCGACACGATGGCGAGTAGCGGCACCATCAGGGCGGCCAGCAGGGCGATCTGCAGCGACTTCGCGAACAGCACGACGACCGCACCGGCGAGCAGCAGAACGCTCCCCGCCAGGTCACTCACGGAGTTGACGACGAACTCCTCGAGTGCAGTGACATCGGCCGTGATGCGGGTGAGCACGTCCCCGGTGCGCCGCCGTTGGTGAAAGGCCAATGACAACTTCTGCAGGTGACTGTAAAGGGCGACCCGGAGGTTGTACCCGATCGTCCGGCCGCCTTTGGCCAACGCGATCTCGGCGAGTGAATCCGTGAGGCTGTTCAACGCGGTAAGCACGATGATCGCGGCGGCGAGTGCCGCAATGGTGCCGTTGAAACTGAGTGAGAAGTGACCAGGGAGTTGGTAGGTCTTGGGATTCTGTAGGAACTTCACCAGAGTGCTGAGCGGAAATGCCTCGGTGACCGCTGTCGCGGCCTCGGCAGCAAGCAGGAGGAACGCGAACAGGAATGTCCGCCGCTGCCCGGCGGAAAAGCGACGGAACAGTCGAATGGTATAACGCAGGTCACCTGATCGTTTCATGGTGCCCTTGTCGTATCAGGGTTGCCGTCCACGTCGTGGCCGACGCCCTGCCGAAGACCGTCCAGGGCCGGCTCGAACAGCGCCGCCAGCTCACGGGCCCGGTCCCGGGCGTCGAAACCCGCCAGCACCGTGCGCCGCGCTTCGGCCCCCAGGCGGGCGCGCAAGGCCGCATCGTCGGCTACTGCGGCCAGCCGATCCGCCACGCCAGAGGCATCGCGGGGGTCGGCGAGGAGCCCGTTCAATCCGTCGACAACGATTTCCGGGACCCCGGCCTCCGACGTGGCCACCACCGGTAACGCACAGGCCATAGCTTCGACGATGACGTTCGGGATGCCGTCCCGGTCACCGTCGGCAGTGACGTACGGCGTCAACGCGAATACATCTGCCCGCTGAAGCAATGGCAGCAATTCCTCACGGCTGCGCACTCCGGCGAACGTGACGATGGTAGACAATCCTAGCTGCCCCGCCCGCTCCGTCAGAGAATCGTGGAGCGGTCCCTCTCCGTAGATCGTGCATGTCGGCGCGTAGCCGCGATCGACCAGCAGCCGCAGCGCCTCCAGGAGATCGGCGAAGCCCTTTTTCTCGACCAGCCGGCCGACCGACACGATGGACAACCGCGGCCCGGCCGGCTGATGCGCCGGTCCGGGAAGGTACCGCTCCACATCTACCCCGTGGTGGATGAGCCGGATCCGGGACTGCCGTCCGGCCGGCGTCAGGGCACGCACATGATCAGCGCCGGCGCGCGAGCAGGTCACCGTGAACTGCGCCGAAGCAACCCGCTCAGCCAGCGCGGCCGGCGCCACCTGCCAAAGATCACGCGCGTGGCCTGTGAAGCTCCACGGCAGACCGGTCAGCAAGTGGGCCAGCATTGCGACTGCGGCGGGGTCGTGGGCGAAGTGGGCGTGCAGGTGGACCGGGACCGCCCCATCCCCCCGGGAGTGGGCGCGGGTCAGCGCCGCCAACCGGACCGCCATCGTGAGGCGCTGCCCGCGAGAGGCGGTCTGGTAGCCCTCGTCACGCTCGCCACGCCCGAGGGCGAGCGCCACCGCGCGCAGGTAGCGGACCGGGGCGACCAGAGCCTGGCGAACATGATCGGCCACCACCCGGATCCGCTCGGGGCGCTCGGACAGGTAGTCGACGGGCGCCTGAACCGAACTCACCTCGGCCTGCACGACGGCCTCATGGGCTGCCGTCAGGGCAACGATGTGCATCGGCAGCCCGAGGCGTTCCAAGCCGAGAATCTCATCCAGTACGAACGTCTGGGACAGCCGGGGCCAGCTGCGGACGATGAAGATGATCTCTTGACGGGTCATGGCATTGTCACTGCAGCAGATCGCGGAAGGCGAGACCTTGATCAAGGATCGCAGTCAATTGCCGTAACTGCTCTTCATCGTCTGGGCGCGGCCGCACCCCCCGCACCGTGCAAAGTTGCTTGGCGATCTTCAAGCAGGTGTACGTCGCGTACCAGAAGAAGCTGTGCCCGAGCGCGCGCCCGGATTGTTCGGTGTACGCATCGAGGAAAGTGCCCTCCAACGCCGCGATGCTGCCGGCATCGCGGGGATTCCGGCAGGCCAGCAGACGGAGGTGGGCGCTGAAGTGGGCAACGTCGTACATCGGGTCGCCGAGCCGGACTTCGTCGAAGTCGATCACCCGCACACCAAGGTCGACTTCGTCGACGAGTACGTGCTTGTAGTGGAAGTCTTTGTGGATCACGGTCTCGCCGGTCATCGGCAGCCGGCTCGCGGTCGCCTCGAGATCGGACGCCAGGCGCGCCGCCCGGGCTCCTTCAGTGGGATGCGTCTGGCCTACCAGTGCGGCCCAGGCCTGAAGGTTTACGACCTCCGTCGCGGGTTGCAGCTTCCGGTCCAGGGAAAGCGGCGCCGCGTGCAGGGCGTCCAACCACGCGGCCGTGCGCCGGATTGCCTGCACCGCACGTGGCCCGGAAAGAACCTCATCGAGCGGAGTGCCCTCGACCGGCAGATAGACCAGCATCGACAAGTCCAACACCGTGCCGAGCGGCCTCGGAACCTCCAAGCCGGGTCGATCGGCGAACGCCTGGCGGTACAGAGCGTCAAGGAGGCTGTGAACCCGAGTGACCTGCGTCGGTTGCGGATAGAGCTTTCCCAGCACGGTGAGGACCGCACCGCCTGCGTCCTCGAAGGAATAGCTGATGATGCCCCGGTTGCCCTTCTTATAGGCCAGCAGCCGCGCGTAAGCCAGTCTCGGCGGCTGGCCGGCCAGGCTCGAGTCGAGGCTCGAGTCGAGGCTCGAGTCGAGCGCAGTGAGCAGCGGGGTGAGCGCCGGGTCCATGCTGTGCACATCGAGTGCCAGGCGGAGAATCGGAAGCCCGGTGGCAGTGAACGCAGTGGGATGCTTGCCGAATCTGGTCGAGGTCATGACCTGTGCCACGCCGGTCTCCCGCAGGGGGGCCCGAGGCGCCGCCGCGACCTTGTTCGGCTCCGAGTCGGCCGGATGCGCAGTCACAAGCACTCTCCCCGGTGGGCAGGCTGACCGTATTATGCCCGGCGTGTCCAGCGTTGGCCCGACGAGCGCCGTCCGGAGATGACTGATCTTGTCGGGCACTCGCTGGGTCCCTTCGAACTCGTCGATGTGGAGCAGCGTCGCCGGACCGCGACGACCTACCGCGCGCGATCGGCCGGCCGGACGCACTTGGTGACCGTGTTGCCGTACGTGGCCGATCCGGCGGTTCTGGCCGCGCTGAGCGACGAGGCGCGCCGGCTGGCCCGACTGAGCCACCCCAACATTGCCGCCATCCAGTCCACCGGGCAACAGGACGGCTACGTCTACCTCGTCAGCGAGTACGCAGGTCCCCGCCGGACGCTGGCAGACCTGGCCCGGCCGATCCCGCCCGACATGGCGGTCGGCTTGATCGTGCCGCTGCTGTTCGCTCTCGAGCACGCCCACTCCATCGGTGTCATTCACCGTGACATCACCCCGCGCCGGGTCGTCTTGCCGTCACCGGTGTGGCCGATGCTCACCGACTTCGCCCTCGGTCGTGAGATCGCAGGTGCCGGCGGATCGCCGGGGGCCGTACTGGGTACTCCGGCCTACCTGGCGCCGGAGCAGGCCTTCGGGCGACCAGCGGACGGCCGCACGGACGTGTACTCGACGTCCTTGGTCCTTTATGAACTGCTGAGCGGCATCGTACCCTTCGCCGATGACAGCCCGGCGGAAAGTCTTCGCCGACAAGCGTACGAACCCCCGCGCCCCCTGCACGAACTGATCGACACGCCGCCCGCACTGGAGCGCATCCTGCTGCGAGCCTTGGCGAAAGATCCCTCGGCCCGGCCGGGCAGCGCGGCTGAGTTCGCCCGCGGCCTGTCCGGAGCCCTGGCGGGGCAGACGACGGTTCCCATGCGCACGGTGGGCGAGCGGCGGAAGCTGCCACAGTCCCAGCCATCGAACGTCAAGATCGCCGAAGACCCGCTCGAATCCATCTACGCCGCCGGGGTATCCGCCTTTGCCGAGTCGCGATGGCAGGAGACGGTCGACCTGCTCTCCGGCGTTGCCGAAGTGGACCCGGACTACGAGGACGTGGAGTCGTTACTGAAGGCAGCTCGGACCGCAATTTCCTCGTCAGCCGCCGACTGAAACGGACGGTTGCCTCATGCCCTTGCTGTCCGGCATGGGATCCGCCACTATGTCCGCTTATCGTGGCGTCGTTTCAACGCCTCGACACGGTAGGTCCGCTCCGCCCCCGTGAAGGCGCCGGGAGCACTTCGCCCAAGGGGGTTTCGATGCTCGAAGGCTCAGGAACCGGAGCCCGAATCCTGCTCTACTCCCAGGACGGCTTCGGGTTGGGGCACATGCGCCGCGCCAACTCCATCGCCAGGGGATTGCTCGAAGCCAGACCGGACGCCGCAGTGCTCACCGTTCTGGACTCACCACTGGGCGCCTTCTTCCAGCCTGGTCCGGGTCAGGATTGCGTCAAGTTGCCGTCCATCGTCAAGGTGGGCGCGGGGGTGTGGACATCACCCGGCCTTCCGTTGCCGGTCGGGGACGTGGCCGCGCTCCGCAGCCTGCTGTTGCAACACGTGACCGCCGGCTTCAAGCCCGACCTGATGCTCGTGGACCACATGCCGCACGGAGCCGGCGGAGAGTTACTGCCCGTACTTGAACAATTGCGGAGCGGCGCCTCATCGACACGGACGGTCCTCGGACTGCGCGACATCATTGACGCGCCGGAGGTCGTCCACCAGGTGTGGACGCAGGAGGGCGCCTACCACGCCCTCGAACACTTCTATGACGGCATCCTGATCTATGGGCGACGAGACGTATTCGATCCGGTCAAGCGGTACGGATTTCCTTCCTCGGTCGTCGCGCGCACACATTTCACTGGTTACGTCACCACGCCGGACCGTGCGCGGTATGCCAACCGGGTCCGCTCACGGTTCTCCCGGCAAGGAGGCGCCGAACGGAAGCTGCTCGTCGCCACGGCAGGGGGCGGGAAAGACGGCTACCCGATGATGCGCGCCGTCCTCGATGCAATTCCCATCCTGCGGGCAGAGCACCCGTGGTCAGCGGTACTGATCACCGGCCCCTTCCTGCCGCGCGATCTACGTCGGGACCTCGAGCGTCGAGGACGCGCCGTGCATGTGACGGTAAAAGCCTCGGTCAGCGACCCGCTGAGCTATATCGACGCGGCAGACGTGGTGGTCGGGATGGCCGGTTACGGAAGCACCATGGAGGCCCTGCGCTCGGGGACACCGTTCGTGTTGACCCCTCGCGAAGGTCCCAGCGCTGAGCAGCGGATGCGGGCCGGGCGCTTCGCCGGGCGCGGCTGGGCCGGTTGCGTCGAACGGAAGGATCTCGGCGGCGAGCAGCTTGCCGCCGCGGTGCTGGCACAGATCGGCTCGGGCCGATCGCAGGTACGGCCGCCGACCGATGGGCTGGCGAGCGCGGTGTCGCGCCTGTTGGCGATTCTGGACGATCGGCCGGCCGCGGATTCGCCCACCGAATCCGCTGATCCAGCCGTCCTTGTTCCGATGGGATGAGCCCGAATGACTGGGCCGCTAGCCTTCGATGAGGCCCTCCCCCTGCTCCCGCTGATCGACGACGACCGCTGCGTCCTCGACCTTCTGAAGGCAGTCGACCTTCTGAAAGCAGACCCCGAGGTCGCCGTCCGCCGCCAGGATACGAAGTACCGGCCCGGCCTTGATTGCCTTGCCGGGTACGAACTCCGTTCCCCCGAAGCCGAGTGCGCCCCCGTTCTCGGCGCCGTCGCCGTCACCCGCTCGGGGATCGACGGATTCCGGGTGGACCGTGACCCGGAGCTGCCCACCCTGGCGCAAGCACTCGATCCGGCGGTGGTCGCACCTCGGCTGGCAGGTCTGCTCCCCGCCACGACCTCCGGGCCTGTCACTGCCACCGCGACACCTGTGCGGTACAAGCCCGGGATCCGTTGCGTCATCCGGTACGAGGTTCGCTCCGCCGAGAACTCCGCGGTGTTCTTCGGAAAACTCCTTTCCGGGGGCTGCTCGGCGCAACTCGCGCTGGTCAACGAGCTGTCCGGTGCGCTCGCCCGCGTCCCGGATGGGCCGCTGGTGGCAGCCGTCGCCGATCATTGGCCGGACCTCGCCGTGGTACTGCAGGCGGCGGTGACACCGGCGGTGGAGGTGCACCGGCTGGCCACCGATGGGTCGGTCGCTGCCGAACAACGCCTGGACGCTCTTCACGGCTCCGGTCGAGCGCTGGCCAGGCTGCACTCCGTCACGCTGTCAGGCGCGCCGACCCGCTCCTTCGCCGACACGCTGGGCGAACTGCACGACCTGAAACCAACGGTGGCCGGCGCCGACCCGGCGCTGGGTGCCCGCTACGCCGCCCTGCTCGCCGCCCTGGAGGACGGCGACGACGGCCGGCCGGATCCGGACGTGACCTGTCACGGCGCCTTCCGTACCGATCAGTTGCTGCTGTCCGCAGATCGATTCGTACTGATCGACCTGGATACACTCTGCCGCTCAGAGCCGGCCCGTGACCTGGGCAATCTGTTGGCGTACCTGGACTGGAAGGCGATCCGGCGACCGAGCGCCGCACCGTTTCTGACATCGGCCGGGAAGGCCGTGCTGGACGGGTACCGGCAAGAACGCCCGTTACCGGCCCGGCGACGGTTGGACCTGCATCGGGCCGCTTCGCTTGTCAAGATCGCTGGGCGCAGGTTTCGGAGTTTGACCGTGCCGGAATGGCCGTTGGTTCCCCAGCTCCTGGCGGTTGCCGCTGGCCTCGTCGAGGGAAAAGGAGGGCCGCCATGAGCCGGCTCATCGTGCTCACCGGCACGGCAGGATTCATCGGTACGCATACCGCGCACGCACTGCTCGACTCAGGGTGCGACGTTCTCGGCATCGACGCGTTCACCGACTCGTACTCGCCGGCGGACAAGCGGCGTAACGTGGCCACGCTCACCGGCCGGCCGGGTTTTCGACTTCTCGAACGTGACCTCGCCGACGGCGGTCTCGGCCCGGTCATGCAGGGTGCGGACGCCGTGATACATCTGGCCGCGCAGGCCGGCGTGACATGTTCGTGGGGACCTGGCTTCGCCGACTACGCCCGACACAACGTCCTGGGTACACAGGCAGTTCTGGAGGGGTGTCACGCGGCGGACGTGCCACGCCTGGTGGCGGCCTCATCGTCCAGTGTCTACGGAGACGCACCCGCGTACCCCTGCTCCGAGGACGCCCGGCCGCACCCGGTGTCGCCGTACGGTGTCACCAAGTTGTGTACGGAGCATCTGTGCCTGGCCTACGCTCAACCAGCGCTCGGCGAGTTGAGTATGGCCCTCCTGCGCTTCTTCACGGTGTACGGGCCGCGGCAGCGCCCCGACATGGCTTTCTCCCGGTTCATTACGGCCGCTCTGGCCGGTCGACCGGTCACCGTCTACGGCGACGGTGAACAGACCCGGGACTTCACCTACGTGTCCGACGTCGTGCAGGCCATTGTGGCTTCGCTGGACGCACCGCTCAAGGCGGAGATCTTCAATGTCGGCGGTGGTGTCCGGACCAGTGTCAACGACGTCCTGTCGCTGCTGGGCCGCATTCTCGGCCGGCCGGTCGACGTGACGTACGCGCCGGCCCGCGCCGGAGATGTGCGAGACACCGGGTCCGATTGCAGCCATGCCGCCGCGGTGCTCGGCTACCGACCGCAGGTGGACCTGGCGACCGGCCTCACGGCTGAGGTCGAGTGGCGCATCAACGGCGACGGTGCCGACCGTCGCGCCGCAGCTGCTGCCGGGACGACCTGATGTCAGAAGTGCGGCGTGTCGAAGCAGGAAGTCCTTCTCGGCCCGATATGGTCCATCGACATTCCGTCCCCTGGTCCCCGATACCGACCAGGCTCCACGAGTTCCCGAGTCGCCCTAGCTTCGAGGAGAACGCAATGAGGATTCGCCTGCTTCCCGTGGTACTAGTCGCACCGCTTGCCTTCGGTGCCATCACGGCGACCGCCGGGTCCGCCGCGGCCTCGACCACGACGCTGACCGCGCATGCCCGCGGGACGGACGAGCTACCCAAGCCCGGACCGGCCGCTGCCACGGCGACGGCCACCTTCACCGTCGACAGCGCGAGCGGCAAGATCTGCTACCAGCTGACCGCCACCGGGCTCGGCGGCCCGGCCACGGCCGCGCACATCCACCAGGGAGCGGCCGGGGCGACCGGGCCGCACGTCGTGGTTCTCGACCCGGCAAAGGTCAATAGCGGTACGGAGACCTGCGTCACCGCCGCCACCGCGCTCGCTGCGGCCTTGGTGGCCCACCCGGCTACGTACTACTTCAACGTGCACACCGCAGCATTCCCGGATGGCGCCGCCCGGGGACAACTTCTGCTGGCGCCGAACGGAGTCAACGCCGGCTCCGGCGGCGGAGCGGGCGACGGCTCGCCCGATCGGAGGCTGCCGGTGCTGGCGATCCTGACCGGTGCGGCCTTGTTGGCCGTCAGCAGCCGACGCCTCACTTTGCGCTGAGCGGACGGCCATCGGATCGGTCGTTCGTGCCCGCCGGCCGCCCCGCGCTGCGACGTCGCCACCGCCTCGGGGTGATCGGCGGGGTCTGTCTCGTCGCGGCCGGCGGGTACGGTCTGATGAAGCCGGCCGGGAGCTCGGATGTCGGCGTCGTTCCGCAGCGCCGTCCGGTCTCGGCGGCGGACCCGTCCACCTCGGTGCCGGCGTCCGCCCCGGCCCGGGTCCGAATTCCCCGGCTCGGCGTCGACGCGCCGGTCACGCCCGTCGGGGTGCTGCCCCAGGGCGACCTCGATGTGCCCAAGAACCCTGAGGTGCTGGGCTGGTGGACCGGGGGAGCTCGCCTTGGTGAGCCCAACGGCAGCGTCGTGATCGACGGCCACGTGGACAGTGCGCGAAACGGCGAAGGGGCCTTCTTCTCCCTGCGTACCCTCCGGCCGAATGACCGGGTGGATGTCGCCGGTGCCGATGGCTCGGAGCGCCGCTACGTGGTCACCGGACTCCGCCGTTACGCCAAGTCAGCGCTACCGGCCGCGACCGTATTCAGCCCGACCGTGTCGGCGCGGCTGGTGCTCATCACGTGTGGTGGACGCTTCGACCGGAGCCGCGGCCACTACCGGGACAACATCGTCGTGTATGCCGTTGCGGCGACGGCGGCCGAAGTCGGCGGCCCCGCGTAGCTCCACGGCGTCGGCGTCTGCCCCGGCGTGGCGCCGTGGGGACTGGCTGACCTCATAGCGGCCAACGCCCACTGCAGGGTGCCCACAGTGGCCACCTAGGGGAGCTACCCAACGTTCCTCACGCGCGCCAGGTTGGTGTCAAGCCCGCCGGCCGGAACCCAGGCATCAGAAACGGCGGAACACCTGGTCTCGGAGGTAGACATGAAGCTCACGGTGATCGGCACCGGGTACCTCGGTGCGGTACACGCCGCCTGCATGGCCGACATCGGACACGACGTGCTCGGTGTCGATGTCAATGCCGACAAGATCGCGGCGCTCGCGGACGGACGTCCGCCGTTCTTCGAGCCGGGTCTTGGCGAGGTGTTGGCCCGGACGGTGGGTGCGGGCAAGTTGCGTTTCTCCACCTCGCTGGAGGAGGCCGCGGAGTTCGGCGATGTGCATTTCATCTGCGTCGGCACGCCGCAGCGTCCCGGCTCCTATGCGGCGGACTTGAAGTACGTCGATGCCGCGGTCGAGGGCTTGGCGCCGCACCTACGGCGCGCGTGCCTGGTCGTGGGCAAGTCGACCGTTCCGGTCGGCACCGCCGCCGGCATGGCCGCCCTGGTCGCCGAACTGGCACCGGTCGGCAACCAAGCGGAGGTTGCCTGGAACCCCGAGTTCCTGCGGGAGGGCTTCGCCGTGGCGGACACTCTTCGGCCAGACCGGCTCGTGGCCGGCGTCACCTCGGACCGGGCGGACGCTCTCCTCCGGCAGGTGTACGCGCCGATGCTGGCCGCTGGCACCCCGTACATCAGCGCCGATCTGGCGACTGCGGAGCTGGTCAAGGTGGCGGCTAACGCGTTCCTGGCCACGAAGATCTCCTTCATCAACGCGATGTCGGAGATGTGCGAGGCGAGCGGCGGCGATGTCGTCACCTTGGCCGAGGCAATCGGGTACGACTCCCGGATCGGTTCCCGCTTCCTCTCTGCCGGCCTCGGCTTCGGCGGCGGCTGCCTGCCGAAGGACATTCGCGGGTTCATCGCACGAGCGGGCGAGCTGGGGGCGTCGGAGGCCCTGACGTTCCTCCGTGAGGTGGACGAGATCAATATGCGCCGGCGGATGCACACCGTGGACCTGGCTCGCGAACTGGTCGGCGGTTCGTTCCTGGGCCGCAACGTGGCCGTCCTCGGCGCGGCGTTCAAGCCCAACAGCGACGACGTGCGGGACTCCCCCGCGCTGAACGTGGCGGCGGCGATCCAACTCCAAGGGGCCCAGGTGCGGGTACACGACCCCGAGGCGATGGAGAACGCCCGCGCCGTCTTCCCCACCCTGGACTACGCCCCGGATGCGACCAAGGCATGTGAAGGCGCGGACCTCGTCCTGCACCTCACCGAATGGGCGGAGTACCGGGAACTCGATGTCTGCGCGCTGGCATCAGTGGTCCGCGTCCCGCGAATCCTCGACGCCCGCAATGCCCTGGACATCGACCACTGGCGGGCGGCCGGTTGGACGGTTCGCGCGCTGGGTCGATCGGCCCGCTAGTTCCCCGGCTGGCAACGTTGCCCGTCGTGAGCGGCGGCCAGGCGGATGTCCGGCAAG
>JBDUDX010000083.1:0-7191 GCA_040002735.1 Frankiaceae bacterium | reverse complement strand
CGCCGCCGAAGTCCCGGCGCAGACCCAGCAGGAGGGCGCCGAGGAATGACACGAGACCGGGAGCAGCAACCGGACTGCCTGGGTGGTCAGCTCATGCGACAACACCAGCGATTCCCAGCGGTGCGCAAGGCCGCGGCGGGTCGCGCAGAAGCCGCGATGGCGGACGGAACCGGCCGGCTTGCCCGGCTGGCGTACGACGCCACAGTGGGCACAAGTGGAAAAGCCGCTGGCGGTGACCGTTTCGCCGGCGATGGCCACCTCGGGCCCGGGGGAGTCCGACGGTCCGACGTTGACGGTTCGGACCACGGCCCGCCGGGCGTACTCCGCGCCGAAGACCTTCCCCACGCGTTGCCACGCCCTCGTGATGTCCTCCGGCTTGATGTCCACCGCGGTGACGGTGGTGAAATAGGTACGGGACCGCGCATCGTGGTCATCGTCGATCACCACGTCGTCCAGCCGGTGGACGGCGGACACCCGGTGCAGCGGTAGCACCTGGTGCAGGGAGCCGGCATCGGTGACGCCGTTGGTCCCGCACCTCGGGCAGGCCACCAGGCCGCCGGCCACCTCGTCCGTGCCCCAGCCGCAGCTCGGACAGAGCCGCCAGGTGCGCCACAGTGGCTGGTCGGCCGGGCCGACGTCGACCGCGTCGATCTCCACCCGCTTGCCGTCGGCGTAGAAGTAGGCCCCAGGCGCCAACTCGGTGAGGGCGGTCCGGCTGCTGCGCGAGTAGGTGATGTCCATCGCCTCCGACGAGCGGTCGCCGTCATCCCCGCTGGTCCACCACAGGTGCACGTCGAGCTGGTTGCGTCGTCCAGCAGGTTGTAGCTGGGCAGCAGACCGAGCGTGGTCAGCCCGGTGAGGGTCTCCGCCTCGCGCAGCGAGCGCAGCTGCAGCTGCAATGCCTTGGACTCACCGCGGCAGCGTTTCAGGTCCTCCTTCTCCAGATCGCCGAGCGGGCCCTTCGCCGCCAGGTCGCTGATGGCCAATGCCAGTTGTCGCATCCGCCCGGTGATCTCCTCGGTCTGCCGGGTCCAGTCGAGGACGGCCTGGCCCGCGGCCCACCGGATGCCATCCCGGGCGAAGGCCTCTACGGCCTGCCTGGCCGGCGGTTCCAAGGCGTCGCCGTACAGCCCCAGAAAGGCCCTTCCGAGCTCTTCGCCGCGCAGGACGACCGCGTCAAGGAAGGTGCGCAGCCAGGCTCCGTCCGCCATGCCGCCGGCCAGCAGCCCGTCCAGCCGGGGAGGCAGGGTCCGGCCAAGCGGCAGGTCGCCGCTGGCGACCCGGTCCAGGCAGAACGCGACGAACTGGCGCTGCAGCAGTTCGGTGGCGTTGAGGTATGCCCCGGGCGGGACGACGTCGCCGGCCAGCAGGTGACGGGGCTCGGCGAAGCAGTACAGGTCCCGCGGGGAGCTCGGGACGGCTGTCAGCACGTACGCGTTGCCGGTGGTACGCCCAGCCCGGCCTACCCGCTGCAGGTAGTTGGCGGTGGCCCGGGGCAGGGAGGCGAGCGTGACGGTGGACAGGTCGCCGATGTCGATGCCGAGTTCCAGGGTGGGCGTGCAGGTGAGGATGTTCGGGTCGATCGGCGAGGTGGGAGTCTTGAAGCGCCGTTCCACGTCCTCGCGGTGTACGCGGTCCAGCATGCTGGTGTGCTCTGCGGCGACGATGCGCCGGATCCGGCCGCTGCGGTAGAGGCTGCGATAGAAGTTCTCCGGCTCGTTGGGGATGAGGGCTAGCCGGCCGTCGCACCGCAGCCGCGGGCAGGGCGCGCCGTGCCACAACTCCGCTCGGGACGTCGTAGCCGGCTGTAGGTGTTGGCACTGCGGGCACTGCAGCCGGGCGTAGCTGTCCGGGTCCGCGTCCAGGACGATCCGCTCGGGACACAAGCCGTAGACCTTCGCCGCAGAGGCCGACGTGCGACGCTCCAGCGGCCCGTCGTCGCCGGCGAGCGAGTCGACGACTACCGGCAGCAGGGCCCGGGCTTCGGGGGCCGGCGCGCCGAGGCAGCGCCGGGTCCAGTCGGTGAGCCAGGAATCGCCACGCGGCTGCAGTCCGAGGAACTCGATGTCAGCGGCCCGACCGGTGGTGAAGAAGCCGGGTGCCGGACGGCCCTGTGGGAACTTGGGCATGCCGTCGGGGCTGCCGCCCCAGATCGCCCACCGTTTGCCGTCGTCGGTGCGGTAAGCGTCGAGCCAACGGTGGGAAATCCCGCCGCGGGTCCGCAAATGCTCGAACAGTCCAAGCAGCCAGCGCTGGTAGGCCGTCTCGTCCGGGGTGGCGCCTGGGAGCGGGGTGTGCTCGGGCAGGTTGTCGTGGATCTCCCGCGCCAGACGGGCGTACCCGCCGAGGTCCGCGTCGACGTCGACGGCCAGGGCGCCGGTGAGCTCCAGCGTTCGGCCCAGCCGTGAGTTGAGGCCAAGCTCCAGGTGGGCCTGGAAGGCGATTCGGGTGGCCAGCAGCTTCCGCATGCGGCCGCGGGGAGCGCCGGACAGCCAGGCCCCGGTCAACGCCTTCCGCCGGACGAAGTCGGGCGGAGTGACCGCGTAGAGATCCTCGACCGGCAGCTCTGCGGTCAGCGCCGCCGCTGTGTCGGCCAACGTCCGCTGGGCGCTGCCCACGGCGTTGAGCAACGCCGAGCGGAAGTTGAACTGGAAGGCGCGGCCTTCGATGAAGGCCGCCCGGTGCGCGGCATCCTGCACCGAGTCGGTGAAGACCAGCGTCTTCTTCTCCCCATCCGGCAGCAAGTCCGAGCCGAAGAGCTGGGTCAGCCCCACGCTGAGCAGCGTGGCGACACTGGAGCCCAGGAAGCGGATCGAGTCGGCGCTGCCGCAGGACGGGCACTCCTGGCGCACGGCCCGCTCCCGATCCGCGGTCACCAGGACCGGGATTGAACGCTCCCTCGGATCGGCCGTCATTTCCAGCGTCGTCGGGTCGAGGAACCGTACGCCGGCCTCATCGTCGCCAGCGAGGAGCAGGGTGCGGGTCTTGCTCCGTGCGGACGGCTTCGCTGACGCCCGCCAGATCGCAACCGGGTCGCGGCCCAGGGAGTCGCCCAGCTCGGTCACGGTGGCGATCCAGCCGGACCGGCCGCAGACCCGACAATGCGCAGCCGGCAGCCACCGGCCGTTCTCCGCATCGGGGCCGTCGTGCCACCAGGCGAACTCCGGCACTCCGTTCACTCGGCGCAGCATGCGGGTGAGCTCCCGTACCCAGAGTTGCGCGGTCACGGTGACTACTGGCCGGGGTGTCCAACCGGGATCCCGTACCTGGGACGTGGAGAGCAGGGCGAGGAAGCGGAGCAGGGCCTGCTCGACCGCCGCCGGGTCGGTGGCGTTGCGTACGCCCCACGGCAGCACGCCGGCCCGAGTGATGCGGGTTACCGCTTCCGCGGGAGTCAGCGGCCGGTCCGCCAGCGATTCCACGACGACGCGGGTGAGGAAGTGCCGGCGCAGAAGATCGCCCAGTGCGACGCGGTCGGTGTAGTCGTGCACTGATGGCGGCTGTCCCGGGGTGGGCAGCGGCGCCAGGACCGCCTCGGCCAGCGACCGCCAGGACTGCGGCTCGGCGCTGGCCGGTAGATCCGCCGCGGTGATGGCGTCGACGTCGGGGATGGCCAGGTTGAAGTCGACATCGGGTACGACGTCGTCCGCGCTCAGCCGTTCCTCTCCGACGAGCGCGTCTGGGCCGAAGGGTACGCCGAAGATCCGCTCGGCGAACGTCCGCAGCTCCGCTGACCGGTCGCTGCCGCCAAGGGTGGCGGAAGTGGCCACCGGGGTGATCCGGCCGAGCGGGCGGCCCGCCTCGGCCACCCGGCAGGTCGCCCCGAGCCGGCGCAGCAGCATCGCCACGTCAGTGCCCTGGGCGCCGTCGTAAGTGTGGAACTCATCGAGTACGACGTACTGCAGGCTGGCGGCGGCGTCAGACCACAGCGGAGCATCGGCCGCCCGCAAGAGCAGCAGGTCGAGCATCTTGTAGTTGGTGAGCAGGATGTCCGGGGGCTGCTGGGCGCAGCACGTCGCGCGAGTCCACCAGCGCGTCACGGGTCGCGGTGACGGTCGTGCCGGGCCGCCGATGTAAACCCCGGCAGTCACCGAGCGCAGCGCCGGTTCGTAGTACAGCAGGTTGGCCAGCCGACGGGCCTGGTCGGTGACCAGCGCGTTCATCGGATAGAGCACGATCGCTTTGATGCCGGTTTCGCCGCGGGCCCGGGCCCGGCGGGCGTGGTCGAGCAGCGGCAGCAGGAAGGCTTCGGTCTTGCCCGATCCGGTGCCGGTGGTGACGATCGTGGGCCGGGCTGGACCGTCGCGGGTGGACAGCCGGGCGAAGGCCGCCGCCTGGTGACGGAACGGCGTGAAACCCGCCGGCAGCCAGCCGAGCGGCGTCCAGCCGTCGTCCACCCGCTGGTACGGCAGGCGCACCTGCAGGTACGGGCCGCGGAAGATGCCGTGCTCCTGGTCGCCGAGGAACGCCTCCAGCGCGTCCCGTGCGCTGGCGTCGGCGAGGGCGAACGTCGTGGCCAGGTACTCGGTGATGCTCGCCCGGGCCTCCTCGGCGAGCAGCGTCGGAAAGGACGGCCCGGAGTCCGCCGTCACGGGGTCTCGTTGTCGTCGGCCTGCGTCTCGGTGAAGACGTCCTCCAGCACAAAACGCGCCCGGTCCGGCAGCGTCTCGTCGGGAAACACGCGGCGGCAGACCTCGATGACCTGCTCCGCCGAGGTCACGCCCAGCGTGCCGGCCAGCAGCCGCAGGTCGTCGACGTCCCGGCGCCGGGCGGCGATCGCCTTCATGGCCAGCAGGTGCTCCGGCGAGGCGGTGGTTACCCGCAGCCCCGGGGAGTCGAAACTTCGCGGCGCCTCAGGATCACCACCCGGGGCGACGTACGCGCTGGCCTGCTCGTTGAGCCACCACGGCGGCAGGCCGAGTTCGGCGGCGAGGGCTTGGGCTTCCTCCAATACGATCCCGTGCGGGAGGAAGACCGCGTCGATGTCGCGGGTGGCGCGTCGCGCGTCGTAAGCCAGCGCCATCGCCGCGCCGCCGATGACGTAGATGTCACCGACGACCCCCCTTCGCTCCAGTCGCTTCGCGAGGCGACGGAACAGGTCTTGAATCCGCGCCCGGTCGAGCAGCGGGTCCGCTGTGCTCACGCGACGCTGAGTTCTTCCGGCGCGAGAAAGATGCCACGGCTGCGGAAGCCCGCCGGTGCGTGGACCAGCGCGTTCACCCGGGCAGCCGGGCTGTCGAACGGAAACCAGAAGACCGCCAGCCGCCGGTGCGCCGCCCATCCCGGAGCGCCCCTGCCGTCGCGGGTGGCGAGATGCTCAGCGAGGGCGGCCAGAAACACGTCCCAGCGCTCATCGCCGGTGCTCGTCGGCTCCTCGGCCAGGAGCCCTTGCCGGTCGGGGGCGCGTTCGTGCCGGAACTCCTCCAGGAACTCCGCGACGAGTCGCCACCGGCGCCGGTCGTCGTTGGTCCTGGCGAGGTGCCCGGCGAGATCGACCAGCGTCATCGGTTGGTACGCCGAGGGCTGCGGTGGCGGTTCGGTGGTCACTGGTCGAGCCGCCGGGAGAACTCGGCATACGCGGCCCGCATCTCGGCCTCGCGGTCCGGGCGGAGAAAGCCCTTGACCGGATCGGTGTCGCCGTCCGGGTGTGGCTCGTACCGGTCCAGCAAGTCGCCGCAGTCCTCGCCCCGCAGGTATGCCTGCAGCAGGGCGTAATCGTCCTTCTGCTGCTTAACACCCTGCGCGTGGTGGTCCTTGGCAATCTTGCGACCGGTGTTGTCGAAGTACATCTCGTACTCGTACTTCCGCAGTACCGGGAACTGCGCCCGGAACATCAGCGCCAGATGGTCGGCGGTCAGGCCGAGCATGAGCGCGGCCAGCGCGTCGATCTCCACCAGGGCTGCCCGTCGCTCGTAGTCCGAACGCAGCGGGGTGCCCATCGTCCAGGCCTTATCGGAGACGCCGAGGTTTGGCCAGTCAGCGAACGGCGGCGTCCAGGAGTCCTTCGCGAAACCGGGTTCGTAGAGCTCGCCCCATAGCGGCGCATAGTCCCGGGTGAGGCAGTTCAGCCGCAGCGTGCGCAGCAGAACGTACGGCGCTGCAGGGTGGTCGAGCGGTGCGGGGAAGCGCGCAACGTGCTCCTCGTAGATATTGGCCTTCCCGCTAACCTTGATCAGGTAGTCGTATGGCATTGAGGACCACAGACCTGCCACACAGACAAGGTCTCGCTCGCTGTCCATTCCGCCTAAGCACTGTGCCGCGCCCGTCAGTGCCGGACCTGGCGGAAGAAGGGCTGCGTGAAGGCTTCGCTCTAGTCCGGGTTGCGTCATCTTACGCAATACAAGTCGCCAGAAGGCGGTGAACGGCTCGCCGTCCCAGTGGTCGAGCCCGGCCTCGTATCGGCCGAGATCGCAAGCACGCTGGTAGTTGGTCCGCGGGATGACCTGTTCGGGCAGTTCTTCTAGGTCCCACGTGTTGTAGTCGCCCTTGCTGCGGCAAGACTCGTTGGGCTGCTTGGCGAAAGGGTTGGCCACTGTGAAGTGCGGCCCCTGCCAAATCGACTCTTTCCATGAGCCCGGGAATTCCGTACGCCACTCGATATAGCGGTCGTCCTTGGCGGTCTTCTCGTTCCAGCCACGCGACCATTCGTAGCCTACGTCAGCCATTCTAACCGGTTGCGCGGCGATGGAAGCCAGCACATTTAAGTGCTCCTTAGTGAGGGGTCGCACCAGTCGCGCTTGCAATCCCGACGTTCCTGGAGGATCGAAAAGATCGGCCCACTCCGTAAGGGTCCGGCCCGTGACCGTCATAATTCGTGAAGCATGCGGCCGTAGGTCCCAGCTCCCCCAGGGGACCTGAATCCCCGGTACATCTCCGGAACTGTCGTGTTCCAGTGAGCTTTCAAGCACGGAAACGTCAATCAGATTGCTCATGCTCAGAAAGGTCGGTGGTCGGGGTGGACCATAGATATTAATTGCGAAATATGTGACCGCCGCGATTTCCTCGAACATTTGCAGATGATTGGAAAACTGCCAATGTCGCCGTAAGCGTCTGTAGGCGTCTCGACGCAACTGCCCAGCCTTTGGATCGGTGAAGTGACCTTCGGGGTGCAGCAGCCCGACCACTCCCCGCTCGCCAGCGCTGCGCCAGGTACGTTCCATGAAGTTGGTGTAAAGATTGGTGCGGACCGCG
>JBDUDX010000082.1:0-21554 GCA_040002735.1 Frankiaceae bacterium | reverse complement strand
ATGGGACTGCTCGAGGAACTCACCGGCGGCGGCGACCGCCAACAGCAGTACGGCGCACTTGAGAGAGAAGCGAATTCCGATCCGGCTGCCGATCAACGCGTCTCGACGCTCTCGGTGTTCACGCTCTACCAGGACCCGACCACCGCTGCCCGATCCCCTTGCACCCATACTAATAAGCGCGCATACTAAGTGGGGATGGAACTTGGACGAGGCTACGCGACCTCCACCGCCACCCCGGCTGCCTTCTTCGCCCGCTGGATCGACCACGACACCTGGCCGGAGTGGTCTCCCGACACCGAGTGGGTCCGCCTCGACGGTCCGGTGGAGGTCGGCACCCGGGGCGTGCTGAAGCCCAAGGGCGGCCCGAAGGCGAAGTTCGTTATCAGCGCGTGCACCGCGATCGGCGCCGTTGCCGACGACATGATCTGGCAGGCGGACGAGGACGGCTTCACACCGTTCCGCCGACGGGTGCGCTACGAAAATGCCCACCCTGTCTCCCTCGATCAGGTCAAGGAGCATCTGTCTTTGACGAACGCACCGAACTGGGGATACCAGCTGCGCCGTGGCCTGGTCGCACTGGGCGCCGATGACGTGGCGGTGCTGCGCGCAGCGATGCTGCCGGGGCGAGAGCGATGACCGGCGGCCTGCACAGCGAGTTCACCGATGCCGCCGACAGTCCGGGTCTCCTGATCTGGCGGGTCACCAACGCCTGGCAGGCCGCGCAACGAGCAGCGCTTGCACCCTTCGGCCTCACCCACGTCCAGTTCGTGCTCCTCGCGTCACTGTCCTGGCTGACCACAGACAGCCCCATCACCCAACGCGACCTCGC
This sequence comes from Frankiaceae bacterium, assembly GCA_040002735.1. GTDB lineage: Bacteria > Actinomycetota > Actinomycetes > JADGOV01 > JADGOV01 > JADGOV01. The sequence continues at coordinate 20,725 of JBDUDX010000082.1, read as the reverse complement.
CGACCACGCGCACACCGACCCGATGATGACCTCCCAAGTGCTCCGGGCGCTGGAGGCCAAAGGACTGATCCGCCGCGCCCCCCACCCCGCCGACGGCCGCGCCCGTGCGCTGACCGTCACCTCGAAAGGCGCAGCACTCGCAAACGCCGCCAACACCGCCGCGGAGGGTGTGGACCGCACCTTCTTCAGGCCACTGGCCAACGAACGACAGCACTTCACCGACCTGCTCCAGCGCCTCAACCACAGCCACCCGTGACGCGGACCGCCGACGATCATCGTCCCGCACCGGGATCCTCGTGTGACACGGAGAGCGCAAACAACGTGGGGGGGACACGGGCCGGCAAGGATCGATGCCTGTAGCGACGGCGGTCAGTTTGGTGGCTACGACGTGACCCGCACGTAGTACCCGTCAGGGTCGATCACTCGGAAGTCAGTCCGGCCCCAAGGTCGATCGTCGAGCTGCTCGAGTCGCCCGCCGTAGCTGACAACGGCGTCGGCTGCCCTCGTGAAGGCCGCATGCACGTCGTTGACCTCGACCACGATCTCCACACCGACACCTCGGGGCCCCTTGAAGTCCTCGGGACGGAAGTGGTGTCCAGGCGGGAGCGCAGTGTGTCGCTGGAGACCGATGGTCAGCGCACCGTCGCCGACCGGTACGTAGCCGTCCCGGTCATAGGTAGGCGGAGGATTCAGGCCGAGGACCGCCTCATAGAACCGGATCGAGACCTCGACGTCATCGACGAACAACTCGAACCTCAAGCACGACGAGCTCATTTGCCCGTCAGGTTACCGAGCCGATCGTCATCTAGGCCGTCGCCGGTTGACGATCCTCTACGGGCACCCGCCCGGTCATCGGGTGGCCTACGGGACGACTGTGATCATCGGACAATCGTCCGCGCGCAAAGCCCAAGGTGTGCTGTAGAGGTTCGGCGACCGGGCACCCTGGTACCTCAGTTCGTTCGCGCTCGCCGTCTTTGTGGACGACGCTGGCCTGGGGGACCCAGGCGTGACCACGTGAGCCCGTACAGAACCGGATTGGCGGGCAGCGACGGCCGTGGGCGATCTCCTTCAGCCGCGCCTCCAGCAGGTCGGCGGTGTCTCGTGCGGTGCCGGCGAGCACCGCACGGGTCTCCTGCTGTACGTCGTCCAGGTTGTCCGCGTCGAGGGCGTCTGCTCGTGAGGCGAAGTCCCGGAGCTCGCCGATCTGCCGGTCCTCCTCGGCCCGCGAGGCGTCCGCGAACCGGCCGGCCTGCGCCGGGTAGTGGCCCTGCACAGGGGCGCCTCGCTCGGGGTGGCTTCGAGGACCGCCTTGCAGTACGCCTCGGACAGGGACTCGATCGTCTCGCTCACGGCCAACCGTAGACCCGCACCACGGCCGCGCTGGAAGGAGCCGAGGGTCAGGCTCGCTTGCCGCCGTCCACGGCGAGCACCGTCCCGGTGACGAACGAGCTCGCCGGCGAGGCCAGCCAGGCCACCGCGGCCGCGACCTCGTCCGGAGTGCCGATCCGGCCGGGCGGGACGTACTGCCCGATCGAGCGACGTACGTCGGCGGGCTGCCGGGCCACGCCGCCGGACGATCGGCCCCGGCGCGACGGCGTTGACCCGGACCCCGCGGCCGGCGTGGTCCACGGCCGCGGTACGGGTCAGCCCGATGACGCCGTGCTTGGCCGCGACGTACGCCGACATCCCGGGCACCCCATACGTCCCCGCGTCGGTAGCGACGTTGACCAGTCGGCCGCCGTCGACCAGGGCGGCGAGCTCGTGCTTCATGGCGATCGCCACGCCGCGAAGGGTGCCCGTGAGGACCCGGTCGATCTCCTCGACCGCCAGCTGGTCCAGCGGCGTCGGCTGGTGCGAGACGCCGACGTTGTTGACGGCGACCTCGAGCCCGTCGTCGGCGGCGGCGTGCCGGACCAGGTCGGCGAGCGCGTCGTCGTCGCGTACGTCGACCGGGACCGCCTCGGCCTCCACGCCGTCCGCGCGGAGCCGCTCGGCGAGCGTCGCGAGCCGCTCGCCGTCGCGGGCCGCCAGCGTGAGCGTGTGACCGGCGCCGAGCTGGTGGGCGATCGCCGCCCCGATCAGGCCGTTGGCGCCGAGAACAGGGCGTTCGTTGGGGTGTTCATGCCACGCTTTCGTTCCGGCGGGCGCGCTGCGTCGGCAGCATGAACCCGGCCACGATGATCCAGATGCCGCCCAGGAACCGGCCGACCGGCAGCAGGTACCGAAGGGGCTCGGCCAGCATGCCGAACCAGCTCAGCTCGGCGAGCACGGCGATCACCAGTCCGATGGCGGCGACCGGGCGCGGGACCAGCCGCAGGATAAAGGCCGGCACGGCCAGTCCGGCGATCAGCAGGCCGAGGCCCACGACGTACCCGGGACCGCCCGCGGCGAAGCTGAAGAACGCCAGCGCGTGGACCAGTCGGTCGTCGGAGGTGATCTCCGGGCGGCTCTCCGCGTATGTCGTGAACGCCGAGACCAGGAGCGACATCACGGCGATCACGCCGCCGACCAGCCCGATCACCGGGCCCGGCACGCGCACGCCAAGCCGTAGCTGACGGGCGTAGACGGTCGCAGCGTAGATGCCGAGCGGGATCGCCGTACCGAACTGGAAGAAGGCCGCCACCCGGATCGCGTCGTGGTTCTCGCGGATCCGCGCCACGACCTCGGAGGTGGGGCCGAAGGGTGAGGAGAGTGCGTCTCCCCCGGACATGGCGGCGCCGACGACGAGGCCAGCGACCAGCAGCAGGAAGGACACCAGGGCGAGCATCCCGGGGTTCGGGCCGTGCTCGGATCGGCTGTCCGGAGTAGTATGTGTCATATTAAGAATAATTCTGTATATGAATGATTCTGTCAAGATGTTATTCTCGGCGCATGATCGAACCCACCGGCCGACCGAGACGCACGGCCTTCCTCCTCGCCCAGCTCGGCTCGCTCGGGGCTTCCCGTTTCGCCGACCAGGTCGGAACGCTGGGGCTCACGCCCGGGGAAGCCGGCGTGCTCCGGCTGCTGGGGCGTACGCCGGGGATCAGCCAGCGCGCCCTGGCCGGCCGGCTGGGCGCGGTGCCGAGCCGGGTCGTCGTACTCGTCGACTCACTCGAGCAGCGTGACCTGGTGGCCCGCCGCCGCAGCCAGACCGACCGACGCAACTACGAGCTGCACCTCACCGACAAGGGAACCGCGGCGCTGCGCGACCTCCGTGGCGTGGCCGAGGCGCACGAGAGGACGCTCCTGGCGCCGCTCGACGACGCCGAGCGCAAGCAGCTGCGCGTCCTGCTCGGCAAGCTGGCCGCCGGCCACGAGCTGGACCCCGAGGTGCACCGCGGCCACGCCGCAATGTGACGCGGCTCGGCCATCGATCCGGCCTGCGGAAACAATCTGGCGAACCAGCCCGCGGCCACGTGTGTCGCAGGCGGATCGGCCACCGGGCACCGTTCAGGCGGCCAGGCCTGTCCCCCAAGCCGATTGGGGTAGGTCCCTACCTCCACCATCCACAGCGGAGGCTTTCGTGCGCGATGCCGTCGCTCGTCAGGTACACGCCGGCGAAGGCGGGTAGGGCGAGGCCATGGCATTGGTTACCAGTTCGGGCTTCTCCCACGTCCGGCTCACCGTCACCGACATCACCCGCTCCAAAGCCTTCTATGACCAGGTCTTCGGCTGGCCCATCGCGATCGACGCGTCCGACTCGGTCGACGAGCCCGGTGTGAAGGACTCGCCGGAGAAGTTCTACGGGGGCACCGTCTACCAGACGCCACAGGGCACGCTGTTCGGCCTGCGGCCGGTCGGCAGCACGAGCTTCGATCCCGACCACACCGGCCTGGACCACGCCAGCTTCGCCGTCGCCTCGCGCGCCGAGCTCGACGCCGCCGCCAGGGCACTGACCGACGCCGGCATCGAGCACGGCGAGATCAACGACCTCACCGACGCCGGGATCGCGATCCTGTCGTTCCAGGACCCGGATGACATCAACGTCGAGCTCACGGCCCCGCTCAGCTGACCGACGCGGGTCGCGCTCGTCGTCGGGGGCGAGGAGAAGAACACCGAACTCCAGGGCTGCTCGCCTCCGGCGGCGGCGGTCTGAGCTGTGAGGCGATAGGGCTGGGCCGGGCTCTTTGGGGCGCCCGGCCCAGCGTGGCCGTCAGGCGTTGGGCTTGAGAAGTACCTTTATGTAGCCGTCGAACTTGTCGAACATGCCGTAGGCGGCGGGGGCGTCGGTTAGCGCCACCTCGTGGGAGACGATGAACGACGGGGCGGCCCGGACGGGGATGGTCAGGTCGCGCGGCCGGTCGTAGCGTTTTCACCGGCGCCTGCCCGGTGCCCATCTGCCGCCCCTTGGTGAAGAGCTGGGGCGGGGTGCCGCGGTGATCATCATCCTCGCCGGCATCGCCTGCCTCGTGCTTGCCTTAACAACAACCAGACCGGCTCGACCTCGCCAGCGAAGACAGCCAGCGGTTGAGCATCCAGCGCACCAAGATCCCTGAAGGATCACCGTATGGCGATCCGCTTCCGGACAGGTGGTCAGTTGGTACCGGATGCCGGTAAGGTAAAAGTATGACTGTTGCCAAGGTGACGGTGAGCCTCGACCCGGCGGTTGCGCAGCGGGCTCGCCAAGATGTTGCGGACGGAAGGGCCAAGTCGGTGAGCGCCTGGCTGAACGACGCCGGGCGGGCGCGGGTCGAAGGCGAGGACCTCGCCGTTGTCCTGGCCGAGCTGTTTGACGACACCGGTGGCCCGCTGACCGAGCATGAGCTCGCCCACGCACGACAGCGGTTAGCGCTGGCCGGGCAGCGTTGAGCTTGGTCCTCGACGCCGGAGCGTTGATCGCAGTGGAACGGGGCGACCGCAACACCGCAGCGGTCATTGAAGCGGCGCGACAGGAGCACCGCGCGGTGGTCGTGCCGGCGGGGGTGGTCGGCCAGGTGTGGAGAGGCGGCGGGCGGCAAGCGAGATTGGCCCGGCTGCTGGGCGCACGCGGAGTCCTGGTGGAGCCACTGACTGACACCGGGGCTCGGGCCGCCGGGGTGCTGTGCGGCGCTGCCGGAACGGCGGATGTCATCGACGCGTCAGTGGTGCTCGCAGCGCGCCGGCATCACGCCCCGGTCATCAGCTCCGATCGGGATGACCTTCAAGCCCTCGACCCGACGATTCCCGTACTGGACTGCTGACGCCCACCACATCCCCGCAGCTGTCGTAGTACGAGCAGATCCGCTTACGGGCACCGGTCCAACCAGATCGCTCGCCTGCTACGCCGACCCCGGCTGCGGCGAACTAAGTACGTAGTTACGTGACTACGTACTTACGCGCACATGACCTGGGCGGAGTTATACGGACGGACCTGTGCGCTTCAGCTTCACCGACCGATCCTGGGGCCGCCTCGGCCGGTGGTCGGGCCGTAGCTCGGCCCGTAGTGGCGGTCAGCCTCGCGCATGCGCTGTCGGGCAGCTTCTTCGGCTTGCCGGGCAGCGGCGTGCCGGGTCTGCTGCAACGCTGCAGCCTGGGCGGCGATGTAGTCGCCGTTCCAGCTGGTGTGGGCAGCGGCGAGGAAACCTGCCGGGTCGTCGCGTCTGGTGATCGCGGGGTCGGCGGCGAGCTGCTCGACGCGCCGGTCTGCAACATCGAGCCGGGCCCTGGCTGTGGCGGTCTGTTCGGTTAGGTGGGGGAGTTGGTCGGCGAGATCGCGGTAGCCGCTGTGCGCGTGCAGGACGGCCTGCCGCTGACCAAGCGGACTGGAAGTCTCGACGTAGGTGTGGGCAGCGTTCTGGGCGTTCTGGCGGGCTTGTTCGGCGGCCCGGATGAGCTGCACCTGTCCGGGGCGTTCCTGGGCGGCGCGGTGGTGGGCATAGCGGTCGAGCGCGTCGGCGATCCGATCATTGCCGGGATACCGGCCGGCGAAGCGGGCGGCGGCCGCGGCGTCGGTGAGCTCAGGCTGGACCGGGCGCCACTTTTCGGCCCACTGGCTGAGCAGCCGTTCGGCGTTCTGGACATTGGTGAGGGCGCCGGTGAGCCGCCCGAGCCGGCCGGCGCCAGCCTGGACGGTGCGGGCGGCTTCGGCGGCGACGGGCCGGTCGGTGTCCCAGCTGGCCCGCAGCGAGGCCTGGATCTCCTCGGCTCGCTGCTCGAGCAGGCCCCGCGCCACAGCAGCCTGCTGTTCGGCGGCATCGGCCGCGGTGCGGGTGGTGGCGGCCTGCTCGCGCAGCGGAGCCAGGATGCGTTCGTTTTGTTCGCGTCGGGTGGCGTCGTCCTGGGCGCGAGCGAGGCGTGGTTCGAGCCGGGCGAGTTGCTCGCCCGCGCGGGCTTGCTCGGTCCAGGCGCGGCGTAGCTGGTTCAGGACCTGCGCGAGCCGGGCGTCGTCGGCGGTGACTCGCCTGGGCGTCGAGGCGGCGTACTGGCTGGCGGCGCGCTCGGCCTGCTGCCGGGCAGCGTCGATGCCGAGATCGGGCCGGCCGCGGCCGGCGGCGTCGGTCCACTGTGTCCGGGCGTCGGCGAGGTCTTCGGCGAGCACGTGCAGGGTGTTGGCGGTGCGGCCGCGGGTCATGCCGACGTAGGCGGCCGCGGCGCTGGTGTGTTCGTCGAGGACCAGGTGGCCGGCATGGGCGGTCTCGCCCTGGATGCCGTGCACGGTGCCGGCGTAGCCGAGTTCGACGTGCCGACTGACATAACCGGCCGGCAGGGTCCGCTCGCCGGCGATCCCGCTGCCGCTGGTGGGGGTGACGGTGAGGGAGCTGTCGCGGTGGACGGCGAGCACGGTCCAGGTGTCGCGGTTGGCGACGTCGAGGTCGACGTCGTTGTCGCGGGTGACGATCAGGTCGCCGGCGCCGACGCGCTGCCCGGTGCCGGTGGTGGCCACCGTGTCGTCGTCGACGTGGCCGCTGGCGACGAGCTGGTCGCGGATCGCGGCGTTGAGCGTGCGGGCCTGGTCGTTGGTGGCCACGGACACCGCCGTGGTGTGCCCGGCACGGCGGCCCTCGGCCGCCTGCGTGGCTACTGAAGTACGTAGTTCCTCATCGGTGGCGTGGATGTGGGCCTGTCCGCGGGCGGTCAGCTCGTCGAACACCGCGGCAGGGTCGCCGGCGGCACCGTCGCGCATCCGCAGCGACAGCGCTGCGTAGGCCTGGTCCTCGACGTCGGCGAGCACGCCGGGCTCGATCTCGGTGGTGCAGGTGAAGCGGTGGATCACGTCCAGGGTGACGGCCCGCTCGGCCCACCGGTCGGCGAGGTCAAGGACGCCGCCGCGGCCGATCGCGGCCAGCTGGTGCGGGTCGCCGACGAGCGCGAGGCGGGCCTGCTGCTCGTCGACGACGGTGAGCAGCGCGCGGGCGGTGTCCTGGTCGAGCATGCCGGCCTCGTCGACGACGAGTAGATCCCCGCGGCGCAGCTGGGCGTCCACCCGCGGCCCGCGGTACGCGCTGCCGGTTTGCGGGTCGACCTGACCTGGTTCCAGGCGGGTCCAACGGCCGGCGTCGTCCCAGCGCCAGCCGTGCTGGTACACCAGCCAGGCGGCCGAGCCGGTGCGAGCGCCGGTCTCGGCCCGGGCGCCGCGGGCGGCCTTGAGGGTGGGAGTGACGACGAGGACCTGGTGCCCGTCGTGTTCGAGCGCGGCGCGGGTGGTGGCCAGGGTGGTGGTCTTGCCGGCGCCGGCTGCCCCTGTCACCAGCACGAGGGCGTGCCCGCCGGCCAGCGCCGCGGCAGCCTCGGCCTGGGCCGGATCCAGCCGCACGCCGGCGGCCGCGGCCGCCCGGCCCACCCGGTCGGCGCCGGCATCACGCCCGGACACGGCGTCGGCCGCGCCACGGCCGGCGAGCCGGCCGTTGAGGTCCTGCTCGACGGCGATCGCCTGGGCCGAGGTCCAGGCCCGGATGTGATCCGGCATCGACTCGGCTGGGTGCTCGAGCCCCGGCACGGGCAACGCCGTGGCGGCGGCCCGGGCGGTGATGTCCTCGGCGAGCTCGGCCCTCACCTCCGGCTCGGCGATCACGCCGCGGCGGGCGAGCAGCTGCTCGGCCTCGCCGCGCATGTCTGCCTGGTTCCACGCCGAGCGGGTGGCCGTGAGCCGGGCTAGCACCTCGGCGGCGGCCTCGTCCCGGTCAATTCGCCCCACCGCGAGTCGGACGAGCGCGGCAGCGCGTTCCGGCGGCTGGTAGCCGAGTTCGGCCAGCTCGTCGATCCACCGGTCGTGCGCGACCTGGGCCGGCTCCACATGCGCCTTGCCCGGTCGGTGCTCGGCCCAGGCGCGCGCGTCCCACGACCGGCGCAGCGCCGGCCCCGGCTGCTGGTTGGGGTTCGCCGCTAGCCACTCGGCCTCGTACTGCTCGACCTGGCGACTGACTTGCTCGGCGCGCTTGCTGAACGGCTCGACGTAGCCGACCAGCTGGACCACCTCACCGGTGGTCGGGTCCAGGGTGAAGCCGTGCTCGGCGAGCGCTTGGCGGAAGGTCGGGTCGGCCATCACCGTGGCGTGCCCGATGCCCTGCACAGCGCCGATCGAGTCGCGCACCGCGACCGAGTCGATGCCGCGCCACTTGCCGGCGGCCTGCACCCGGGCGTTGATCTGCAGGTGGATGTGCCGGTGCGGGTCACCGGCACGGCTGGTGTAGTGCCGCACCGCGACGGCCTCGATCCGCTCCACCGGAGTCGACACCTGGGCGCCGCGCGGTCCGACTCGGGTGGTGGCGTGCTGGCCCATCCACCGCACGATCTCCACCGCCGCGCGGTCCTGCGCGGCGGTGTACGCGTCGGCGATGTCCGGGTGCAGCTCGGCGGCGATCGACCACGACTTCGGCCCGTTCACCACTACCTCGGCGAAGCGCAGCGCATGCTCGTCCTGACGTATCCGTCCGCGCGGCTCACCGGTGTCCGGGTCTATCCCGGACACCCACGCCTCGTAAGCCACCCCGGCCACGTCCGGTAACCGCACCACCGCGCCCTCCGCGTCAGCCCGGTAACGCCGCCCGTAGCCGGTTCCCTCGGTCAGGTAGTAGTCGTCCGCCCGGCTGCGCTCCGCCTCCAGATAGGCGCGCGCCCCAGCAGCCGAACCGCGATAGATCTTCACCCCACCGCGCACGTCCACAACCAACCCGTCATCTCATGGCACTGTCGTTGAAGCTACCCCCGGTAGCATACGTGCAGTCATGAAAACAACCGTGGATACAGGTTGGAGCTTTAAGGGACGGGCGCACTAGTTGCTGCGTCAGGGTTTAGCTTGGCAAGTACGGCATGCTGTGGCACTGGCGCAGCGGGAGAGAGGCGTAGGCGGATGGCCGGGAACAAGACCGTGCGGAACAGCGGCCGCGGTGCTGCACGGGAGGCCGTGCCAGCGCTGGCCGATGATCCGATCCTGGAGAGGCTCGACGGTCCCCCGCCGGCGGCGCCAAAGGGCAACGAATCGCTGCACGACAAGGCGCGGCGTGCGCTGATCGCGCAGCCAGGTCAGTGGATGGTGCTCAACGCCCGGGTGAAGCTCAGCGAGGCCGCCGCTCGGCGGCTCGCCCGCTCCTACCAGCGGGCCAAGCCCGCGCGGTTGGTTGAGCAGGCTACCGGCCGGTTCGCTGCCCGGCCGTTCACCCGTGGCGACACCTGGTTGGTCGCGGCGGTGTACGAGCCAGGCCAGTAGATCAGGACGCGAGGTAGTGCTCGAGTGCTTCGCGGGCTAGCACGGACAGACTGACCCCCTCGGCGGCGGCCTTGGCTTCGGCGGCTGCGCGCAGCGACTCCGGGACCCGGAACTGGACCCGGGGTGAATGGCTGCCGTCCCCGGCAAGTGACTTGCGCCCGGGGATGAGGTTGCGCCGTCGCGCCTCGGCGACGGCATCGCGGGCGATCTGCTCGGCGACCTCCTCGGTCAGCCGGGTCCCGTCAGCAAGCCAGACCTCTTCCTCGTCGAGGTCGATGTCTTCGATGGTCGCGTCGGGGCCTGCAACGTAGCGGGCCGGGTCGCTGCTCATGATGTCTCCTTCCGCGCCGGTGTCCGGATCATCGGTCTGCTCAAAGTCGGTCTCGGTGAAGCTGGTCGGCATCGCGTGGATGATGGCCAGCCAGCCCTCACGCCGGTTGTCGGGGATAGCCACGACGTGCAGCTGCACGCCCCGGTCGTCGATGCCGACGTAGTGCAGCTGTGGCCCCCGCGCGTCCTCCACGATCGTGGGCGCCCCGGCGTCCTGAATCGCGGCGAGGATGTGCGCGTTGCCGACCCGGTGCCGCCGCGCGGTCCGCGTCACCCGAAACGGCATACGTCGAGTGTGTCATACGCTACCGACCGGCGCGCCGTTCGAGCCTCGATGAGATGACCGGGCGGAGGCGGACCGCGAACGTCGGCGGCGACCCGGCCCGGCTGGTGTAGTGCCGGACCGTAACCGCCTCGATACCCTCGTCGGCCGAGGCGTCCCGGCGGATTGCTCGACGCACTTTGACAGCCGCAATATGCACGACTTTCACGACATCAAGACAGGTTCCCGATTTCAAGAGGGTCGGGACGCTCGCCGCTTGTAGTTGCCGCGCCAAAGTGCGGCAGCACGGCGGCCGTCAGCCTTCGCCAGTCCCATCGGGCACGTAGCGCGCTTCCAGCGTTGTTCTTCATGCTGTGACGCTCACAGCTAGCTGATCCGCCGCGCAGGCTCCGCATCGGCCGTCCGGTCTGAACGAGGTTTGGAACGGGTGCTCCCCGCACTGCCGATCAGGCTGGCTTGATGCCGGCCTTCGGTGGCTTGGCGGCGGGCTCTCTGCGCGTTGTTGGAGGCGTGCGCGGAGGACGGCTGCGGTGTTGTTGGAGCCGGTGAATGATTCGGCGGCGACGTCGGCGGCGAGCTGGTCCGGGGCCCAGCCTTGCTGCAGGCAGGCGACCGCAGCGGGTTGCCAGGTGTTCCGGGCAAACCAGAGCTTTCGAGCGGCTGCTGGGTCGCGAGTTTCGACGTGGGCCACGATGGCTTGAGTCGCCGTGTCCGCGGGTTTGCTGTCAGCCTCTCGTCCTCCGCCGCCTCCCTCGACGCTGAAGATCAGCGGGGATTGGTGGCCGCTCGACCCTGGGGTGGTGGAGGAAGGGGTTCTTGTAGGTAGTGGGGTCTCTCTAACAGACCGCTGGGGGGCTCCAAACAGACCGCTGGGTTCGTTAGCAGTCTGCGAGGTGAACTGCTGTTCCGTGTTCCGCCCGTCGCCAGCAGTCTGCGGCGCAGACTGCTGGGAGGCAGGAACCGTCAGTGCGTAGACATTGCTCCGGTGCTGGCTTCCACGTCGCACAAGTGTCAGCCAGCCCACCTCGGCGAGTCCTTTGACGGCTCTGTTTGCCGCCGCCCGGCACATGCCGGTCCGCTCCATCAGCCGTGGGAGCGACACCCATGCGGTGCTTTCGCCTGGCCTGCAGTGATCGCCGTAGGCGAGTGCTGTGAGGCGCTCAAGCGGTTTTAGGTCGCTGGCCCAAACTGCGTCGCGCCACGAGTTGCGATCGGTTGCGACATTCGGGCTTGTGACTGGCGTCTCTACAAGCCTCGGGTTACGATTCACAGTGAGTCCTCGTACGACTTGATCGGCGCTCGCAACATGCGGACGGGCATCCGCTGCGAGTGGAACTTCCGAGGCCGTCCCTTCCAGGGGGCGGCCTTCGGGTTTAGGCGGCGTGCTTTGTCCTGGCTTCGAGCTCGCGAGTGACCAGGCGTGCGACGAACTCGGCCATCGGTAGCCCAGCGGATCTAGCGGCAGCCCGGACCTGCGGAAACTGCTCGACGGGGACTAGGAATTCGATGCGCCTGCGGGGGCCCTTGGAAGGCCTCCCGCCCTTGTTGCTTGGAGTAGCCGGGTCTCTCATGGTCATAGCCTCCCGGTTCAGCCCGGGGAAAACGCTCACCGTGCGTGTTATCGGCGTGTCGCGGCCGGCTGTTTCAGCCGGGTGTGAGCTGCGGCACGTGTCGTCCTGCACGTAGGGGCGGCTGGGCTACGAACCGTCCTGTGTTGTCAGCTCGACGAGCCGTGCCGGCTTGGCCCGTTGATAGGAGCGGGTTAGCCGAAGGGTTAGCCGTGGGTTAGCCGAGGGTTAGCCGCCGAGCGGCGGCCTCGCTGATGGATTTATCGTTAATCAGACTTGACTGTTCCCCTCTACGCCCGGCCAGGTCAGGCCGGGTCCCCGCAAGGTCACCGCCGCCCCGGACGTTCAAGGCCGTGTTACCCATTCCCACTCCAAGGCTCCTTGTGTCCGAGACACAGATGTTCTATGTGTCAGCGGTGATGACAGTGCCTGAGGGGTTCGGGACCTTCGCCGGCTGGCGTCGACTTACAGCGCCGGGCGCGAGCCTCATGGCACCACGGGTAGGCCGGTCGGCGCACCCGGCGGCGGCCGTCACCAATTCTCCCGTGAACGGGCCGCACCCGCCTCGCTGGTGTATGACATACTCGACGGGTGGAGGGCGTGCCGGTGCGGGTTGTCCGGTCAGGACGGCGCCACCGGTCGGGAACGCGCACATTCTGACCGCGATGGCGAACGCATCGACGCCGACGCTGGTCGAGACCGAGGACGGGCCGCAGCTGCACTTCCTCGGTGCCGACGACCGGGGTGTCCAACTGCATGTCATCGCGGTTCCCGACAACCGACGCGACGGCGGTCTTGCTGTCATCCACGCCATGCCGGCCAGCTACACCGAGCCAGAGGGAGACGCCTGATGAGCATCGACCCGAGTCGATACCTGGTCGGACCCGACAGCACGATCACCGACGTCGACCTCGACGAGGAAGACGTGCGGCTGCGCGACGGTCGCCGGTTGACGAACGAGCTTGCCGAGAAGATGGCTCGAGAGGGCGTGGCAGAGGCCCGCCGGCGCAACCTCATCCCCGGCGGGAAGTCCCTGGCCGGCGACGGCAGTCACTCACCGCGGGTGCAGTTCCGGGTTCCGGAGTCTCTACGCGCGGCCGCCGAAGCGAAAGCCGCAGCCGAGGGCGTGAGCTTGTCCGTGCTGGCCCGCGAGGCCCTCGCGCACTACCTGGCCTCCTGACCGTCAGCGACGTCATCGCTGACGGGGCGAGAGCGCGGCGGCTCGTCGTTCGCCCTCGTCCCGCACCTGCTCCGCACCTGTGGAGGCCCTCGGCGTTCGGGTTCGTCCTACACGCGACGCGGCACGGATTCCTCACCCCGCGATGGGTGGAGCAGGTTGAGCCGTTCGACGACGGGGAGGTCCTCGACCTGCCTGGGCGCCCTCGCGCCGTGGCGACGCCCGGCCACACCCGGGGTCACACGTCCTTCCTGCTCGAGGACCACGGGGTGCTCTTCAGCGGCGACGAGCTCGTCACCCTCGACGTGCTCACCCGCGAGCGCGGCCCCCGCCTGATGCCGCCCGCTGTGAACGACGACGCGGAAGCCGCGCGTACGTCGCTGGCGCGGCTCGAGGCGCTGCAGGCCGAGCTGCTGCTGCCCGGGCACGGCGACCCCTGGCCCGGTTCGCCAGCCGATGCGGTGGCCGCGGCGCGTGCCGTCAAGTCACGCCGCTGACGGCGACGACGGGCGGGTTGGTGGGGTTCGACTGGTGTGGGTGGGAGGCATCCTTGGACGGTAAGGCTGGTTCGGGCTGTTGCCGGGTTACCGTTTGGGTCGGTAGCTGGCTTCTATCGCGGTGAAAAGGGTTCTGTGATGGCCGAGACGCGCGAGCCACGGGTTGGTGCGGACCCGGCGGTGTTCGTGCGCGTGTTGACGGCGCTGCGGATTTTCACCGGCTTGGTGTGGTTGACCAACGGGCTGGCGAAGGTGGTCGAGAAGAGCAAATACGACCTGGGGTTTTTCTCGTTCAATCTGGTCACCAAAGCGACGGCGCGGGCCATCTTGACCGACGCCGCGGCGAAGACCGGGCTCCGGCCGCTCGGCGGGTTCTATCAGCAGGTGGTCCTGCCGCATTGGGGGGTGTGGCAGGTGTTCCTGACGCTGGCCGAGCTCGCGGTCGGTGTCGGTTTGGTGTTCGGTATCGCGACCCGGCTGGCCGCGGTGGGTGGGCTGCTGCTGATCGGCCCGGTCTGGATCATGCTGTGGCATACGAATCTGTATTTGTGGCAGTACCCGGCGGAGGATCTGTTCCCGCTGGTGCTGCTGGCGATCGCCCCGGCCGGCCGGCTGTGGGGCATGGACCGCACCCTGGGCGCCCGGTTCCGGTACCGATGGCCGTTCTAATCGCTGGGCGGCCACTGCGTGCCGGCGGGAAGATCATCGTGTGCAGCCCATGCGCGAAGAGACGGGGCATCACCGACACCGACCTCGTCGTCGACGGCGTCCGCGCGCGCGGTGGCGGGGAGGCGGCGTGGCGTGGCGCGGCCTCGGCGTCGCGGGCGCCGTGGCCACCGTTGTGGCGGTCGGGTCGCTGCCCTTCACGGTGGGCGACCCCTTGGCCGGGTCGGGCTCCGGCCAGCGTACCGGCGAGCTCGAGCTGAGCCTCGGCCGCTACAACCTCCTCGGGGCGGTCCTGCTCGCCGCCCTCGGCGTCCCGCGCGACGGCACTGATCGTCGGGGCGCCGGCCGTCGTGGCGACGCTGTCGGTCCGGCTGCAGTTGGCCTCCGGCGACGTCTTCCTGGGCGCCGACGGCACGGCGGCGTCGGCGGTGGTCTATCTCACCGTCGCGGTGGCCGCACTCAGCCTGGCCGGGCTGACACCCGCCCACGAGCCGGTGCCGAGAGACACGACCCCCGCCCCCCTGACCCCACCACCTCCTGGAGTCCCCGTGCCGCCTGCCCTGACGCTGGACGAACGCCTCGCCCCGGTTCTGGAGGTCGCCCGCGCTGACGCTCCGGCCGTCGACACCGAGGGCCGCTACCCGGAGGCGGCGGTGGCGGCGCTCCGCACGTCCGGCCTGCTCGGGCTGACGCTGCCGACCGACCTCGGCGGGCTGGGGGCCGGCCCGGTCGAGTTCGCCGAGACCGCTCGGCAGCTGGCGACCGCCTGCGGTTCGACGGCGATGATCTACCTGATGCACGTCGCGGCGGCGATGCCGCTCGCGGCGCACCCGCCGTCCGGGCAGCCCGACCTGCTCGTGTCGATGGCGAGCGGCGATCGCCTCGGGACGCTCGCTTTCAGCGAGAAGGGGTCGCGCAGCCACTTCTGGGCTCCCCTGTCGCAGGCCAGCGGCGACGACTCGGCGATCCGGCTCTCCGCGGAGAAGAGCTGGGTCACGTCGTCGGGCTGGGCGGATACCTACGTCGTCAGCACCTTGAGCATCGCGGGGGAGCCGGGCGCCTCCGACCTGTACGCGGTTGACGCCGCGGCCGAGGGCATCAAGGTCTCGGCGCCCTGGCAGGGGCTGGGCCTGCGGGGCAACGCGTCGTCCCCGATGCTTTTCGACACGACAGTGACCACCGGCGACCGGCTCGGCGGCGAGGGCTCGGCGTTCGCCACGATGATGGGAGTGGTGCTGCCGTGGTTCAACCTCGGCAACGCCTCGGTCACCCTCGGGCTCGCCCGAGCGGCGCTCGACGCCGCCGTACGCCACGTCTCGGGCGCCCGGCTCGAGCATCTCGGCTCGAGCCTGGCCGACCTGCCCACGATCCGCCACCGCATCGGGCGGGCCGGGACGGTGCTGGCGGCGAACGAGGCGTACGTCCGGGCCACCGCCGTCTCCATCGCCGCCCCCGACGACTCGACCATGCTCAACGTGCTCGGCTCACGGGCGGCCGCCAACGACGCCGCCCTGCAGGTGACCGACGAGGCGATGCGGGTGTGCGGCGGGGCGGCCTTCTCCAAGCACCTCCCGGTGGAGCGTGCGTTCCGCGACGCCCGGGCCGGCCACGTCATGGCGCCGACCTCGGACGTCCTCTACGACTTCTACGGCAAGGCCCTGTGCGGCATGGAGCTGTTCTGATGCGGCCCGTCCTCGTCGGCGCGGTGGCCTACACCGCCAACGTCGTCCCCATCTGGGAGGGGATCAAGGCCTACTACAACGACGCGGAGATCGGCATGGACTTCGTCCTCTTCTCCACGTACGAGCGTCAGCTGGTCGCCCTGCACGAGGGGTTCCTCGACGTCGCTTGGAACACCAACCTCGCGTACGTCCGAACCGTCGCGCTCACCGACGGCCGCTGCCAGGCCTTGGCGATGCGCGACACCGACCTCACCTTCCGCACTGTCTTCGTGGCCCGGCAGGGGGCCGGCTACAGCGGGCTGTCCGACCTCAAGGGCCTGCGGGTCGCGCTGGGCTCGCGCGACTCCGGGCAGGCGCGGATCCTCCCCCGGAAGTTCCTGTCCGACGCCGGGCTCGACGACTCGGCGATCGAGGTCGTCGCCTTCGACTCCGACGTCGGCAAGCACGGCGACACCGGCCGCAGCGAGCTCGACGCGCTCCGCGCGGTCCTCGACGACGAGGCCGACGTGGCGGCGCTCGGGATCACGACCTGGCAGCAGCTCCAGGCCGCCGGTGACGTGGGCGTCGAAGCGTTCTGGACCAGTCCGGACTACTGCCACTGCAATTTCACCGCCCTCGACTCACTCGAGCCCGACCGGGCGGAGGCCTGGGTCTCGCACCTGCTGGCGATGGACTGGGACGACCCGGCGCACCGCCTGATTCTCGAGATGGAAGGCCTGCGCCGCTGGGTCCGCCCCGACCTCGACGGCTACGCGTCCCTGTTCGAGGCGGTCGAGGAGCAGCAGATCCCGATGACATGGTGAGCGGGACATGACCGGCCTGGCGACCCGGGGGGGGCGCGCCGCGCTGGTCATGGACGTCATGGCTCGGGTCGGGGCGGCGGCGTCGGGGACGACGGTCATGGTGCCGGTCGAGGGACCTGACGACGTCGACGTCGTCGACGCCTGGTGCCGGGGCACCGGCAACGCGGTCCTCGCGGTGTACGACGACGCGGTCGAGGTCTACCGGGGACGGCTGTCCGACCCCGACGCCACCCTCCCGGCCGATCGGCTGCCGGGTCACCGGCTGTGGCTCTACACCAACTTCCACTGCAACCTCGCGTGCGACTACTGCTGCGTCTCGTCGTCGCCGCAGGCCGATCCGCGCTCCCTCGACCTGGCCGGCGTACGCCGTGCTGTCGCCGAGGGCGTCGAGGCCGGCGTCCGTGAGCTCTACCTCACGGGCGGGGAACCGTTCCTCCACGCGGACATCGCCGAGATCGTCGAGGCGTGCACGAGGGCGGCGCCCACGGTGCTGCTCACCAACGCCATGCTCTTCCGCGGCTCGCGGCTGCGGCGGCTCGACGCCATGCCCCGCGACGGGCTGCTCCTGCAGGTCAGCATCGACTCGCCGACGCCGGACGTGCACGACGCGCACCGCGGCGCGGGGTCCTGGCAGCGGGCGGTCGACGGCATCGCGACGGCCACCGCCCTCGGCTTCCGGGTGCGCCTGGGCGCCACCTTGAGCACCGGGTCACCGGTCGAGCGGGACACGCTGGCCGAGCTCGCGGGCCGGCTGGGCGTCGAGCGGGACCTGGTGGTGCGCCGGGTAGCCCGGGAGGGAGTCGCCAGCCGCGGCATCGTCGTCTCCCGAGCCACCCTGGTGCCCGAGGTCTGCGTGACCGGCGACGGTGTCTACTGGCACCCGGTCGCTGCCACCAACCCGGCCATGAAGGTGAGCACGCGGCTCTCACCGCTCGATGCCGCCATCGAAAGCGTGCGTGAGGAGTACCTCAGGTACCGCCGCCGCAGCCACCTCCTCGCCGCCGCCTTTCCCTGCGCCTGAGGCGTGATGTCGCACCGCGCCCGACTCTCCGCCGCCCGCCGAGGCCGTCCGGGGGGCGGGTGACCCCGTGAGCCACCTGCGCGAGGCCGGAGCCGGCGCACTGCTGGGCGTCGCCACGGCGACGGCCGTCTCGCTGCTGCGGGTCGCCCAGCTGCCCGCCGCGACCGGCCCCATGGACCTCGCCCCGTCCGGCTCCGGCGTCGCCCTCTGGATCCTGCTGGGCGCTGCGCCGGGGGCGGTCGTCGGGCTGCTCGGCGCCGCCGCCGCGGCCAACGGGGCCGCCCGGGGACTGGTGGTTGGGCTCCTGTGGTGGGCCGGGTGGAACCTCACGGTGGTGCCGGTGCTGCTCGGAGACACACCCACCTGGGACGCGGCAGCGGTGACCGTCGCCTTCCCCGACCTGGTGGCCGCGCTCCTGCAGGGCACATCGGCCGGACTGCTGTGGGCACTCGTCCTTCCGCGGCTGCGGCGCCGCTGGCCGCCGCCGGCACCGGCCGCCGCGCCGACCGACCTGCCGCGGATCGTGGTCGTGGGAGGCGGCTTCGCCGGCGTCGCGGTGGCCCAACGCCTCGAGCGGCTCTCCTCGCGGCGGACCCGCTGGGACGTCACGATCGTGAGCGAGAGCAACTTCCTGCTCTTCACCCCCATGCTGCCCGAGGTCGCCGGTGGGGCCGTGCAGGCGGCGCACGTCGGAGCGCCTCTGCGCGGGGCCTGTCCCCGCACCCGGGTCGTCCTCGGCCGGGCCGAGTCGCTCGATCTGGCGGGACGACGGGTCCGGCTGGCCGATCGCGACGTCCCCTTCGACCACCTCGTGCTGGCCTTGGGGGCCGAGCCGGCGTTCCGTGACCTCCCCGGGATCGAAGAGCACTGCCTGACCCTGAAGACCCTGGGCGACGCCGAGCGCGTTCGCGAGCACGTCCTCACCCGGCTCGAACGTGCCGACGGTGCGGCGGACCCGGCCGAGCGACGCCGGCTCATGACGTTCACGGTCGTGGGCGGCGGGTTCGCCGGAGTGGAGCTGGCCGCCGAGCTGCTCGACCTCGCCCGCAGCGTCCTGCGCTACTACCCCTCGCTGGACGTGGACGACGTGCACGTCGTGCTGGTGCACTCCGGGGAGCGGATCCTGCCGGAGATCGGCGCCGCGCTCGCGCAGGTCGCCCAGCGCCAGCTGGCGGCCCGCGGCCTGGACCTGCGGCTGCGTACGCGGGTCACCGGCGCCACCCGGCGGGCCCTGCTGCTGCAGGACGGAGTCGAGATCCCGAACGCGACGATGGTCTGGACCGCCGGCAACCGGCCGGGCGCTGTCGTGCGCTCGCTGCCCGTCGAACACGGGCGGGGCGGTTCGGTCCCGGTGGACGAGTCGCTGCGCGTTGTGGGGCTCGACGGCGTCTGGGCGGCCGGGGACTGCGCGGCCGTGCCCGCCGGCGAGGGCGGCCAGCAGCCACCGACCGCCCAGCACGCGCTGCGCGAGGGTCGCGTCCTCGCCGACAACCTGGCGGCCGTGCTCGATGGCCGAGAGCCACAACCCTTCCGCTTCACGACCATCGGCATGCTGGCCGCCCTCGGCCACCGCACCGGCGTAGCCGAGATCCGCGGATGGCGCTTCTCCGGGGTCCTGGCGTGGGCCCTGTGGCGGCTCATCTACCTGGCCAAGCTGCCCGGGGCCGAGAAGCGGGTACGGGTGGGTCTCGACTGGCTGCTCGAGCTCGGGTTCCCGCGCGACATCGTGCTGGCGCACCAGGCCAGCATCGAGGAGCGGACGTCGGTCTCCTCCGCCTCGGCCACGGCAGCAGGCGAGCACTGATGCGCCGCCGACCGGACTGGGTGTGGCGCGGCGCGGTGGCGGGCGCGGCCGGCGGCCTGGTCTTCGGTGCCGCCATGCTCGAGCTGGGCGACATGCTCGAGACCATCGCGGGCCTGGCGCGCAGCGACGGCACGGCAGTCGGCCTGGCTGTCCACGCCGTCGCCTCGGTCGTCATCGGCGTGCTGTTCGCGGCCGTGACCACCGGCCGGCGCAGCGGACCGGGCGAGCTGGTGTTCTGGGGCACGGCGTACGGCGCCGGGTGGTGGTTGCTCGGCGGGCTGACGCTGCTCCCGCTGCTGCGCGGAGACCCGGTGCGATGGAGCCTGTCCGCGGTGCAGTCCGGCTTTCCCTCCCTGCTCGGCCACCTCGCGTACGGCACGGTCGCGGGCGCGGTGCTCGCCGCGCTGGGCGCGGCCGCTCCGGTGGGCCGGGCGACGCGCGGAGCCCTCGCCCGTGCGACCGGGTCGGGGGTAGTGGCCGCTGTGGCGCTCTTCGCCCTGCTCGGCTCGGCCGGGATGTCCGGGGCCGCGGCGATGGACGGTCCGGCCGTCGTGCGCTGGCCGCTCGCCCTGCTGGTGGGGGCGGCGGCCGGTGCCGCGTACGCCGTGCTCTATCCGCGGCCGCGCGGGGCGATGGGCCCGGCCCTGGTCCGCGGGCTCGACTTCGGCTTCCTGGCCTGGCTGGCGCTGCCGATGACGGTCGTCCCGCTGGCGTCGGGTGATCCGCTGCCGTGGTCGCTGGAGGCCGCTCGGGAACGGGCCGGGACGCTGCCGGCGGTGGTCCTGGCCGGCGTGCTGCTCGTACTGCTCTACCGGTTCACGACCGCGGCCGCCGGAGTGACCCCGACCGACGACCCCGGCGAGCTGGCCGACGAGGGTGTCGGGACCAAGGCGCTGCGCGGGCTGGGCCGCGGCACGCTGGCCGGGCTGGTCGGCGGTGTGCTGTTCACCGTGGTCCTCGTCCGGGTCGACGGGCTGCCGCAGATCGCCGGGCTCGTCGGCGGGACGTCGGCGGGCGTCGGGCTCGTCGTCCATCTCCTCATCGCCGTGGTCCTCGGCGCAAGCTACGGCCTGCTCTTCCGGCAGGCCGCGGTGGACGCCGAGGCCGCCCTGGGGTGGGGGGTTTCGTACGGCGTGCTGTGGTGGCTGCTCGGCAACCACACCCTCCTGCCGCTCCTGCTCGGCGACGACCCGACGTGGACGGCGCCGGAGCTAGCCGCGGGCTACCCCTCGCTAGTCGGCCACCTCGCGTACGGCGCCGCGCTCGGCCCCACCCTGCTCTGGCTGG
>JBDUDX010000081.1:0-13696 GCA_040002735.1 Frankiaceae bacterium | reverse complement strand
ATCTGCAAGAAAATTATCGGCGTGGCAGATTCGCCACGTGAAAATCTCAATTAGGCGCTTACTTCAGATTAGCAAAGAGACGTTTGAATCTTGGATCGTCACGTAGAACATCGTAATCGCTATCTTGCTCGATCCAATCGCGTCGGCCCCAGCCTTGGCTGAAAGCGTGTTCCAGCAGGTCTAAAGCCTCTTCTCTGCGATCTACCTTTGCGTATAAACACGCGGCATTGAACAAAGCTCCCATATCATCTGGGTACAGTTCAAGCGCGCGCCGCGCCCATTCAAGTGCACGTCCGACTTGGCCATCGTCATACAGGGCGCCACTGCCTAGAGAAAGCGTGCGTCCATCGTGCGGATTTAGACTTAGTATTCTTTCTGCACGCACGATGCTTTCTTTGTTTCGGAGCCCCCGGGATCTCCTCGGCTCGAACTGTGGTTACCTTTCCCTCTCCATGGTTCGGTGATGGTGGCAGATGAGCGAGTTGCGGCGGGATCCGACCCGCGATGAGTGGGTACTGGTGGCGCCCGGGCGCGCCGCCCGCCCGCACGCGCCGGATGCCGCTGGACAAATAGTGCCGCAGGCCACTTCCTGCCCGTTCTGTCCCGGCCACGAGGAGCGAACGCCGATCGAGTCCATCCGACTGCCGCGCAGCGGGCCCTGGCAGGTGCGGGTGGTGGGGAACCGTTATCCGCTGGTGAGCGAGGGCGGGGTGGCGCCACCGACGGTGGGGTACCCGTTTGCGATCGCGGATGGCTGGGGGCGTCACGACGTGCTGGTCGAGTCCCGCGAACACCACTGGGATCTGCGCACGGCATCGGCGCAGGACATCGCGCTGGTGATGGAGGCGGCGTACCTGCGCTACACCATGCTGCTGCGCGAGGAGCCGGGCGCGGTGCTGGTCTTCCGCAATCACGGCGAGGCGTCCGGCACGTCGCTGGAGCATCCGCACTCACAGATCTTGTCCCTTGCGGTACCGACGCCGAGCCTGACGCGGCGTTGGCGAATCGCCGAGGAGTACTACCGCGAGCACGGCATGGGTATCCACGACACGGTGCTCGCGGCCGAGCTCGACGACGGCCGCCGAATCCTCTGCGAGGACGCGCGCTGCGTGGCCTTCGTACCGTTCGCCCCCAGTGCGCCGTTCGAGGCGTGGATCATGCCGCGCTGGCCCGAGACAGACTTCGTCACCTCCACCGAGCTGGTTCGGGTCGCCGTGGCGGCAGTGCTGGGCGCCGTAACCGCCGCCCTGGATCTGGTCCTGGGCGACCCGGCCTACAACATGGTCTTGATCAGCGGTCCGCCGTCGGTATCGCGCACCGAGCAGTGGTTCCGCTGGCACGTCAAGATCCTGCCCCGGATCAGCCGCCGAGGCGGACTGGAACTCGGTACCGGGCTCGATGTCACCACGCGCAGTCCTGAGGAGTGTGCCAGCCTGCTGCGGGCGGCCTTTCCGGCCTAATTTGCCGTGCGCTGATTCCTTGCGACGGAGGCACGGGTGCACAGTCCGGCCGATGTGTGACCTAGGTCCTTGCGAGCTTCCCGTCGAGCGCGAGACAATGTGGTCGTGGTGTTGCGCCACCTCGGCGAAGCACCTGGGGTGTTGCGCGTGGCCGCTGCTGCGGGCGACGAGAGCTAAAGGAGGCCCTATGACAGCCGTTGCCGAAATCGCCGGCCTGGACGAAGCGCCAACCGGACACACCGGGCTTATTACCTGGGTTCGGGAGATCGCCGAGCTCACCAAGCCGGACCGGGTGGAGTGGTGCGACGGCAGCGTCGATGAGTGGGAGCGGCTGACCGATCTGATGGTGCAACAGGGCACCTTTACGAAGCTGCATCCCGAACTGCGACCGAATAGCTTTGTCGCGTTCTCCGACCCCAGTGACGTCGCGCGGGTGGAGAGCCGCACCTTTATCTGCTCCGAGTCGGAGGACGATTCCGGCCCAACGAACAATTGGGTCGCACCGGCTGAGATGCGCCAAAAATTGAACAGGCTTTTCGACGGCTGCATGCGCGGACGCACGATGTACGTTGTCCCGTTCTGCATGGGGCCGCTCGGCTCGCCGATTTCCGCGCTAGGCGTGGAAATCACCGACTCGGCCTACGTCGTGGTCTCGATGCGCATCATGACCCGGATGGGCAAGCCGGCGTTGGATGCCATGGGAACCG
This sequence comes from Frankiaceae bacterium, assembly GCA_040002735.1. GTDB lineage: Bacteria > Actinomycetota > Actinomycetes > JADGOV01 > JADGOV01 > JADGOV01. The sequence continues at coordinate 11,529 of JBDUDX010000081.1, read as the reverse complement.
ACGGTTTCTTCGTACCCGCCGTGCACAGCGTCGGAAAGCCCCTGGCCGACGGCGAGGCCGACGTGCCATGGCCCTGCAGCGACACCAAGTACATCGTGCATTACCCGGAGACCCGGGAGATCTGGTCCTACGGCTCCGGGTACGGCGGCAACGCGCTGCTCGGCAAGAAGTGCTATGCGCTGCGGATCGCCAGCGTGATGGCCCGCGACGAGGGTTGGCTCGCTGAGCACATGCTCATCGTGAAGCTCACGTCGCCCGAGGGTGAGGTGCACTACCTGGCCGCTGGATTCCCTTCCGCCTGCGGCAAGACCAACCTGGCCATGCTGCAGCCGGCGCTACCAGGCTGGAAGGCCGAGACCGTCGGCGACGACATCTGCTGGATGCGCTTCGCCGAAGATGGTCGGTTGCATGCCATCAACCCAGAGGCCGGTTTCTTCGGGGTGGCCCCCGGTACCGGGTTGTCCACGAACTCCAACGCCATCGACACCCTGTACGCCAACAGCATTTTCACCAACGTGGCGCTCACCGATGACGGCGATGTGTGGTGGGAGGGACTCACCGACGACAAGCCGGCGCACCTGACCGACTGGAAGGGCCGCGACTGGACCCCGGATTCTCCCGAACCGGCCGCCCACCCGAACAGCCGGTTCACCGCCCCCGCCTCGCAGTGCCCCACGATCGCCCCGGAGTGGGAGGACCCGGCGGGCGTACCGATCTCCGCGCTGCTCTTCGGTGGCCGCCGAGCCAGCGCGGTGCCGCTGGTGACTGAGGCGCGGGACTGGGAGCACGGCGTGTTCCTGGCTTCCACGGTGGCGTCGGAGGGTACCGCCGCGGCGGAGAACGCGATTGGTGAACTGCGCCGGGACCCGATGGCAATGCTGCCGTTCTGCGGGTACAACATGGGCGACTACTTCGCGCACTGGCTCTCCATCGGTGACAAGACCGAGGCGGCCAAGCTGCCCGAGGTGTTCTGGGTGAACTGGTTCCGCAAGGACGCCAACGGCAAGTTCGTCTGGCCGGGCTTCGGGGAGAACCTGCGCGCGCTGAAGTGGATCATCGACCGGTTGGAGCACCGAGTCGGCGGCGCGGACACCCCGATCGGCTTCGTACCGACCCCAGCCGACCTCGACACAGAGGGGCTCGACCTTTCCGACGAGGCGCTGCAGACGCTTCTCACCGTCGACCCTGCGGTGTGGCGGCAGGAGGCCGCCTTGATCAAGACGCATTACGAGACCTTCGGCAAGCACCTGCCCAAGGCGCTCTGGAAGCAGTACGAGGACCTGGAGGCCCGGCTCGGCTGACGGGACCGCTGGGGGAGTGGAGCTTTCGGCCGGTTAGAATCGGCCGCGGGCTCCACTGTCTGGTAGCGCCGTCCGGCTGGGCCGATACTGAGCCATGGCGTACTACCGGCAGGTCGGCGAAGTACCGCCGAAACGGCACACCCAGCACCGGCACCCCGACAGTGGCCTGTACTACGAGGAGCTCGTCGGCGAGGAGGGTTTCTCCGCCGACTCCGCGCTGCTGTACCACCGGGAGATTCCGTCCGCGATCGTCGACTCCCAGGTCTGGGAGTTGCCGGATTTGACCACCACGTCGAACCATCCGCTGAAGCCCCGCCACCTCAAGCTGCACGATCTCTTCGCCGGACAGGAGTGGAAGGCGGCGGACGTGGTGACCGGGCGGCGCCTCGTACTGGGCAACGCCGACGTCCGGATCTCCTACGTCGTTGCCGGCGAGACCTCACCGCTCTACCGCAACGGGCTCGGCGACGAGTGCGTCTATGTCGAGTCCGGCGCAGCCCGGGTGGAGACCGTGTTCGGCACCCTGGACGCTGTTCAGGGCGATTACGTGATCTTGCCGCGGGCGACGACGCACTGTTGGTTACCGACCGGCGACGAGCCGCTGCGCTGCTATGTCATCGAGGCGAACAGCCACCTCAGCCCGCCGAAGCGGTATTTGTCCCGGTACGGGCAGTTTCTGGAAAGCTCGCCGTACTGCGAACGCGACTTGCGTGGGCCGAGCGAGCCGCTGCTGGCTGACGGGCGCGATGTGGAGGTCTACCTCAAGCACCGGGGGTCCGGCCCCACCGGCATCGCGGGCACCGTGCTGACCTACCCCGAGCACCCCTTCGACGTGGTGGGCTGGGACGGCTGCCTGTACCCGTATGTCTTCAACGTGGCCGACCACGAGCCGATCACCGGCCGGGTGCACCAGCCGCCGCCGGTGCACCAGGTCTTCGAGGCACACAACTTCGTGGTCTGCAATTTCGTCCCGCGCAAGGTGGACTACCACCCGCTGTCCATCCCGGTGCCGTACTACCACTCCAACGTGGACAGCGACGAGGTGATGTTCTACTGCGGCGGCGACTACGAGGCGCGCAAGGGCTCCGGCATCGGTCAGGGCTCCATCTCGCTGCACCCCGGCGGCCATTCCCACGGCCCGCAGCCCGGGGCGTACGAGCGCAGCATCGGCGTGGAGTACTTCGACGAGCTCGCCGTCATGGTCGACACCTTCCGGCCGCTGGACCTCGGCGAGGCCGGCCGGGCGAGTGAGGACCCGTCGTACGCCTGGAGCTGGAGCGGCCGCGGGCCGGAGTCCCGGTGAAGGGTGACCGGGTCGAGATCGTGATCGATGCGGGTGGCAACGTGCGGACCTACGATGTGGTCGCCACCCGGGCCGGCCGCCGGGTGGAGATCTCCACCGGACGCGGGATGGTCACCGTCGCTGAAGTCACCCGCGGTGGGACGCCGGTACGTACCGCGCAGTTCATGGCCAGCCGGGTACTCGCCCTCGTCGAACATCCGGCGCCCCGGCAACCGCCCGGCCGGCCGGCCGACGGGCAGCTCCGGCTGCCCAGCTGACTGTGGAGCCCTGGCGGGGCCAGGGTCCCGCGTACCTTCTCCGGCCCGGGGGCAACGGCAACCAAAGATCAGCCGGTGTTGCGCATCCCGGCGGCGATCCCGTTCACGGTCACCAGCAGCGCCCGCCGTACCGCCGGATCGGCGGGCTCACCATTCGCCGCCCGCCAGCGCTGCAGGAGCGAGACCTGCAGAAAGTGCAGCGGAAGCAGGTAGTCGTCGCGGACGCCGAGCGTGCGACGCAAGTTGGGGTTGTCAGCGAGCAGCGCGCTCGCGCCGGTTGCCCGGAGCACCTCGACGACGGTGAGCGCGTGCTCGGCCCGGATCCGGTCCAGCAATCCACGCTGCGCAGGGTCCACCAGCGATCCCACGTAGTGCGCCGAGACGTCGAGGTCGGTCTTGGCCAGCGTCATGGCAACGTTGGAGAGGAAGGTCTGGACGAAGCGCCAACCGCCCACCATCTCGGCCAGCACATCGCCGAGCCCGGCCTCCCGGGCGGCCCGCAGGCCCGATCCGACGCCGTACCAGCCGGGCACGATCTGCCGCGACTGCGTCCAGCCGAAGACCCACGGGATGGCCCGGAGATCGGCCAGGCCGGCGTCTCCGCCGGGCCGCTTCGCCGGCCGCGAGCCGAGATGAAGGTCGGCGAGGGTGTCCACCGGCGTCGACGCGTTGAAGTACGTCGGCAGGTCGGCATCCTCCACCAACGTCCGGTACGCTCGCTGCGCCGCGTCAGAGATAACGTCCATCGCAGAGTCCCAGCGGGCGTCGTCGGCGGCGTCCGGTCCGCGGTGCAGCACGGTGGCCTGCAGGCCGGCCGCGAGCAGTAGCTGCAAGTTCTCCCGGGCGAGCGCCGGCAGCAGGTACTTGCCAGAGATCACCTCGCCCTGCTCGGTGAGTTTCACCTCACCGTCCACGGTGCCCCAGGGCAGGGCGAGCAGGGCGTCGTGGGTCGGCCCGCCGCCGCGGCCGACGCTCCCTCCTCGGCCGTGGAAGAAGCGCAGCCGTACTCCGTGCTCCTCGGCGACCGTCCGGAGTTGCCGCTGGGCGCGGTAGATCTCCCACTGGGAGGTGACGATGCCGGCGTCCTTGTTGGAGTCGGAGTAGCCGACCATCACCTCCTGGACGTTCCCGCGGGAGCTGATCAGGCGGCGATACGACGGGTCGCCGAGCAGGTCGCCGAGGATCGCCGGTGCTCGGCGAAGTTCCTCGACGGTCTCCAACAGCGGTACGAAGTCCAGTCGCGCGCCCGTTGTGGCGTCCACCAGGCCGGCTTCCCGGGCCAGCACCACCGCCGCCAGGACGTCCTCGGCTCCTCGAGTCATCGACACGATGTAGGACTCGATGACCTCCGGGCCGTACCGCTCCAGCGCCCGCCGGATGGCGACGAAGGTGGCGTACGTTCGGCCAGCCGTCGAGTCGGCGTCCAGTGGCGGTGGCGTGGGCGCCAGCGGCCGATGACCCGCCAGCTCTCGGCAGAGCAGCTCGCGGCGCCGGTCGCGGCTCAGGTCGGCATACCTCATGGGCGATTCACCCAGCCGGTCGATCAGCTGGCCGACCGCCTCATGGTGGGCCTCGGCGTGCTCGCGGATATCCATGGTGGCGAAATGCAGGCCACAGGCAAGAAAAGTACGGATCAAGTCCTCGAGGCGGCCGGTGGCGACGAGTTGACCGCCGCGACGGCACAGCGAGTCCCGCAGCAGAGTGAGATCGGCCAGGACTGCCGCGTTGTCCCCCAGGTAGCCGCCGCTCACCGAACCGGGAAGGCTGCGCAGCGCATCAAGGGTCAGCAGCAACTTCTCCCGCATGCAGGTCGCCTTGAGCCGCCAAGGTTCCTCGGCGTTGAGCCGCCGGTACCGCGCATCCATCGACGGCAGCGCGTCGAGATCGGCGGCGATGCTGGCCGACAGCTCCGGATCCGCGCCGACGATGAGTTCGGAGGATGAGAGGTCGGCACGCAGCTCGTCCAGGACGCCGATCGCGCTGCGGATGGCGTGCTCCTGCTGCAACCGAAGCACGCTCAACGTGGTCTGCGCCGTGACCTGCGGGTTGCCGTCTCGGTCCCCGCCGATCCAGGTGCCGAAGCGCAGCGGAGTGGACGTCACCGGCAGTTCGACGCCGATCCGGCGCAATTCGTCGACCAGCTCCCGGAGCACCGCGGGGACTGCTCCGGCGTAGAGCTCGTCGAGGTAGTACAACGCGTTGCGGGCCTCGTCCGCGGGCTCTGGCCGTTCCAGACGTAGTTCGTCGGTCTGCCACAGCAGGTCCACCACCTCGGCCAGCCGGCGGTCGGTGTAGCCACTCGCGGGAGCCTCCAGCAGGGCGGCGATCCGTCGCAGCTTGGTGAGCGTGGAACGGCGCGCGGCCTCGGTCGGATGAGCGGTGAAGACGGGACGCAGTGCCAACGATCCGACGAGCCGGGTCAGCTCAGCGGGGTCCAACTCGGCGTCCCGGATCCGGTCGACGGCGTCGGCCAGCCAACGGGTCGCGGCCGGGCCGTCGCCCCGGAGCTGGCGACCGTGGTGAACTTGCTCGCTGATATTCGACAGGTGGAAGTACGCGGCAAACGCCCGAGCCAGCGGCAGTGCGGCGGTAGCGTCGGCGGTCCGCAGCAGCTCGACGGCGGCGTCCGGATCGTCGCGCACCCCGAGCCGTACCTGTTCGACGAGGTCGTACAGCTGCTGGCCCTGTTGCCGGATCAGGGTCTCCCCCAGCAGTCCAGCCAGCCGGCGGATGTCGGCCCGTAGCGGAGCGTCCGCCGCGCTTGCTCCCGATAGGTCCGGTTTCACTCAGGTCCCCGATCGTTATCCGCGGCGTCGAGTGCCGGTCTCCAGGTGAACCGTACAGTGCGATATCGGGCCCTCTGAGCGCTTTGGGAACGAGCGGCCGAGGCGACGTGGAGAGCCCGGCCCGGCGGGCGGGAATTCGGCTCAGGATCGGGCGCGGAATGCCGATAACCGGAAATGACGGTGTTGCAGCGGAGGCAGTGGTGAACGCGGAACGGCCTGTGGCCCTGTCGGCGCTGCGCAACCTGCAGCGGTTGATTGCCCGCCTCAACCGGCCCACTGATCTTCCCGGAACGCTGCAAAGCGTGGTTGACGGCGTCGTCGAGGGCTTGGGTTTCGGCGTCGCTGTGGTGAACTTGGTGCGGAGCGACGGCCGACTCGAAGTGGTGGCGGCGGCCGGCAGTGACGAAGCCCGTACGGCGCTGTTGGGACGGGTAGCCGAACGCGCCGACTGGGACGCGGCTCTGGCCGCCGCCGAAGCGTGGGGGACGTTGCGCTACTCCTCGCACGAGGCCGGCGCCGTGATCAACGGCCTGCCGTCGTGGGTTACGGACTTCCCGGCACCCAGCGATCCAGCAGCGTGGCATCCGCTGGATGCGCTCTTCGCGCCGCTCTCGACATCCGCCGGTGAGCTGGTGGGCGTTCTCTCCGTGGACCTGCCGCATGACGGCCGCCGCCCGGGCCAGGTCCATCGCGACCTGCTGGAGATGTACGCGGCCCAGGCCGGTATTGCGATCGACAACGCCTGCCTGGCGGCCCAATTGCGTACCGAGAGCGAAGCTCTGCGGGCCAGCGAGGAGCTGTTCCGGTTGGCGTTCGAGGACGCGCCCATCGGTATGTCGATCTCGGACCTGCATCCCGACCGCCGCGGACGCTACCTCCGGGTGAACGATGCGTTCTGCGCGATGCTGGGCTATTCCCGGGCCGCGCTGTTGGCCGGCGCCTTCACGGATGTCACCCATCCCGACGACGCGGCCGCTGATGCGGCGGCAGTTGCCGGGGTGGCCGCCGGACAGTCCAAGGGATTCCGCTTGGAGAAGCGGTACCTGCGGGGTGATGGTTCCATCTGCTGGGCGATGGTTAGCGCCTCGGTGGTCCGGGGGCAGGATGGTGTCCCCTCGAGGCTGGTCGCGCAGATACTGGACATCACCCACCGAAAGCAGCGGGAACTCCGGCTTACCCGCCAAGCACTGCACGACCCGCTCACCGGCCTGCCGAACCGGCTCCTGCTGGGGCAGCGGCTCGACCATGCGGTTGCCCGAGCACACCGCCATGGCGCCACGGCGGTCCTATTGTTCTGCGACCTCAACGGCTTCAAGGAGATCAACGACGAGTACGGTCACGACGCCGGCGACCAGCTGTTGATCGCCATCGCCGGCCGGCTGCTCGCCGAGGTCCGGTCGGTCGACACCATCGCCCGGTTCGGCGGAGACGAGTTCGTCGTGCTGCTGGAGGACACCTCGATCGCCGCGAGCGCGGAGCTCCTGGACCGGCTCGCGACAGCCATCTCGACCCCCATGGCGTACGGGGCGCCAGGTGACCGGGCCACGCTTGCGGTTACGGCGAGTATCGGAAGGGCGGAGATCACGGTGCAGACAGCGGATGCGGAGCAGGTGCTGCGGCGAGCGGATGCCGCCATGTACCGAGCCAAGCGGCGATCCGGCTGAACCTGGATCGAAGTACCCTGAACGGTCAGGGTGCGAAGGGGATCCGATGACGGTGGCCGCTCCGGAGCAAGAGTTCCAGCAGCGCATCGACGCCGACTCCCGGGTCGAGCCGCGCGATGAGATGCCCGCGGCGTACCGCAAGACGCTGATTCGGCAGATCGCGCAGCACGCCCACTCCGAGATTATCGGCATGCAGCCGGAGGGCAATTGGATCAGCCGGGCGCCGAGCCTGAAACGCAAGGCGATTCTGATGGCCAAGGTGCAGGACGAGGCGGGCCACGGGCTGTACCTCTACAGCGCCGCCGAAACCCTCGGCGTGAGCCGCGACGAGTTGCTCGAGCTGCTGCACACCGGGCGGCAGAAGTACTCCTCGATCTTCAACTATCCGACGGTGACCTGGGCCGACGTCGGTGCTATCGGTTGGCTGGTGGACGGCGCCGCGATCTGTAACCAGGTGCCGCTGTGTCGTTGCTCCTACGGGCCGTACGCCCGTGCCATGGTGCGGATCTGCAAGGAGGAGTCCTTTCATCAACGGCAAGGGTTCGAAATCCTGCACGTGCTCTCGCGCGGTACGGCAGCTCAGCACGCGATGGCCCAGGACGCGGTCGACCGATGGTGGGAACCGTCCCTGATAATGTTCGGGCCGCCGGATGAGGAGTCGGCGCACTCCCAGCAGTCCATGGCGTGGGGGATCAAGCGTTTCTCCAACGACGAGCTGCGGCAGCGGTTCGTCGACATGACCGTGCCGCAGGCTGAGGCACTGGGGTTGACCCTGCCGGACCCGGGCCTGCGGTGGAACGCGGAGCGCAACTCCTACGACTTCTCCCCGCTCGACTGGGTTGAGTTCCGGCGCGTGGTCAGCGGCGACGGGCCCTGCAACCGCCAGCGGTTGGCGAACCGGGTACGCGCCCACACCGAGGGCCGCTGGGTCCGCGAGGCGGCCACCGCGTACGCGGTGAAGCAGGCCACGCGAGCAGCCGCCGGATGAGCGCGCCCGGGGACTTTACCGCCGCCGGGGGGCACGGTGCGGTACCGACCGAGGGCGTACCGGCCGGCGATCCGGCGGCGCACTCCCGGCGGGAGTGGCCGCTGTGGGAGGTCTTCGTACGTCCCCGGCGCGGCCTGTCGCATAGTCACGTCGGATCCCTGCACGCTGCCGACGCCGAACTCGCCCTGCGGTTGGCCCGCGACGTCTACACCCGGCGCAGCGAGGGCGTCTCTATCTGGGTAGTGCCGGCCGCAACCATCACTGCCTCCAGCCCGGATGAGAAAGACCCGTTCTTCGCCCCCGCTGCGGACAAGGTGTACCGGCATCCCACGTTCTACGAGGTGCCGGAGGGGGTTCGCCACCTGTGAGGATCGAACCGGGCGGCCCCGCGGTGGCGGTCTACGCACTCCGCCTGGGCGACGATGCGCTGATCGTGGCCCAGCAGCTCGGGAAGTGGGCGGCGCGGGCACCGGAGTTGGCGGAGGACGTGGCGCTCACCAACATCGGGCTCGACCTCCTCGGCCAGGCTAGGATTTTGCTGAGCTACGCGGGGGAATTGATAGGCGGGCTCACCGAAGATGACCTGGCTTTCCTGCGAGACGAGCGTGCCTTTCTCAACTGCCAGCTCGTCGAACAGCCGAACGGTGACTTCGCCGCCACCATCGCCCGGCAACTGCTGTTCTCGGCTTATCAGTACGAGCTGTACGACGCGTTGCAGTCCTCGGCCGACCCCACTCTCGCCGCCGTGGCAGGCAAGGCGGTCAAGGAGGTCGCCTATCACCGCGACCATGCCACCCAATGGACCCTGCGACTCGGCGATGGGACGCCGAAGTCCACCCGCCGGATGCAGGCCGGCGTGGACGCCCTCTGGCCCTATGCCGCGGAGCTTTTCGAAAGCGACGCCCTGCTGGCCGATCTGGTGGCGGTGGGTGTGGCACCAGATCCGGCGCAGCTGCGATCGGGTTGGGCGGGATACCTGACCCCGGTACTGTCGGCGGCCACGATGACCCCGCCGGCCAGCGAATGGGCGCCCACCGGTGGTCGTAGTGGGCTGCATACCGAGGGGTTTGGATTTCTGCTGGCCGAGATGCAGTATCTGCACCGGTCCCACCCCGGGGCGTCCTGGTGACAACCCGGCGCCCGGCCCGGGAAGTGCTCGATGACGTCGTCGATCCGGAGATCCCGGTGCTGACGATCGCCGACCTCGGCGTCCTGCGGGAGGTCCGCGAAGTCGGCGGGCGGGTGGAGGTGACGATCACCCCGACGTACTCCGGCTGTCCGGCGATGGATGTCATCCGTACCGATATCGAGGTTGCCTTGCACGCCGCCGGTTATCCCGATGTGACCGTCCGTACCGTACTGGCGCCGGCTTGGACGACCGACTGGATGAGCACTGCCGGTCGGCAGAAGCTGGCCGCGTACGGAATCGCGCCGCCCGCTACGTCCGGTTCCGGGCCTGTGCTGCTGGAACTCGGCGTGTGTTGTCCGCAGTGTCATTCCGCGGATACCCGCCGACAGTCACGTTGCGGCTCGACAGCCTGTAAGTCGCTGTGGGTATGCAACGGCTGCTCAGAGCCGTTCGATCATTTCCGGGCGATCTGAATGCCGTCGCCATGACGTTGCCTCGCTAGTCTGCTGCGATGGCGGTCGTCGGCGCGGCGGCCAGCGGCGCGGGTCGGGGTCCTCGCTCGGATGCTTTTGACGCCGCGGTCGCCGCTGCCTGCGCGACGCTGAGCGCGCTGATCGTCCGGCCGATGCTGGCCGGCTTACCCACCGGGCGACAGATGGTGCTGGCTGGGCTGCTCACGGTGCACGGCCCTCTCTCGCCTTCCGGCGGCGAACACCGGCGCGAGCATTTGCGGTGTGCGCGGCGGCCGGCCTGGCGGCGTTGATCGCCGGACTGCCGATGGTGGCGCTGGGACGTGCGCCCCTGGTTGCCGTGTACAGCGTCGCCTTGTGTCTCCCCCGACGGCAGTCCGTGGCCGCGCTCGGCATCGCTGGTCTGGCGCTGCTGATCGGGGAGGCCGCGGGTGGGTTCGCCCAGGACGTTTCCACGATGTTCGTCAACGCGGCCGGGATGACAGCTTCGTGGGCGGCGGGTTGTTTCGTGCACGCTCGGCACGCAGACCTCCGGGCGTTGGATGCGAAGAACCGGGAGTTGGCGGCGGCGCGAGAGGACCTGGCTCGTGCGGCGGTCACCGAAGAACGGCTCCGGATGGCCCGTGAACTGCACGACATCATCGCGTACAGCTTGAGCTTGATCGTGGTACAGGCCGGTGTCGGCGCGCATATCTCAGCAGAGGATCCGCCCGCAGCCCGCCGGGCCCTCACCACGATTGACGAGGTGAGTCGGCAGGCACTCAGCGAGATGCGGCATGTCGTCAAGGTGCTGCGCGACGGGTCGGACGAGGTGATGGCGCCGGCCCCCGGGCTGGCACACCTGGCCGGCCTGACGGACGCGGGGGCCAGGTCCGGGTTGCACGTCGATGTTGTCCGGGAGGGGTCACCGGATGCGATCCCGGCAGCCGTCGATGCCACGGCTTACCGCATCGTTCAAGAATCCTTAACCAATGCGGTCCGCCACGCGCACGCGAGCACGGTTCGGGTACGGGTGGCCTACACCGACAGCGAGGTGCGGGTCGAGGTCATCGACGACGGCCGCACGGCCCCCGGGTCGGCACTGGCCGGCGGCGTCAAACTCCGTGAGGCTGTACGCGCCGGGAGCTGACGTATTGCTGCGAGCGTAGGTGACCGTCCAGACGGGTGGCACCGACCCCCGGTACCAAGGAATCGGCGCGGCCGAGCAACTTCACCGATCCGTCCGGGGTGAGCCGGTAGACGCGCCCGGGTGGGGTGGCGTCGGCGATGATGTTCGACTGGATCAGTCCGACGGCGGCCGATCCCATCGGAAGGAGCACGTCGAGGTGCTGTCCGCGTGGTACCGGCAGCTGCGGGCCGGCGGCCCATTTCCCGGCAGCGGTCAGCACGCCCGTCGGTCTGGTGTTGACCAACAAACGCATGCCGGCGGGCCCGGTGCCTGCTACGGCGCGCAGGACGGGTGCGTCGCACGGTTGTCCGCATTGCAAAGCCGCCGGGACGATCGGTTGAGAGGGGGCGGCGACCGGCGTCGATGTCGTGGCCGGTGTGGATGTCGCTGTCGGCTCCGGGTGCGCCGCCGGCTTGTCCCTGGTACCCGCGTAGCCCAGAACTGCCACTCCGGCGATCAGTGT
>JBDUDX010000080.1:0-22922 GCA_040002735.1 Frankiaceae bacterium | reverse complement strand
GGCTACCCGAAGCTCACCACCGCACGGGCGATGGCGAACGGCAGCATCAGCGGCACGTCGCCAGCGAGTCCCCAGGCAGTAGTCGCCGAGCCGCGGACCCCCAGGCTCCGGTGGACGGTCGGAACACGGCCAGATCCGCTCGATGGTCGCCGTTGTAGTCCGCCGGGGACGGTACGTCGCCGCGCTGACCCCAGGGAGTTGCCGCGCCGCCGCGTACCCACCAGGCGCCGGTCGACGGTCGGAACACCGCCAGCTCCACCCGACCGTCACCGTTGTAGTCCGCCGGCACCGGCACGTCGCCGGATTCGCCCCAGGGTGTGGAGACCGCGCTCCCGACGTACCACCGACCGTTCGACGGTCGGAACACCGCCAGCTCCACCCGACCGTCACCGTTGTAGTCCGCCGGCACCGGCACATCGCCGGGAACTCCCCACGTCGTCGCCGGTCCGCCGGCGATGTACCAGGTGCCGTTCGAGGGCCGGAAGACCGCCAGGTCGGTACGGCCGTCACCGTTGTAGTCCGCGGGCACCGGCACGTCGCCGGCCAGGCCCCAGGCGGTGGTCACTCCGCCGCGAATCCACCAGGTTCGGGTCGAGGGCCGGTACACGGCGAGATCACTGCGCCCGTCACCGTTGTAATCCCCGGGCACCGGAATGTCGCCCCGAGCTCCCCAGGCCGAGGCCGCCATGCCGTGGACGTACCAGGTGGCAGTGGCGGGCCGGAAGACCGCCGGGTCCGCCCGGCCGTCACCGTTGTAGTCCCCCACGCGCTTTGCCATGGCCCGGAGCGCCCCGGCCAGGAACGCTCGCCAGGTCAGGCCGCCGACCCAACCGGTCTGGGGCAGGGCGTGCGCCCGCTGGTAGGCGCCCACCGCGACGACGGTGTTGCCGCCAAACGAGCCGGTCACCGCCGTACCGACCTGCCGCTGGACCACCGACACGGCCGAGCCGCTGTCGCCACTCACCGCAGCCAGGTTGAGGTTCTGCTCCAGGAATTCCAAGTCGCTCCGCGGGGTCGCCGGGGTGGCTACCGAGGAGCACGCGGTGGCGTTGAACCGGCTGTAAACCGGTGCATTGCGCTGACCGGCCGGCCGGCAGGGCCCGTAGTCCACCGGCGCCACCTGCTTGGTGAAGTACGAGGTGCGCTGCCAGGCGCCGGCCCACCCGAAGCTGAAGTGCACGTGGTCACGGTGGCAGCCGGTGGTACCGGAGCAGGAGTACGGCCGCCACCCCTCCGCAGCCCGGTACGTGCTCCAGGTTTGCGCATTCCAGATCAGATACGTCAGGCCGAGCCGGCGGGCCATGGCGAACCGGTTACCGGCCGCGTCGGTGGCCAGCAGCCAGGTGATGAGGGCGTTGGCTTCGGCGACCTCGGCGGGGTTGGTCACCGAGACCCACCAATCCCACGCCCGGCCCTCCTTGTGCTCGCTGGTTGCCCCGGTGAGGCAGCTGCGGAGGATGCCGGCGCTGCTGGTGGCCGGATAGGTCCGCAGGACGAGATCAGCGAAGGCGCGTACGCCAGGCTTCTCCCGGAAGTCGCAACTCACCTGGCCCAGGTACGGGCTCAGCGGCTCAACCTCCGACGGCAGACCGGGCGGCGTCGGGGGTACGGGCACGGCTGCGGCCGCGCCGGCGGGTTCGGCCGCGCGGGACGTCCGCGGGGCCGCCGGGCGGCCGGGCAGCGCCTCCCCGGTGTCCGGCAGCGGGGGGCCTCCCGGGTCGGCGGTGCCGGGTCTCGCGGCGACCGTACCGGCTGCCGGATCGAGCGTCGGCGGCGTGGCGCCGGCCGGGGATCCGACCGCCGTCAGTACCGCGGCACCGACCGTGGCAACGGTGACGGTCACGACCGTCGAACGCAAGGGAAAGTGCACGAAGAACACCTGTTCCGAAGGCGGCGAGCGGCCACCGGGCAGCGGCCACCGGGTGGCATCGGCAGGCGCAGGCAGCACCTTCGCGAGATGTGGCAAGGTTCACCCGAACGGGCTATGACCACCGCCCGCATCCGCCCACGACGAGGGAGCGCAATGGCCAATTCCGACCGGGCCGGTACGCCGGCCCGCCCCGAGGACCTGGTCGACGTCCCGCACCTGCTCACCGCCTACTACACCGAGCACCCCGACCCCGCGGTCGCGGAACAGCGAGTGGCCTTCGGTACGTCCGGACACCGCGGGTCGAGCCTCAAGGTGGCCTTCAACTCCGACCACATCGCGGCGACGTCGCAGGCAATCTGCGCCTACCGCGCCGGGCAGGGGATCGACGGGCCGCTGTTCCTGGCCCGGGACACCCACGCGCTCTCCGAGCCGGCCTGGGTGACCGCGCTGGAGGTATTCGCCGCCAACGATGTGACCGTCCTGGTCGATTCCCGCGACCGTTACACGCCCACACCCGCGCTGTCCCATGCGGTGCTCCGGCACAACGCCGGCCCCGCTCGCGGCCTGGCCGACGGAGTGGTGGTCACGCCGTCGCACAACCCGCCGGAGGACGGGGGGTTCAAGTACAACCCGCCGAACGGCGGCCCGGCCGACACCGATGCCACGTCCTGGATCGCGGCGCACGCGAACGAGCTGCTCGCCGAGGGCCTCCGCTCGGTGCGGCGGGTGCCCATCCGGCAAGCCCGCGCCGCGGCCGGCACGTACGACTTTATGGCCGCGTACGTGGATGACCTGCCGAACGTGGTGGACCTGCCGGCGATCGCCGATGCCGGCATCCGGATCGGCGCGGATCCGCTCGGCGGCGCCAGCGTGGACTACTGGGGGGCCATCGCCGACCGGCACGGGCTGGACCTCACCGTGGTCAACCCGCTGGTCGACCCGACCTGGCGGTTCATGACCCTGGACTGGGACGGCCGGATCCGGATGGACTGCTCCTCGCCGTTCGCGATGGCTTCGCTGATTTCGCGGCGGGAGGAGTTCGCACTCGCCACCGGCAACGACGCCGACGCCGACCGGCACGGCATCGTCACCCCCGATGCCGGGTTGATGAACCCGAACCACTTCCTGGCGGTGGCGATCGGATATCTCTACGCGCACCGCCCCGACTGGCCGGCCGACGCCGCGGTGGGCAAGACGCTGGTCTCGTCCTCCATGATCGACCGGGTGGCCGCGGACCTCGGCCGGCGGCTGCTGGAAGTACCGGTGGGCTTCAAGTGGTTCGTACCGGGACTCTTGGACGGCTCCCTCGGCTTCGGCGGCGAGGAGAGCGCGGGCGCGTCGTTCCTCCGGCGCGACGGCAGCGTCTGGACCACCGACAAGGACGGCCTGCTGCTCGCGCTGCTCGCCTCGGAGATCCTGGCGCTGACCGGCAAGTCGCCAAGTGAGCATTACGCCGAGCTCACCGAGCGCTTCGGCGCGCCGGCGTACGCCCGGGTCGACGCCCCGGCCACGCCGGAGCAGAAGGCGGTCCTCGGCAAGCTGTCGCCGGAGGCGGTACGGGCCACCGAACTCGCCGGGGAGCCGATCACGGCCACGATGACCACCGCGCCGGGCAACGGCGCCTCGATCGGCGGCCTGAAGGTGACCACGGAATCCGGCTGGTTCGCAGCAAGACCATCCGGCACCGAGAACGTCTACAAGATCTACGCGGAGTCGTTCCGGGGCGAGGAGCATCTCGGCCAGATCCAGGCCGAGGCGCGCGACGTGGTCTCGGCCGCGCTCGGCGGTTAGCGGACCTCCACGTGCCGCAGCTTCTCCGGGTTGCGGACCAGGCGAATCGCCGTCACCCGGCCGTCGGCGACGTCGCAGACGGACACCGAGTCCGGCACCCCGTCGGTGGTGAGCAGCAGGCTGGGCTGGGCGTTCACCTCGACCGGTACCACGCCCATCACCCCGGTCGAACGGCTCAGCACCGCCAGCAGCCAGCGGGCCACCTTGTCGGCGCCGTGCAACGGGCGCAAGGCGGCCTGAGCCTTGAGCAAGCAGGCCGCCGCGCAGCGCGTAGAGAGCAAGCAGGAACTGAAGGAGCGGGAAGCCCAGGCCCAGCGGGACCGCGAGCAGGCCGTGGATCGGGAGCGCGATCAGGTCCGCAAGGCCCGCGAGCGCGCCAATGCTGCCAAGGCCGAGGCCCGGCACCGGGCCGAAGCGGAAGCCCGGGACGCCGCCAAGAAGGCGGAGGAAACGAAGCGTCGCACCGTCGAGACCGCCCGTACGACGGCGGAGCAGCGTACGTCGGCCATCACCCAACGGACCCAGCGCGCCACCGAAGCCCCGAAGGCCCAGTTGAAGCAGGCGGGCAGCGCCAAGTCCGCCGCCCAGCAGAAGCGGGAGGACGCGAAGGCACTCGCCACGCTTTCCGCCCGCGAGCGCCAGAAGCGCAAGAGCGGCTGACCGCCGCTTGATGCCGGCGCCGCATTGCTCCCGGTGCTGTGGAGTTCCGTCGGACCTGTAAGTCCCACGATCCTCCACAGCGCCGCGGGCGCCGTCTCCTCGGCGCTTATGATCCACACCGTGCCCGCCGCCGACACCGCCGTACGGAATGACACTGTGACGTTGCCGAACGGCGGCCCGCGGTTGGCGCTGCGCCGGGCGAACGGCTCCCGGCGGCCCTTCCTGCAGGTGCATGGCCTGGCGTCCAACGCCCAGATGTGGGACGGCGTTACCCGGCGCCTCGCCGACGCCGGCCACGAGGTAGCGGCCGTCGACCTGCGCGGCCACGGCCGCTCGGAGGTGACCGTCAGCGGGTACGACACCGCGACCGCGGCTGCTGATCTGGCGGCGCTGATCCGACTGCTCGGCTGGATCGGGGACCGGGCGCCGATCATCGCCGGCCAGTCCTGGGGCGGACACGTCGTACTGGAACTCGCCGCCCGCCACGGCGGCGTGGCGGCGGTCGCCATGGTGGACGGGGGATGGGTACGACTGAGCCCGCGGTTCGCCGACTTCGACGAATCCTGGCGGGCGCTGGCGCCGCCGGTGTTCTCCGGGGTGACACAAGACGATCTTGAATCCCAGGTGTGGGCCTGGACGGCCGGATGGCCGCCGGAGGGCGTGGCCGGTGCGCTGGCGAACTTTGCCGTACTCCCCGACGGGACGGTGGCGGCCCGGCTCTCCTTCGAGCACCACAAGCAGATCGTTGCTTCGCTCTGGGAACATGATCCGCGGGCGCTGTATCCGTTGGTGGAGGTGCCGGCGCTGCTTCTGGTTGCCGTCGACGACGGGCCCGATCCGGCCGCCAAGCAGGCCGAGGTCGCCGAAGCCCTCGCCGGCCTGCCCGACGCTGAGGTGTGCTGGTACGCCGACGCGCACCACGATCTCCACGCCCAGCTGCCGGAGCGTACGAGTGCCGACCTTCTGAGGCTGGCCGTCCGCGCCGAGCTGCGGTGACCGGTACGGCGCCTCGGGTCCTCGATGTCGCTCCGGAGCGCCTGGCCGGCTGGTTCGCGAGGTTCGAGCAGCGGCATGGCGGGCCGCTGCGTTGGCACCTCGCGGCCGACCGAGCGATCGCCACGGCGGTCGACGGCGCCGGGGCGGAGTGCGAGGTGCCGTTTCCTCCACTGCCCGCCGGTCCCGAGGCCGTCACAGCCCTGATCGCTCACGCCCAGCGGGAGCGGCGGGTCGGCGTACTGCTGGTACGGCTCGGCGGCTACGCGGCCGGCGTCTTCCAGGGCTCTCAGCTGGTGAGCTCCAAGGTCGGTTCCCGGCTGGTCCACGGCCGCAACGCTGCCGGCGGCCAGTCCCAGCAGCGCTTCGCCCGCCGGCGTGAGGGGCAGGTTCGGGTGGCTCTCGCCGAGGCGGCGGATGTGGCGGTCCGGATCCTCGGGCCGGCCGCCGGCGGGCTGGACGCGGTGGTGACCGGTGGGGATCGACGGGCGGTGAGCACCGTCCTCGCCGACCCGCGCCTCGGCCGGCTGCAGTTCCTGGTGGTGCCGCGGCTGCTGGAGGTACCGGATCCGCGGCTGCGCGTACTGCTCGCTACCCCTGCCCAATTCCGTGCGGTACGCATCCGGGTGACCGATCCGCCGCCGGGTCTCCCCTCACCGTGATCCGTGGCGAACAAGTCCGGATATCCGCACCAAACGTGCCATGGATCAGCCGGCGACCCGGGCGGTACGACACTTCAGCAGGCACCATAGACCTACCGTGACGCTTCTCGACTCGCTGCCGCCCACCCCGGATCCCGACGCGCTGTACGACGCCTTTCACGCCTGGGCGGCCGGCCAGGGGCTGGAACTGTATCCCGCTCAGCAGGAAGCGCTGATCGAGGTGGTCA
The DNA here is from genome assembly GCA_040002735.1 of Frankiaceae bacterium. GTDB lineage: Bacteria > Actinomycetota > Actinomycetes > JADGOV01 > JADGOV01 > JADGOV01. Next base: position 16,719 of record JBDUDX010000080.1, on the reverse strand, counting down.
TCGGATCGAATGTGATCCTGTCCACCCCGACCGGCTCGGGGAAGAGCCTGGTCGCGGTCGGCGCGCACTTCACCGCGCTGGCCCGACGCGAGCGCACGTTCTACACCGCACCGATCAAGGCGCTGGTCTCGGAGAAGTTCTTCGACCTGTGCGGCATCTTCGGCCCGGAGAACGTCGGGATGATGACCGGCGACGCCAGCGTCAACCCAACCGCGCCGATCGTCTGCGCCACCGCGGAGATCCTGGCGAACCTGGCGCTGCGGGAGGGCTCCGCCGCCGACGTGGGCCAGGTGGTGATGGACGAGTTCCACTTCTACGCCGAACCGGACCGCGGCTGGGCCTGGCAGGTGCCGCTGCTGGAGCTGCCCCGCGCGCAGTTCCTGCTGATGTCCGCCACGCTGGGTGACGTCCAGCGCTTCCAAGACGACCTGACTCGACGCACCGGGCGGCCCACCGCGGTGGTGAGCTCGGCGGAGCGGCCGGTACCGCTGACCTACTCCTACGCGATGACGCCAATGCACGAGACCCTGGAGAAGCTGCTCGCCGCCGACCAAGCCCCCATCTACGTGGTGCACTTCACCCAGGCGGCGGCGATCGAGCGGGCCCAGGCGCTGATGAGCGTCAACGTCTGCAGCCGCGCCGAGAAGGACGCCATCGCGGACCTGATCGGCGGCTTCCGGTTCACCGCCGGCTTCGGCGCGACCTTGTCCCGGCTGGTCCGCCACGGCATCGGCGTGCATCACGCCGGGATGCTGCCCAAGTACCGCCGGCTGGTCGAGCTGCTCACCCAGGCCGGACTGCTGAAGGTGATCTGCGGTACGGACACCCTCGGCGTCGGCATCAACGTGCCGATCCGCACGGTGCTGTTCACCGCGCTGAGCAAGTACGACGGAGTCACCACCCGGCACCTGAAGGCGCGGGAGTTCCACCAGATCGCCGGCCGGGCCGGTCGGGCCGGGTACGACACCGCCGGCACCGTGGTCGTGCAGGCGCCGGAACACGTGGTAGAGAACTACAAGGCGGTCACCAAGGCCGGAGACGACCCGAAGAAACGCAAGAAGCTGGTCCGCCGCAAGCCGCCGGAGGGCTTCGTCTCCTGGGGCGAGCCCACCTTCAACCGGCTGGTCGAGTCCCCGCCGGAGCCCCTGACGTCCAGCTTCGCCGTGTCGCACGCCATGGTGCTCAACGTGATCAGCCGTCCCGGCGACGCGTTCGCCGCGATGCGGCACCTGCTGATGGAGAACGACGAGCCGAGGTCCGCCCAGCGTCGGCACATTCGGCAGGCGATCGCGATCTACCGCTCGCTGCTCGCCGCCGAGGTGGTCGAGCGGCTCGACGAACCAGACGAGACCGGCCGCCGCGCCCGGGTCACCATCGACCTGCAGCGAGACTTCGCGCTCAACCAGCCGCTGTCCACATTCGCTATCGCGGCCATCGAACTGCTCGACCCGGAGTCGCCGACGTACGCCCTCGACGTCCTGTCGGTGATCGAGTCAACGCTGGAGAACCCGCGGCAGATCCTCTCGGCGCAGCGCAACAAGGCCCGCGGCGAGGCCGTGTCGGAGATGAAGGCCGAGGGGGTCGAGTACGAGGAACGGATGGAGCGCCTCGAGGACATCACGTACCCGCAGCCGCTCGCCGAACTGCTCACGGCCGCGCTCGGCATGTACCGGATCCATCACCCCTGGGTGGACGACTACTCGCTCAGCCCCAAGTCGGTCGCCCGGGATCTGTGGGAGCGGGCGATGACGTTTGTCGACTACGTCGGCTTCTACGGCCTGGCCCGGTCCGAGGGGCTGGTGCTGCGGTACCTGGCGGATGCGTACAAGGCACTGCGGCAGACCGTGCCGACCGACGCGCGCACCGAGGAGCTCGCTGACCTGATCGAGTGGCTCGGCGAGCTCGTCCGCCAAGTCGACTCCAGCCTGCTGGACGAGTGGGAGCAGCTCCTGCACCCGACGGACGCCCCGCGACCGACCTCCACCCCGGTCGACGAGCGGCCCCCGCCGGTGACCGGCAACGCCCGCGCGTTCCGGGTACTGGTCCGCAACGCGCTGTTCCGCCGGGTCGAGCTGGCCGCGCTGCGCCGGACGTACGACCTCGGTGAACTCGACGCCGACGCCGGCTGGGACGCGGAGCGCTGGGCGGAGGCGCTGGTCGGCTACTTCGCCGAGTACGACCGCATCGGCACCGGCCCGGACGCCCGCGGTCCGGCGCTGCTGATAATCGAGCCCGAGCCCGGCCGCTGGCGGGTCCGGCAGATCTTCGACGATCCGAACGGCGACCGGGACTGGGGCATCCTCGCCGAGGTTGACCTCGCCGACTCCGACGAGGCCGGTACCGCGGTGCTGCGGGTGGTCCATGTAGGCCCAGTGGGCCCGGTCGGCTCGTTCCCGGCGCCGACGGGCTGACCCGCCGCTCGGGAGAGGATGTCGGGATGCCGCTCGCCCCTCCGAAGGTCAAGCACGCCGCCGCCGAAGCGCTCGCCGGCTACCCAGACCACGTCCGCGAGATGTTCGAGCTGCGGCTGGACCGCTGGTGGACGGACCTGTACGACGGCGTGCTCGCGTCTACCCCTCCGATGTCGACGGCCTGGCGCTGCGGCTGGTCACGCTGGCGGCGGACGCTTACCGTGAGCGGGAGCCGGAGCTGTCCCGCCTCGACCTGGTGCGCACGCTGGAGCCGGACTGGCTGCAGTCGCCCGAAATGCTCGGCTACGCCGCGTACGCCGACCGCTTCGCCGGTGTGCGGGAGCGGATCCCGTACCTGCAGGAATTGGGCGTCCGCTACCTGCACCTGATGCCGTTGCTGCTCCCCCGGGAGGGCGACAGCGACGGCGGATACGCGGTCGCCGACTACCGCGGCGTCCGCCCCGACCTGGGCACCATCGATGACCTCCGAGCACTCGCGCCCGGGCGGCGCGTCGGACTGCCACCGCCCCCAATCCCGGCACAGTCGCCGGTATCGGGCCGATATCTCCCTGGCCCCACCAGTTGCTGCGCTCACGGCGCCCATTGACGGCCCAGTACCGCCGTTTCGGTCGCCAAGGAGATCCCTGGCAGGTGGCACCCGGCCGGCGGCCCCTCCGCCTGCCCGGACGATCTCCTTGGCCCCACCGGTTGCTGCTTCCGGCGCCCAAGACGGCCCCGCAGCAGCCACCTCGGTAGCCAAGGAGGTCGTCGCATCCGCGCGCGGGCCCAGATCTCAGCGGCAAGCGGCTCAGCGGCGGCCCTCCGCTACCTGAGAGGGGCCGACGTGCTTGCGAAGCCAAGCCTGCAGCGGTTCTGAGTCCCGGAGGAACTCCACGACCCGGTCCTTCGCACGCGGCGAATCCGGCCACTCCGCCGCCGGCCACTCCTGCCACGTGATGAGGCCCTTGTAGCGCAGCAGCTCGATCCGCGGATGGTCTTTCGGAAAGCCGCGCGGCGCGGTCTTCAGTACGCCGTGGCCGTGGACGCGCATGCCCCGCTGGGATGCCTCCCCCACGAGGCGGAACAACTCCTCGCCGGTGAGATCCTCGGCCACCGCAAGCCGATAGCGCTCCAGCTGGTCGGGGCTCATCTGGTACATCCCGCAACCGGCCGCCAGACCGTCGGCCGAGAACTGCACATATCCCCCGCCGTGCAGCGTCGCGCCGATCGCCGTCTTGTACGGCGTCTTGTCGGCGCTGAACCTAACGTCACGGTACGGCCGGAAGATCTTCCCACCGCCGAACTCGGGCTCCAGCTCGGCGAGTAATGCCTCCATCGGACGCAGCACGGCGTCGGTGTAGACCTCCTTGTGCGCCTGCCAGTACGCCTTGGAGTTATCAGCTTCGAGCCCTTCGAAGAACTCCGCCGCCGCCGACGACCAGCCCGAGAACGTCATAGCCGGAGATTAGGTACGCCAGCCGACCCGGTCCAGTCCATGCGGCACCGGACACGTCGAAGAAGCGCGGAAGTGGCGGCCGATGTGGAACTGTCAGGCATGCCCGCTGATGTGGTGCAGCCTCGGGTGCTCGCCGAGATTGATGGACCCATGTTGAGGCATGGGCTGCAGGAGATGGCCGGCGTACGACTCCGGGTGCCACGCCGTTCCGACGCCCAACCGGACCGTGATCGCCTCGGCGAGCGCTATCTCGAGCTTCGGGCTGCCGGGTAGCCCCTCAGGCAGTCCCGCCGCCGTCTGGCACCGCCAACTCGCCCAGCAACGACCAATCCTCCTGCGGAACCGTGGCGTTGATGATCCGCGGCGTCTCGGCAAGGTACGGAGGAAGCGTGCGCTGCGCCTCCCGGAAATGCTCCGACGCGACGTGCGCCGCCCCGGCCTGTTCATCGCGAAAAGCCTCGATCAGCACGAACTCCGTCGGGTTCTCCAGGCTGCGGGACCAGTCGAACCACCGGCAACCGGGCTCGCTCCGAGTCGCTGTGGTGAACGCCTGGGAAATCTCAATCCACCGGTCTGCATGCTGGGGCAGTACTCGGAACTTGGCGGCGATGAAGATCAACTGTCCCTCGCTTGCGTGGTCGCACCCGCCCGGTCGGGTGCCTCGACGAGGCTAGACGGTTTCCTTACTCGCTTGCGTCACTCGCTTGCGTCACTCGCTTGCGTCCCGGCAGGCGGGCGGTCCATGCTCCATGTTTCGGCCACGACCAAGGGAGCGGACATGGCTGGGTTCGTGCAGATTGTCCAGTTCACCACCTCACGCATCGACGAGGTGCAGGCGCTCGCGGACTCCATGCGGGCCCAGCGGGAGGCCGGAACCGTCCGGCGCGGGACTTTCACCTCAGACCGCGACCGCCCGAATCAGTACCTCAGCGTTATCGAATTCGACTCCTACGATTCGGCCATGGAGAACTCGAACCGGCCGGAGACAGCCGAATTTTCGGCGAAGATGGCGGCGCTGTGCGACGGTCCGCCGACCTTCTACAACCTTGACGTGATGCGCACCTGGCCCGAGTAGCCAGCTCCAAGCTGCTGGGCTTGGGAAGGCAAGCTGCCTGGAGCCGCGCCTGCGGGCAACGGAGTTGCCGCGCTTCGACCACAGCGTCCCACCGGGCTGCTTGGCCGAACGACCGCCCATCGGCGACAATCGACACAATGATTCTCGCCATTACGCCCTTCACGGATGTGAACCGGTGGGTCCGCGGCAACGGCCTCGAGATCGTCCTCTACCTGCTCGGCGCCGTCTTGCTCACCCGGTTCGCCACCTGGGGGGAGCACCGCATCACCGAACGGATCGACGCCCGCGACTCCAATACGGATGCCCTCGTCCGCTCCGAGAGCGCCAAGCACCGCCATGCGGTTATCCAGGTACTGACCTGGAGCGCCCTCGTGCTGCTCTACTGCGTCACCGCGGTGCTGATCGTCCAGCGACTCAACGTTCCGTTGAGCGGATTCGTCGCGCCGGCGACCGTGGTCGGTGTCGCCGTGGGATTCGGAGCCCAGCGCATCGTGCAGGACGTCCTCGCTGGCTTCTTTATCGTCGCCGAGCGGCAATACGGATTCGGTGACGTGGTTAGCATTGCGTCTGTCGGCATCGCCAATGTCGCGACCGGCACGGTGGAAGAGGTCACGCTGCGGGTTACCCGCCTTCGATCGGTCAATGGCGAAGTACTCATCATCCCGAACGGGCTGATCGCCCACGTCACCAATCTCTCCCGGGACTGGGCTCGCGCGGTGATCGACATTCCAGTACCGTCCACCGTCGACGTCGGACGGGCGATCGAGATCCTGCACCGGGTCGGCGAACAGGCCCATAGCGATGACGCTCTCCGGCCGCTGCTGCTTGATCCGCCCTCGGTGATGGGTGTAGAAAGCATGGACGTGGACGAGTTCGTGGTACGTATGGTGGCCCGTACCTTGCCCGGCAAGCAGTTCGACGTCGGCCGGGAATTGCGCGTACGCATTGCGATGGCCTTTCATCAAGCCGGCATCTCGCTACCCACCACCCTGGATACCGCCCCGCCGAGCGGGGAGCAATAGCGGTGGGCCGCTTCCGCACCTCGACCGTGGTACTCGTACTGGTCTTTCTTGGCACGCTGGCGCTTTACTTCTTTGTCCGACCGGACCAGCTGGAGACCGCCAGCACGACCCGGTCCGTGGTTACCGATCGGACGGTCGACCGAAGCACGCCAACGCCGTCGCCTTCGACCTCGGCCCCCAGCGAGTCCCCGAGTGCATCGCCATCGCAGTCGACGTCCACCGGGACGACGCCGTCGCGCTCCTCCGCCGCTCCTTCCTCGCCGCCCACGACCGGGCCAGCCACGACCGGACCAACGACGACCGGGCCAGCGGCGACGCCGTCCGCCAGCGCGCCAAAGTCATCTTCACCGCCGGGGTAGCCGTCCGAGATCTTTGAGGTCCTGGCTCGGCGCTACGCCCAGCACGCAGCCGGCGCTTACGTGCCCTGCCTTTCGTGGTGGGCTTGGGAAGCCTGACCGACCAGGGCATGTGACCTGGAGTCGTCATGCGTCGGTGACCGCAATGCGGCTATTGCGCGATATGCTCCGACGGGCGCAAGTGAGTCGAGGTGACGGCCGGGGGGCTTGAGTAATGAACGCGTTGAACGGCAGCATTCCACGTACGACCCACGTCGGACAGACACAGAAAGAATCACCGTCTCCTGCGGATAGCCGTACGACATGACTGCAGTCTTCATCGCAGGCTTTGTCCTCGGCACCTGGGCCGGCTACCGGTTGGGCTATGTCGCAGCCATCAGACGAAGCGGGCGCGACAATATTCGAACGGGAGTCAGGCGCCTGACCCGCGGCCGGTGGTAGCTGTGCCTGCGGGCCCAACCGGCACAGCGGAGACGACGGAACGGCACAGCCATCGCCCTCGGACTGCGCCGCTCCGTACGCTCAACTGCTCTCAGGCGGATTCAGCCTTGATCGCCGAGATCTCGAATTCCAAGTTAATCTTCTCGGAGACCATCACGCCGCCCGTCTCAAGCGCGGCGTTGAAGTTGACGCCGAAGTCGCTGCGGTTCAACGTCGCGGTGCCTTCGAAGCCGACCCGAGTGTTGCCGTAGAGGTCCTTCGCGGTTCCGGTGTACTCGTAGTCCACCGTGATGGCCTTGGTGACACCCTTGATCGTGAGATCGCCGGTCACCTTGTAATTCTCGGCATCAACCTGCTCCACGCCGGTGGAGACAAAGTTGACCTGCGGAAACTCGGGCGCGTTGAAGAAGTCATTGGTACGCAGGTGATCGTCCCGCTGGGCGTTCCGGGTGTCCACGCTGGCCACGTCGATCGTGATCGAAGCACTGGAGTTGACCGGGTTCTCGAAATCCAAGTGCGCCCTGCCCTCAAAGGTGTTGAACCCGCCACGGACCTTGGTGATCATCGCGTGCCGGGCAACGAAGCCGATTCGGCTGTGCGACGGGTCAATGACGTAATCACCGGTGAGAGTGCTGTTACCTGCGGTGAGCGTGGAGTTTGTCATCGGATTCCTCTCGTAGCGGTTGCTGACGTATCAACATCACACCACATCCTTGCTGATGTGTCAACATTCCGACGGTAGACTGATCTCATGACCGAGCCGAGGTGGTTGGACGAGCGTGAGGCACGGCTGTGGCGCACGTTTCTGGACATGCGACGCCGCCTGGACAGCGCGATCGAACGCCAACTGGCCGAAGCGGGACTTTCCAGCGCGGACTATGGGCTGCTGGTCCCGTTGTCCGAGGCACCCGGCGACGGCATCCGGGCGCGCGACCTGGGCCGGGGCGTGGAGTGGGACCGTAGCCGGCTGTCCCACCAACTCCGCCGCATGGAGCAGCGCGGTCTGATCTCCCGACGGAACTGTCCGACCGACGCCCGCGGCACCATGATCACGTTGACCGCAGCCGGACGCAAGGCGGTCGAGTCTGCCGCGCCGGGCCATGTGGAGATCGTCCGCCGCCACTTCGTAGATCAGCTCAGTCGGGAAGAGCAAGAGGTACTCACCACGATCGCCACCCGTGTCCGGGACAACATCGCCGAAACGGTGCCGGCCAGAGACTCGTGCATGTGACGCCTCGCGCTCGCCGAAACACGCCGACCGGGTGGCCGAGGATGTGAGGCGCCGCGATTACGTAGTCGACAGCTATGTACTCGACAGCCGGTCTGCCAGCCTGTCGAGTCCCCCTCGCAGGAAAGCGCTATAGCCGTCGTCGCCCAGCGCCCGGGATGCTACTTGGCCCATTCGAGGTGTCGGCGGGCAGCGGCCCCATCGCCGAGTCTGCGGTAGTCCTCGCCCAGGTTGAGGTGCAGCGAGGGAAGAAGGCTGTTGACCAAGCCAGCTACCCCGGCTTCAGCAATCCGCGCATCGGTGACCGAGTCCGCCGCCTCCCGGGCACGTAGATCCCAGTCGAGCTCCTCGGCGGAATCTTCCTGCACGTCAGCCATCCAGTGGGCCAGCGCGCAGCGGTGCAGGGGATCGCCGTCGGCGCCGATCAGCTCCCACAATTCGGCGAAGAGTCGGCGGGCATCCGTGGGCCGGCCTTGCTGGGTGAGTTCGATTCCGCGCCCGATCCGGGTCAGGATCTCATCTGGTTCGGCGATGGTCACCTCCAAGAGCCGACCGTCACTGCGGGTTGCCGAGGCATACGCGCGCCAGCCGGGTGAGACGTGATCCGGACTGGCAGGGGCGGTAGCCCGTTGAAGCCTACCGAGGAATAGGTGGACGTATAGGCGCCGGTGGAGTGCAGGCGTACGCGGTCGCCGACAGTGAGATCCAACGGAAGCTGGTAGTCAGCGTGGCGGTAGAGCACGTCGACGCTGTCGTAGGTTGGTCCGGCCAGGACGACGGGCCCTACCGGTCCGCCATCTCGGACGGTGTCGATGCGGTACTCGATCGCCTCGTCGAGAGTCTCGGCGAGCCCGCCGAATCGGCCCACATCGAGATACACCCAGCGGCGCATGCAAGTGGCGCTCGATGCTTCGCCCAATCGCCTCGCCGTACTCGGTGATCGGCGGCACTGGCTCCCGGTAGCTGCCCGGGAAGCCGCCCCCGAGGTTGAGCAGGGCGAGTGGGATGCCCCGCTCGGCCAGTTGGGCTTGGAGCATCCCGACTCGGTGGAGCGGCGCATCCCACTGGCTCGGGTCGCGTTGCTGGGAGCAGACGTGGAACGCCAACCCGACGGCGTGCCCGTCGGCTGCGGCGGCACTGAGCAACTCCAGGGCCACCTCTGGTGGGCAACCGAACTTGTCGGACAACGCCCAGTCGGCGCCCGCGCCGGACGTCGCGAGTCGACAGCACACCGTGGAACCCGGCGCAGCCCGGGTCAATTTCGCGAGCTCGCTCACGTCGTCGAAGCTGAAGACTCTTACGCCTTCAGCGAATGCTGCGGCGATATCGCCCTCCTTCTTGGCCGTGTTGCCATAGGAGAGGTTTCGCACGTCCGCGCCGGCCGCCAGGCAGGCTGCCATCTCGGCGGGACTGGCAATGTCAAAGGCCGCCCCCTGCCGGACGAGCAGCCGCAGCACTTCCGAAGCCGGATTCGCCTTGACCGCGTAGTGCAGTCGAGCGTTGGGCAGGGCGGCGGACAGTTGCGCGTAGCGTTCGGCGACCACGTCAAGGGTCAGGGCCAGGTAGGGAGTGGGAAGGTCGGCCCCCACGTCGTCAGTTCGCGGCGTCGGGATGGCGTTCGCCACCTTCACCAGTACCGGGGCGCTTTCGGCGTCCCGCGCCGCCCGGGAACCGGTGGAGAGGACCAGGTAGCACTGCAACACGAGGATGACGGCCACCGCAGCCCACTGACCCCGGTTGAGGCTCACTGCGGCGCGGCGGTAGTCAACGGCGAGCAGGCCGACCTGCAGCAGCACGATCCAGCCCATCGTCACGATCGAGAGCTTGGGCCAGCTTGAGGGCATAGGCGTACACAGCGAACAGCGCCAGAAACGTCAGGGCCCCGAGCAGAAATATGGGTGGCCGGTGTTGGTCGGCGTACTCCTTGGCCAGCAGCGCTCCGATCATGTCGAGCCGGCCAGCACGAGGATCAAAGCAAGGAGAACAAGCGGTCGCCCGATGCCGAGCCGACCTTCACCTGCCGGCTGAGCGCTGAGTATGCCGGCCAGCCGTACTTGGTTCATACCCGCATTACACGCACGACACGCTCCCGAGAAACTACGGATAGTGGCTGGTGAGCCACTTATCCTGCGTGGCACGGATGGCAGCATCCGTGGAAGTACTGACCCGAGGCGCGGGAGACGCCGTTGATACATGTCCAGCGGAGGAGTTTGCTGTTGTCGCCGTCGGGCCTGACAACGAACCTGGTGAACGGTGCAATACGGGCATGAGCATTCGCACTTCGCCCTGGCCGCCGGTGTGCCCCGCTGAGTGGAACTGACCGTTCCCGACGTTGACGGCGCCGAGGCGTCTCATGCCGCAGTACTCGGCTGGTCCTACCAGGACACCGAGGCTGAGTAGGGGATATGCCGTTGCCGAATTCCGGGGTGCGGCCGACGCGGACGAGACTGCCGCCGCGGTCGCGGAGCATGGCGGCGCGATCCTGCTGCCGCCGGGGGACGTCGGGCCTTGGGGCGGATGTTCATCGCTACCGATCCGACCGGCGCCGTCTTTGGCGTCTGGCAGGCCGGAATGCACATCGCCGGCTTGGTGAACGAGCCGTGCGGACTGACGTGGGAAGACTGACGCTCCCCCGACCCGGACGTGGCGCGTACGTTCTTTGGTCGAGGTAGCCGAGGTGGCCGCGCGACTGAGCGCGCCCGTCGGTGACGAGCCGACTCTGCCGCTAGGCGGCCACGCCGGCGGTAGCCCGGGTTCCTGCCGCCGCCGGGATCGGAGTGGTTACCGGCTGCTGCCACCAACGTCGGCGGGTGAATTGGGGACAGACCGCCTGCCGGCATCTCCCGCAATCGGATCCGCGGCGGTAGTGCTCGTGTACCGCCCTTTCACAACCGCACCGTGCGCATTGCTGTGTCATGCCTGGAGCCTCCCCAGCCTCGGCAGCTACCAGGGAACGCGGCGGTAGCCACCGGGTGTCGTTCCGGGGAATTCACTCCGGAAGTGGATCGCCGTACTGGAGGGTTCTTCAGCGCAGACGCCGCGCTCGTACCGCTTGTCGTCCTCGCCGATCTCGGTCGACTGGTCCGCTGCGATCAGGGTCCTGCCGGGAACTGGGCCGATCTAGCTGGATGTCGACTCTCGGACAACCAACTCCGGTTCGAAGACAACCTGCCGGTGCCGATGCGCCGTGGGGGATTCGACCTCCTCGATCAGCAACTCGGCGGCGGCCTGTCCCAGCTGGGAGCGTGGCTGGCGAATTGATGTCAACGGCACCGCGGCAGCCGCCGCGAAGTCGATGTCGTCGTAGCCGACGATGGCCAGGTTGCCGGGCACGGCGAGGCGCCGTCGGGTCATTTCCTGCAACAGTCCGAGGGCGAGCAGGTCGTTGGCGCAGAAAGCTGCTGTCGGCCGTCGGGCGGCCGGCGTGGCGACGATTACCTCGCCGGCCCTGCGTCCGGAAGCCACGTTGAGGCCGGTGGTCTCCAGCACCGCGATGGTGTCCTCGGGGAGCCCCGCCGCATGAGCTGCCTTACGGGCACCGGTGAGGCGGTCGGTGACCTGGTTGATACTCCGGGGACCCCCCACGAACAGAATCCGCCGGTGCCCTTGGGTGATCAAGTGCGCCGCAGCGAGTTCTCCGCCGACCACGTCATCCACCGATACCGAGCACTGCTGCCGGGTCGAACCACGGTCGACGAGTACGACCGGCACACCGTGCCGGCGGATCTCCGCGATCCTCGCCGTCCGGCGAGTCACCGGGGTGATCAGGATGCCGTATGCGCGCTGCTCCTGCAGCAGGCTGAGGTAGTGCTCCTCCCGCTTGACGTCATCCCCGCTGTTACACAAGATCACTGACAGCCCGGCCGCAGTGGCGGCGGCCTCGACGCCGGCCGCGATGTCGGTGAAGAACGGGTTGGCGACGTCCAAGACGAGCAAACCGATCGTTCGGTTGCGTCCGGCTCGCAATTGCCGGGCCGCCTCATTGCGGACGAAGCCGAGATCTGCGATCGCCTGTACCACCTTCGCCCGGGTGGCTTCGCCGACGCGTTCCGGCCGGTTCAGCACGTTGGACACGGTTCCGAGCGACACCCCGGCCCGCTGGGCGACATGTCGGACGCTTACCGAACCGGTCACGCCGCCTCCACGGACACCGAATGCGTGAACCGTATCAACAAGGGCGGAGAGCGGTCCGCAGTCCCGCGGCACTCGTCGGCCCAACGTAACAAAGCCGCAACGCGAGGGACTGATCCATTGACTCCACCCCCGCCGTGGACTACCGTCCCCGGCAATTGCTGAAAGGTTTCACGGCATCGAAGGGGCGGCTGGTGACCGACGACGCATCGCCGGGTTCTCCGGCGCCACTCGAGCCAGTCGGCGCCGGAAGCCCCGCGACACCGTCCGCGGAACCGTTGCTGGTCCTGACCAAGGCGACGAAGCGATTCGGCGCGGTGCACGCCCTCGACGACGGGTCGGTAACGCTGTTTCCCGGCGAGGCGCATGCCCTGGTGGGTGAAAACGGGGCCGGCAAGTCGACGCTGGTCAAGATCCTCGCCGGCGTGCACCAACGGGACAGCGGCGAACTGCTCGTACGGGGTACGGCCATGCAGTTCAACGGTCCGGCGGCTTCCCGCGCGGCTGGCATCTCGATCATCTATCAGGAGCCGACGCTGTTTCCGGACCTCACCGTCGCGGAGAACATCTTCATGGGCCGCCAGCCACTCGGTCGGCGGCGCGCCATCGACCGGCGGGCGATGAACCGGGAAGCCGCCGCGGTGTTCAGTCGGCTCGGAGTGGCGCTCGACCCGGACCGGCAGGCGCGCGGACTGTCGGTCGCCGACCAGCAGATCGTAGAGATCGCCAAGGCGCTCTCGCTGGACGCCAACGTGCTGGTGATGGACGAACCCACGGCCGCGCTGACCAGCGTCGAGGTTGAGCGGCTCTTCGAGGTGATGCGGACGCTGCGCGCGCAAGGCGCCGCAGTGCTGTTCATCTCCCACCGGCTGGAAGAGGTCTTCGCCAGCTGCCAACGGGTCACCATCATGCGCGACGGACGCTTGGTTCAGACCGCGCTCGTGACGGAGGTGACCGTCGACGACATCATCCGCTCGATGGTCGGCCGCGACCTCGCGAGCCTGTTCCCCAAGACCGAGACCGCACCCGGGGACATCGTGCTCGACGTGGAGAACCTCAACCGCGAAGGGGTCTTCTGCGATATCAGCCTCACCGTCCGGCGGGGTGAGATCGTCGCCCTGGCCGGTCTGGTCGGGGCCGGCCGCAGCGAGGTGGCCCGAGCGATCTTTGGGATCGACAAGCGCAGCTCCGGCACCGTAAGGGTCAACGGCGAGGAGTTGCCGAACGGCGCGCCGCTGGCAGCGATGGCCGCCGGCGTCGCGCTGGTCCCGGAGGATCGACGCCAACAGGGGCTGGTGATGGAGCTCGGCATCGACTCCAACATGGCGCTCGCCTCGCTGGGACGGCTCCGCCGCTTCGGCCTGATCCGTCGCTCCAGTGAAAGAGACCTGGCCCTGAGTTGGGCGGAGCAGCTGCAGTTGAAGTTCGGTCGGATCCGCAACCCGGTGTCGACCCTGTCCGGTGGCAACCAGCAGAAAGTCGTCCTCGGCAAGTGGCTGGCCCGCCGCCCCTCCTTACTGATCATCGACGAGCCGACCCGCGGTATCGACGTCGGCACGAAGGCCGAAGTGCACCGCATCCTCGACAACCTGGTGGCCGAAGGCATGGCTATCTTGATGATCTCCTCCGAGCTACCGGAAGTGCTCGGCATGGCCGACCGGGTGCTCGTGTTGCACGAGGGGCGGCTGACCGCCGAGCTGACCCGGGCCGAGGCCGACGAGGACACCGTCATGAGAGCGGCCACCGGCCAGCTCACGGGGGCGGCCGCGTGACCACGGAGGTCACCGCCCCGGCGCCGCCGAGTGACCGGTTCGCCCGGGCGGGAGCGCTGCTGCGAGTTCGGGAACTCGGCATCGGCATCGTCATCCTCGTGGCCTTCGCGATCACCACCCTGAAGAACCACCACTTCGCCAACGCCAGCAGCGTGCAACAGCTGCTCAGCGGCGCCGCGCTGATCGCCCTGCTCGGGGTCGGCGAGACGCTGGTGATCATCACCCGGAACGTCGACCTGTCGGTCGGGTCGGTGGTCGGCCTGTCGGCGTACATCGTCGGTACGACGTTCAAGCACCACCCCGGCACGCCGGTGCTGGCCGGATTCGTGCTCGGCATTCTCATCGGCGCTGTGGTCGGTGCGGTGAACGGCCTGATCACCACGGTGACCCGGGTACCGAGCCTGGTGGTCACGCTGGCGATGCTTTACATCATCCGCGGCATCGACGGCGTGATCGTCAACGCGCACACCATCGACCCGGAGTTCATCCCCAAGGCGTTCGTCTCGGTCGGGTATAAGACCTTTCTCGGCCTCCCTTGGCTTGTGATCATCGTTGCCGCGGTCGTTGCCGTCGTCGGGTACGCCATGCGGTCCTTCCGCTCCAGCCGTGACCTGTACGCCATCGGCTCCAACCCCGAAGCGGCCGAACTCGCCGGCATACCGACCGGGCGCCGGGTCTTCACCGCGTTCCTGGTCAGCGGGACGCTTGCCGGGCTCGCCGGGTCCCTGTTCCTCGCGCTGCACGCCCAGATCGACGTCACCGGCGGGGTTGGGTACGAGCTCACCGTCGTCTCGGCCGTCGTGGTCGGCGGAGTGGCAATCTTCGGTGGCAGCGGTACCGTGCTGGGCGCGGCCCTCGGTGCCCTGCTGTTGAACACGATCAACCAGTCGCTGGTGGCCACCAAGATCTCGCCGTTCTGGAACCAGGCCATCGCCGGCAGCCTGCTGCTGGTCGCCATCGCCTTCGACCGCTGGCTCAGCCTGCGGGTGGCCCGGAGCCTGCTGACGGCCGAGGGAGCCCACCGTGACGTCTGACACAACCCTGCGCGCGCCGAGCCCCCGGGCCTATGACGGCACTGACACCGGCAAGCGGCCGGTCTGGCAGGAGCTGCTGCGCTGGGAGTGCGCGCTGCTGGTCGTGCTGGTGGTCGTCCTGGTGCTCGGCAGCGTGCACTCCTCGACCTTCCTCAGCGGCGGCAACCTCTTCTTCATCGGGGTGAACGTCGGCGAGGTCGCGATCATGGCCCTGCCGCTGCTCCTCATCGTGATGACCGGCGAGATCGACCTGTCCGTCGCGTCCATGCTCGGGCTCTCCGGAACGATGATGGGGTACCTCTTCCACGGCGGGTGGAACATCTACCTGGCCATGGCGGCGGCCTTGGTCATCGGTGCCCTCGGCGGCGCACTGAACGGATTCCTGATCGCCAAGATGGGCCTGCCGTCTATCGCGGTCACCATCGGCACGCTGACCCTCTTCCGCGGAATCGCCGAGATCCTGCTGGCGCCGCGGATCATCACCGGGTTCCCGGTCTCGCTGACCAACGTCGGCGTGGTACCGATCGCCGGCACGGAGGTCGGGTACTCGGCCGCGATCTTTCTGGTGTTCGCCGTGATCTGCGGCATCGTGCTGCACGCCACTCCGCTCGGACGCTCACTCGTCGCGATCGGGCTGCAACCCGAGGCGGCCCAGTTCTCTGGCATCCGGGTCAACCGGGTCAAGTTCTTTCTGTACGTGC
The DNA here is from genome assembly GCA_040002735.1 of Frankiaceae bacterium. Lineage (GTDB taxonomy): Bacteria > Actinomycetota > Actinomycetes > JADGOV01 > JADGOV01 > JADGOV01. The sequence continues at coordinate 1,092 of JBDUDX010000080.1, read as the reverse complement.
TCTCCGGGGTGGTCTGCGCGCTCGCCGGCATCCTGTTCGCCCTGAAGAACGCCTCGGTGAGCTACGACGCCGGTACCGGCCTGGAACTGAACGTCGTCGCCGTCGTGCTCTTCGGCGGCATCTCCATCTTCGGCGGCCGCGGCACCGTGATCGGCGTCGTGCTGTCGGTCACAATCTTCGGCTGCCTGCTCCAACTCCTGACCCAGATGGGGATCAAAGCCGAGGTCCAGAACATCATCACCGGCGGACTGCTGCTGGTCAGCGTGATCGTCCCCAACGCCGGTGAGGCGCTCCGCCGAATTCGGGCCCGTACCCGGCGCCGCACCTGAGCCAACTCACCGCAGCCGTACATCCCACCCCTCCTGCAGGAAGGCAGAAGCTCATGAGGACACCCAACATCCGCCGCAAGGCCACTGTCGCGGCCGCGCTCGCACTGGTCGGCACCACGATGGCGGCCTGCGGATCATCGGACAACAAGAGCGCCAACCCGACCTCCTCGCCCACCAGCACGGGGGTCAAGAAGGGTATGACGGTGTACTTCATCCCGAAGGACACCCAGAACCCGTACGAGGTGCTCGCCGACAACGGCGGCAAGAAGGCGCTGACCGAACTCGGCGGCAAGGTCGTGGTGAGCAGCGGCACCGCGGACACGGCGGCGGCCCAGATTCCGTCGATCCAGGCGGCCATCCAAGCCCACGCCGACGCGATCGTCATCGCCGGCAACGACCCGTCCGCGCTGTGCCCGTCGCTGAATCAGGCGGCCAAGGCCGGCGTCAAGATCGTCTCCTTCGACTCCGACATCAACTGCGGCAGCAGCCCCAGCCACCTGTTCATCAACCAGGCCGACACCAAGACCATCGGCACCTCCGAGGTCGACCTGCTGGCGAAGCAGATCAACAGCACTGGCGAGATCGCGATCCTGTCCGCGGCGGCCAGTGCGACCAACCAGAACGCCTGGATCGGCTACATGAAGCAGCAGCTGCCGAAGTACCCGAAGATGAAGCTGGTCTCCACGGTCTACGGCAACGACGACCCGGCCACCTCACTCACCGTGCTGCACGGGCTGCTGTCCGCGTACCCGAACCTCAAGGG
>JBDUDX010000079.1:0-16989 GCA_040002735.1 Frankiaceae bacterium | reverse complement strand
CTAAACGAGCTGTAAGCATCGCCGGTCGCCCTGACGACCACGGACGCTGACAACCCGAACCACAGGAATCCGGCCACCGCAATGCCAGTGGATAGGGAAGAGTTGTCCCATGAGCCGGATCCCGTGGGTTGTCGGCGTCTCGGGCGCTTCGGGAACGCCGTACGCGGCGGCCGTACTGCGCGCGCTGCTCGACGCCGGTGATCCGGTCGACCTGGTGGTGTCGCGGGCGGCCAGGCTGACCTTGCTCGATGAAACTGGAGTGTCGTGGAACGACGGGCGCTGGGCGGCTTCGGCGGGGTCCTGGCTGAGTCGAGATGTTCTTGGTGACCTCCGGCACTGGGGACCGGGGGATCTCGCGGCCGGCCCGTCGAGCGGCTCGTACCAGACCCGCGGCATGGTCGTGGTTCCGGCCAGCACCGCCTCCGTCGCCGGCATCGCGCTCGGCCTGTCCAAGGATCTGCTCCAGCGAGCCGCGGACGTGACCCTCAAGGAACGCCGTCCGCTGGTCGTGGTGCCGCGGGAGACCCCGCTGCCCCGCTCGACGCTGGCGCATCTGCTCGCCCTCGCCGATGCCGGTGCCGTCGTGCTTCCGGCGAGCCCGGCGTTCTACGGCGGCGTCAACGACGTCGCCGACCTGGTCGACTTCGTGGCCGGCAAGGTGCTCGACATTCTCGGTGTCGAACACGCGCTGTTCCGTCGCTGGTCCGGCAAGCTCCGGCAGGACGCCTCGGGAGACGCCTCGGGAGACCTAGACCGGGATATTTAACTCGGGCTGGCCGGGCTGCGCTGGGCCGGCGTGGCAGAGCGGGGTTCCGGCGTGCCCGCATCAGCGGATTGGCTTTCCGTCGACGTCGCCTGTTCGGGCGTGACCGGCGGGGTGGTCGCCGGCTCGCCGGACAGCAGGGCCCGAACCTCGCTCTCCCGAAAGCGGCGGTGCCCACCCGGCGTCCGAATGCTGCTGATCCGACCCGCTGCCGCCCAGCGCGTCACCGTCTTGGGATCTACCCGAAAGAGGGTCGCCACCTCACCCGGCGTCAGCAGTCTCTCGCGCGCTTCCACGGTGCCTCCCGAGCCGGTTCGCCTCGAATTGTGCCGTACGTGACGAGTCCATCCGGTACGACACCCGCTATCTTCACCGATTGTTACCTAAAGCGGGGGATGGACGGTGGAGGATCGCCGGGAGGAGTCAGCGTTGACGGCGGGTCATCTTGCGGATCGAGGTGGCTAGCTGACCAGGACCGTGCCGCAGGCAGGTGCCTGACCCCGCTCGCCGGCCCTCTTCGCGCAGTTCTTGGACTCGGGCATTCATCAGGTCGATGGTGTGCATGTGACGCTTCCTTAACGTAGAAACCCACTCTACCTGATAGAACGCGCTTGGAATCGACCTTATGCCCGTGCTTTGTTAAATCCCGGGAGGACTCGCCAGATGGACGATATTGACCGGCAGATCGTCGCCGCGCTGCGCGCTGACGGCCGTTCCACCTACTCCGAACTAGGCCGGACCGTCGGACTGTCCGCCGCGTCGGTACATGACCGTGTGCGGCGACTGGAGGAGAGCGGCACGATCATCGGTTACGCCGCCACGGTATCGCCCGCCGCGCTCGGGCTCGGGGTCTGCGCTTTGATCAGCATCCACCAGACCGACTCGGCCGAACGGGGTGAGGTGGTCGAGGCGTTGCGTGACATTGTGGCGATCGAAGACTGCTGGTCGGTGGCCGGCGACGAGGCCTTCGTGGTGAAGGTGCGGGTACCGGACATGGAGCACCTCGAGCACGTACTTGCCGAGCTGTCGCACATCCCCGGTGTGGCCCGGACCAGGACCACGGTCGTCCTGACCACCAAGTGGGAAGGCCGACCAGCCGGCATCGGCGCCCTCCCCGCTCCGACATAGGCTCGCAGGATGGACGTGGGACGCGCTCGGGAGATCGAATCGAAGGTACGTGCCGGCGAGCGCCTGGATTACGACGACGGGGTGGCGCTCTACGACTGCGACGATCTGGCCTGGCTTGGCGGGTTGGCGCATGAGGTACGGACCGCGAAGAACGGCGACGTCGTGTACTTCAACGTCAACCGGCACCTGAACATGACCAACGTCTGCTCGGCGTCGTGCGCGTACTGCTCCTTCCAGCGCAAGCCGGGGGAGAAGGACGCCTACACGATGCGGATCGAGGAGGCGGTCCGCCTCGCGAAGGCGATGGAGCCCCAGGGCATCACCGAGCTACACATCGTGAACGGCCTGCACCCCACGCTGCCGTGGCGGTACTACCCCCGGTCGCTGCGGGCGCTGAAGGAGGCGCTGCCGAATGTGGCGCTCAAGGCGTTCACCGCGACGGAGATCCATTGGTTCGAGCGGATCTCCGGCCTGTCCGCGGAGGAGATCCTCGATGAACTGATCGACGCCGGCCTGGAGTCTCTCACCGGCGGCGGCGCGGAGATCTTCGACCCGGAGGTCCGGGACAAGATCGTCGACCACGACACCCACTGGGAGGACTGGTCCCGGATCCACCGGCTGGCGCACGCCAAGGGCCTGAAAACGCCGTGCACCATGCTGTACGGCCACATCGAGGAGCCGCGGCACCGGGTGGATCACGTGTTGCGGCTGCGGGAGATGCAGGATGAGACCGGCGGTTTCGTCGTGTTCATCCCGCTGCGGTTTCAGCACGACGCGGACGGCGATCCGCGCAACCGGCTGATGACGCAGCCGATGGCCACCGGCGCGGAGGTGCTCAAGACCTTCGCGGTTTCCCGGCTGCTGTTCGACAACGTGCCGCACGTGAAGAACTTCTGGGTGATGCACGGCCTGCAGACCGCGCAGTTGTCGCTGTCCTTCGGGGCCGACGACCTCGATGGCTCGGTCGTGGAATACAAGATCACCCACGACGCGGACGGCTTCGGTACGCCCAACGAGATGACCCGGGACGCGCTGCTCGAGGTGATCCGGGACGCCGGTTTCCGGCCGGTGGAGCGCAACACCCGGTACGAAGTGGTTCGGACCTTCGACGGCCCGGACCGGACCCGCCGGGATACCCCGCAGCCGATGAGGGTCTGACTCCCCGCTCAGTCCCGGCAGTTAGCGAGCACGGCGTTTCGCCAGCACGGCATCCACCTCGGCCCGGGTCGGCGGATCGGCACCGGGGCGCGAGCAGGTAATGCCCGCGACCGTCGCCGCCCGTTCCAGGATGCTCACCAGGGTGGATTCGTCGGTATGGGCGAGTGCCTCTCGGCGGGCGCCACTGATCAGGTCGGCTCGGCACAGCCCGTCGAGTAGGCCGGAGGTGTAGGAGTCGCCCGCGCCGACGGTGTCGACGAGGTCCACGCGTACGGCCGGCCGACGTACCTCCACGCCCTGGGACACGGCGTAGACGCCTCCCGAGCCGCGGGTGACCACGACCAGGACGGGCCCGGTGGCCAGCCACCGGCGGGCCACCGCCTCGTCGGCTTCGCCGGGGTAGAGCCAGCCCAGGTCCTCATCGCTCACCTTCACCACGTCGGACAGCGCGACCAACGCTTCGATGCCCGGCTGCGCGTGCTTCGCGTCGCCCAGCAGTGCTGGTCGTACGTTCGGGTCGTAGGAGACCGTCACCCGACCGCGCCTCCGCTCTCGTCGCACCAGGTTGATCACCGCTTGATCGCCGGGTGGAAGTACGGTGGCCAAGGATCCGGTGTGCAGGCATCGGGTCTCGATCGGCAGCGGCGGCAGGTCGGTGACGTTCCAGTCGATCCGGAAGTCGTAGGACGCCACTCCGGCGGCGAGGGTGGCGATCGCGATGCTGGTGGGCGCCCGGGGCTCCGGCCCCGCGTCCACGATCACGCCGCTGGCTTCCAGATGCGAAGTGATCATCTGGCCGAACGCATCCCGGCCCAGGCGGGTGGTGAGGGTCACCGGGTCACCGAGGCGCGCCAGTCCGAGCGCCACGTTCGCCGGGCTACCGCCGGGATGCGCGGCGAACGTGCGCCCGCCGCGCTGACCGACCAGATCGACGAGCGCTTCTCCTACGACGGCGAACATTCTTCTCACCCATCTTCGACGGATGCCTCGATACGGACCGGAAGCCGAGCCGAAGCCGAGGCTGAGCGCACCGCAGCCTAGCCCTGGCTATCTTCCGGGCCGCCGCCGGTTGTTGCTCGGGGTGTAGGAAGTGCTTATGAGCGACGAGGGCGGCCCGCTGTTTCTGGTAGTCACGATCAAGCCCCGGTTGGACCGGATGGCCGAAGCCGAAGCGCAACTGCAGTCCATGCGTCAGCACACGCTTCAGGAGCCGGGCTGCGTGTTCATGCATCTGGTGCAGCCGCAGGGCGATCCGGATACCTGGGTCATGCTGGAGATGTTCCGGTCGCGCGCGGCGTGGGATTCCCACATGCTCCAGCCGTACAACACCGAAGGCAACGAGATACTGAAGGACCTGTTGCGCGAGCCGTCTGACCTGCGCCTCCTCGACGAGAAGTAATCTCTCCGCAGCCCGGTGGCGTGGCGACATAGTGGCCTTTTCGCGCTATGTTGGCCGGCCAACGGCCAAGAACCGCGACAGAGGGTGGCCTTGATGGCGGCTACGTCGGTCACGCAGGCGGATTCCCACCCCAAGGCCCGATTGGTCTATCCCAAGCTGACCATCCCTTTTATCCTGCTTATCCTCTGCTTCGCCGCGTGGGGTTCCGCCGCTAATCTCACCGACGTCCTGGTCGGCGTGTTCCGCAACATTTTCGACATGTCGAACTTCCAGTCGGCCCTGGTCCAGTTCGCCTACTACGGCGCGTACTTCTCCCTCGCCATTCCGGCCGCTCTGATCAACCGGCGGTACGGATACAAGACGGGTGTACTCACCGGACTCGGGCTCGCCGCGCTCGGTGGCCTGCTCTTCATCCCGGCGAGCCGGCTGTTGCAGTACAGCTTCTTCCTGCTGGCCCTGTTCGTCCTCGCCGCCGGGCTGTCCATCTTGGAGACCTCGGCGAACCCGTTCGTGATCGCGATGGGTCCGGAGAGGAGTGCGACCCAGCGGTTGAACCTCGCCCAGGCCTTCAATCCGGTCGGGGCGAACATCGGCGTGCTGCTCGGTGCCGTGCTGATCCTGCCGAACATCACCTCCGAGGCGAAGAAGACCATCATGGGCCCGGCGGAGTTACGCCGGACCCAGGAGTCGGACCTGTCCCTGGTACTGGGCCCGTACCTCGGCATCGCCAGCGTGCTCATCCTGATCTGGCTGCTGATTGCCTTCCGCAAGATGTCCACCCCGGCCGAGGAGGTCCAGGGGGAGGGCAGCAGCGGCGCGCTCGGTCGGCTGTGGCGTAACCGCCACTACCGGTACGGGGTCGCCGCCCAGTTCTTTAACGTGGCCGCGCAGGTATGTTCGTGGACGTTCACCATCCAGTACGCCCAGGACGTGGTGGGTGTCCCGACCGAGCATTCCGGCTGGTACCTGCAGGCGAGCCTGATCCTGTTCCTGTTTTCCCGTTTCCTGATGACCTACCTGCTCGGGAAGTTCCGGCCGACCCTGCTGCTGGCCCTGATGGGCGCGCTCGGGGTGGTGCTGTGCGGAATCGCGATGTTCTCGCTCAACATGGTCGGCCTCTACGCCGTGGTCGGGATCTCGCTGTCGCTGTCACTGATGTTCCCGACGATCTACGGCGTCGCGCTGCAGGGGATGGGCGAGGACACCAAGTTCGGCGCCGCGGGTCTGGTGATGGCGATCCTCGGCGGTGCCCTGCTCCCGATGGTGCACGGCCGGGTCATGGACCAGGTGGGCGCGGCACTGGCGTACGCGGTGCCCGGCGCCTGCCTGGCGCTGGTGACCTGCTACGCGCTATTCGACTTGCGTACCAACCGCGGCGGCGGCCAGCTCGTCGCCGAAGGCGCCCACCACTGACTCCTCCGGAGGGTCGCATGTCGAAGGGGCAGTACCGGGTCGGTCACCGTCGCTCCCGCTTGATCCCAGTATTGGGCGCGGTCGTGGTGAGCCTCCTCCTGGCTGGCTGCGGGAAGGACAAGCCGCAGGTCACGGTCGGCCTGATCACCAAGCAGGAGACCAATCCGTTCTTCGTGACGATGCGGGAAGTCGCCCAGAAGACCGCGGGGGAGGACAATGTCAAGCTGCTCACCGCGACCGGTAAGAGCGATGTCGACAATGCCAGCCAAGTGGCGGCGATCGAGAACATGACGGCGCGCGGGGCCAAGGGCATCCTGATCACCCCTGCGGACTCCACCGCGATCGTGCCCGCGATCGAGAAGGCACGCCGTGCGGGCTTGATCGTCATCGCCCTGGACACGCCCACCCAGCCCGGGTCGGCCGTCGACGCCCTGTACGCGACCGACAACCGGAAGGCCGGGGAGTTGATCGGCCGCTACGCGAAGGCAAAGGCTGCGGGCAGTGACCCCAAGATCGCCATGCTCGACCTGGCGCCGGGCATCACCTCCGGCCAGCTTCGTCATGACGGGTTCCTGAGCGGCTTCGGTATCGGCCCGGGCGATCCCGAGATCGTCGGCTCGGTGAACACCGAAGGGAACAAGGTGAAGGCCCGAGCGGGCATGGCGCAGCTGCTGAAGGCGCACCCGGACATCAACGTGGTCTACACCGTCAACGAGCCGGCGGCTTTCGGCGCGGCGGACGCGTTGAAGGCGGCCGGCAAGAGTGACCGGGACGTCGTCCTGGTCTCGGTGGACGGCGGCTGCGACGCGATCAAGAAAGGCATCCGGCCCGGCATCATCGACGCCACCGCCCAGCAGTATCCGGAGAACATGGCCAACAAGGGCGTCGAGGCGATCGCCGCGGCGGCCCGCGGCGGCCCCAAGCCGTCGGGCTACCTCGACACTGGCGTCGAACTCATCACCGATGCTCCGGTCAAGGGTCTGCCATCGAAGAACGAGGCCTTCGGCGTACGGAACTGCTGGGGCAAGCGACCCTAGGCGTGGCCCCGGTCGAACCCGAATGCAGGGCCGGACGTCAGCTGCGCTGGGCCTGTGCCAACCAACCGCGCTGGGTCTCCAGGGCTGCCTCCGCCTCGGCGGCGGCGGGCATGTCCCCACGCTCCCGAGCGCGCGCGACTCGGCCCTCCAACTTGGCGATCGACTCCCGTAGCCGAATCACCAACGGCGATGCGTCGACCGAGCGGCCGCTCTCCCATCGGGCGTCGGCGGCGTCCCGTACCCGATCCTGCACCGCCTCCAGGCGCCGCTCCAACGCCGGCTCGGCCTCTCGGGGCGCCCGACCGGCCGCGGTCCACCGTTCCAGGAGATCCCGCATCGTGCGCTGGGCGCCGGGCAGATCGGTGGCGGGGACCAAGGCCTCCGCCTCGGCGAGGAGCGCCTCCTTCGCCTCCCGGTTACGGCGTAACCCGGCGTCCTTCTCGGCATGCATCGCGGATCGGCGGGTGAAGAAGGCGTCCTGGGCGGCCCGGAACCGGGCCCACAGGGCGTCGTCGGCGTCTTTGGCGCCGCGTCCAGCGGCCTTCCACTCCGTGAGGAGTTCCCGGTATCGAGTGGCCGTGGCGGCCCAGTCTTCGGAGTCCGAGAGCGACTCCGCGACGTCGATGAGTTCCTTCTTGCGGGCCACCGAAGCCTTGCGCTGCTTGTCGAGCGCGGCGAAGTGCTCGCTACGTCGCCGCGTGAAGCCGTCCCGCGCGGCCGCGAACCGCCGCCACAAATCGGTCTCCGCAGCCTTCTCCGCACCCTTGATGGCCCGCCACTCATCGACGATCCCACGGAGCCGATCCCCGGCGGTCTTCCAGTCGTTGCCGACCGAGATCCGCTCCGCTTCCTCCACCAGAGCCTGTTTCGCCGCGGTCGCCGCGGCCCGCTCCGACGCTCGCGCGGCGCGATGTTCGGCGAGTCGGTCCTGCGCCTGCTCGGCGACGACGCCCAGTTGTCGGTCCAGTTCGTCCAGGTCGCCGATCACCCGGGCCTCGGGCAGGCTGGCCCGGATCCGGGCCGCGGCCTCCGACACCGCCTTGGCGTGGGCGGCGTCGGTGGCGAGTCGCTTCGCCAGAATCGCCACCTCGGTGGCGAGGTCGGCGTAGCGCAGCGCGAAGTACGCGATGCCTTCCTCCGGTGTGCCGGCGTACCAGGAGCCGATCACCCGTTCACCGTCGGCGGTCCGCACGTACACCGTGCCGTCGGGCGCGATCCGCCCCCATTCGGAGGTCAATTGTTCGCTCATACCGCTCCGCCCTTCATGACCGGAGATTGTCGCAGGCGGTGGCGTCGTGGGTCAGCCGGTCGAGACCTGGGCGGGGCAGGTAATCGACGTCTTCTCTCGCCGTTCGTCGGATTTCTGACATTGTGACCTTACGAACCGCGGTCAACGGCGACCATGGAGGCCAAGGGGGCCGTACACATGTCCATCGCTCGTCAGTCCGCCTGGGATTCCGCTCTCACCCAGCTGGCTGAGGCGGCTCGGCAACTCGGCCTCGACGACGGTACCCACGCCCTGCTCGCCACCCCGCGGCGCTCGCTGACCGTGTCGATTCCGTTGCGCCGCGACGACGGCCACGTCGAGGTGCTGCACGGCTATCGGGTGCAGCACAACTTCTCCCGCGGACCGGCGAAGGGCGGCATTCGTTACCACCCGTCCACGGACCTCGACGAGGTCAAGGCGCTGGCGATGTGGATGACGTGGAAGTGCGCGCTGGCCGGCATCCCGTTCGGCGGCGCCAAGGGCGGGGTGACGATCGATCCGCGGCTGTACTCCCGAAACGAACTGGAACGGGTCACCCGCCGGTACGCAAGTGAAATCCTGCCGATCATCGGACCGGAGCGAGACATCCCGGCTCCGGATGTCGGTACCGACGAGCAGACCATGGCCTGGTTCATGGACACGTACTCGGTGAACCGCGGCTACACCACCACCGGCGTGGTCACCGGCAAGCCGGTCTCCATCGGCGGCTCGGAAGGGCGCGGCGGCGCCACCTCGCGCGGGGTGATGTTCTCCGCGTTCGCCGCCCTGCGGGAGCGGCGGATCGACCCGCGGGACTGCACGGTCGCCGTCCAGGGCTTCGGCAAGGTCGGCGGGCTGGCGGCGCAGTTCCTGCACGACGCCGGCTGCACGGTGGTCGCCGTGAGTGACGTCAAGGGTGGCGTGTACAACCCGCAAGGGCTCAACCCGGTGGCCCTCCTGCGGCACATCCGCTCCGGCGCGGAGTCAGTGGTGGGCTATCCGGGCACGGACACGATCACCAACGAAGAACTTCTCGAACTCGACGTGGACATCCTCGTGCCGGCCGCACTCGAAGGCGTCATCATGGCGGCGAACGCGGACCGGGTACGGGCCCGGTTCATCGTGGAGGGTGCGAACGGCCCCACCACACCGGACGCGGACGCCATCTTGGAAGCCAGGGGCACGGTGGTCGTACCCGATGTGCTGGCCAACTCCGGGGGCGTGGCGGTCTCCTATTTCGAATGGGTGCAGGACCTGCAGGCGTACTTCTGGAGCGAGGACCAGGTCAACTTCCGGCTGCGGCAGCTGATGGACCGGGCGTACGTGGAGGTGTCGGCACTCTCCACCGATCGCGGGGTGTCGTTGCGCACTGCCGCGCAGATGATCGGCGTCGGCCGAGTGGCCGAGGCGCACCGGACCCGCGGGCTCTATCCGTGACCACCGGATCCGGACGGCGCGCCGGGGCAGGACAAATGCCAAGCCTGTACTCCGTCGTAGGCTGACTGTTATGGACGCCGCCTCAGCCCCGCCGGTCCCGCCGCCGGCCGGGTCGCAGCTGACGAAGCGCGATGCGGAGATTCTCGCTTTCGAGCGGCAGTGGTGGAACTACGCCGGCTCCAAGGAGCAGGCGATCCGCGATCTGTTCGACATGTCCGCCACGCGGTACTACCAGGTACTGAACGGCCTGCTCGACCGGCCCGAGGCGCTGGCTGCGGACCCCATGCTGGTCAAGCGGCTGCGCCGGCTCCGCGATGCCCGGCAGCGGGCGCGGTCGGCGCGCCGGCTGGAAATGGACGGCTGAGCCGGGTGCTCCCCGAGCCATCGACGGTGGCCGGTCGTAGCGGGCTCCGCGCGGTGGTCGCCGATCCGGCCCACGCGCTGGTGGCAGTCGACTACGACGGCACGCTGGCGCCCATCGTTCCCGACCCCGCGGCGGCGTGGCCGGCCGACGGCGCGGTGGATGCCTTGGTGGCGCTGGCCGCACGGGTCGGCACGCTGGCGATCGTCACCGGCCGGCCGGTACGCGACGTGCTCGGCTTCCTCCATCTCGACCGGGTCGCCGGTCTCACCGGAGTGGTGGTGGCCGGACAGTACGGGCTGGAGCGGTTTCTCGACGGCCGGCTCGAGGCGCCGATCGAAGCCCCGGCCGTGGCCGCGGCTCGGCAGCGACTTCCGGCCCTGCTCGCCGCGACGCCGGAGGCGCGGCTGGAGGACAAGGGTCATGCGCTGGCCATCCATACCCGCCGGTCGGCCGACCCGGCCGGTCTGCTCGCGGCGCTCGCCCCCGGACTTCGCGCGCTCGCCGAGGAACTGGGCCTGGCGGCCGAGCCGGGTCGGTTCGTGCTGGAACTCCGCCCCCCTGGGATGGACAAGGGCACGGCCCTGCGCCGGCTGGTGGCCGAGTACGGCGCCCGGGCGGTGCTCTTCGCCGGTGACGACCTGGCCGACCTGGCGGCCTTCGACGCGGTCGAGGGGTTGCGTGACCAGCGGATTCCGGGCGTCACGGTCTGCAGCCGATCCGCCGAGGTCACGGAGTTGCAGGACCGGGCCGACCTTGCGGTGGACGGGCCTACCGGCGTGGTGGAACTCCTCCGGTCGCTGGCGATCGCCGAGGCAGGTTAGCTCAGGGCCGTGACCTGCTGAGCCAGCCACTCCCGAGGAGGCAGGGCGGTCGCCCCGTCGACCAGCAGGCGTCGGCGAGCAGCCCGCTCGGCCGCCGGCATGGTGAGTGCGGTGTGCATCGCCGCCGCGGTCCCGCTGACGTCGAACGGGTTGATCACCAAGGCGCCCGACCCGAGCTCGACGGCGGCCCCGGCCTCCCGGGAGAGCACCAGGGCCAGGTCCCGCTCGGAGAGTACGACGCCTTCCTTGGCTACCAGGTTCATGCCGTCCCGGATCGGGTTCACCACCAGCGCGTCGGCGAGGCAGTACGCGGCCAGCGACCGCGCGTAGTCGTCGTTGACCTCCAGCACCAGCGGCGCCCAGTACGGGGTGGCGAACTCGTCTTCGATTTCCTCGGCCATCTGCTGCACGGCTGCGGTGTACTCGCGGTACTCCGGCAGATCATGCCGGCTCGGGTAGGCGAAGGCCACGTGGACCACCCGGCCGTGCCACTCCGGCCGGGTGCGGAGCAGCTCCCGGTACGCGGCGAGACCGCGGACGATGTTCTTGCTCATTTCCGTCCGGTCGATCCGCAACAGCAAGCGCCGGTCTCCGACCATCTCGGCCAGCGCAGCCTTGCGGGCGGTCACGTCGGGCTGCGCCGCTCGCCGCCGCAACTCGGCCGGGTCGACGCCCAGGCTGTGCACCCGGACGCAAGTCTGGTGGCCGGCGTAGGTGACGGTGTTGGCGTCTACCCGGGCACCGAGCACGTGTTGGCAGCAATCCAGGAACGCCTCCGCCCATCGCTGGCAGAGGAATCCGACCGAGTCGGCGGCGAGCAGGCCGGTGAGGATGTCGTGCGCGATGTCCTGGGGGAGCAACTCGAAGTACGAGGCCGGCGCCCACGGGGTGTGGCTGAAGTGACCGATCCGCAGGTCGGGCCGGCGCTGGCGCAGCATCCGCGGGGTGAGGGTCAGGTGGTAGTCCTGTACGACGATCACCGCCCCGGGTGCCGCTTCCTCGGCGAGGGCGAGTGCGAACGCCTCGTCGTACTCCGTGTACGCCGCCCAATCGCGGCGGAAGCGCTCGTCGAAGGCCGGCGCGGAGGCCACGTCGAACAGTAGGTGGTGCAGGAACCACAGCGTGCGGTTGGCGACTGCGTTGTACGCCCGGTGGTACGTCGTCGGGTCGATTCCGAGCATCCGTACCCGGGTGCCGTCGGTGTCGTGGCCGGCGATATCGATCCGCCCGTCGTCCCCGGCTTCGCGGGCGGCTCGGCGGTCCGCGTCGCCGAGCGCGGCGCAGACCCACATCGCCTCGCTGTCGTGCGCGGCGGCTCGCAGACCGGAGATCAGCCCGCCACCGCCCCGTCGCAGCACCAGTCGGCCGGCGCCATCCTCGTCGAAGGAGACCGGCCCGCGATTGGACGCGAGCACCACTCGCGCCGTACCGGCCACGGCCGCGAGCCTAACTCTCACATCGGGCTCCGGCCCGCGGTTTCCGGCCGACTCCCGGCGCCCCAGGTCGCAACCGGCGGGGCCAAGGAGATCGTTAGCATCCCCCTGCGGCTATTCGATCTCGTTGGCGACCCGGGTGGTTGCCGTGGGCGGGCGACACGCCGCCACCGCCTGCAACCGGGGGGGCCAAGGAGATCGCGTACCTGGTCAGCCCGCCCCGGCGGGCCAAGGAGATCGCGTACCTGGTCAGCCCGCCGGCGCGGGCCCATCGCGTACCGGGTCAGCCCGCCGGCGCGGGCCCATCGCGTACCGGGTCAGCCCGCCGGCGCGGGCCCAACCTCGGCATTCGGCAGGAGGAAGGAGCCCTATGCTCGTCGGCATCGACAGCGACCGGATTCCCGGGCGACACTTCGCCTGGTCGATGCCATGACGACCACGACCGCGTCCCGCTGGGTGCGGCCCACCGGCTCAGCCCACCGGGTCACCACGCTGGAATTGCTCTTCGATCTGGTTTTCGTGTTCGCCTTCACCCAGGTCACGCAGCTGATGTCCGACAATCCCTCTGCCGCCGGCGCCGTGCGGGGGCTGGTGGTGCTCGCGCTGCTGTGGTGGGCGTGGTGCTCCTATGCGTGGCTCGGTAACCAGGCGCAGGCCGATGAGGGACTGGTCCGGCTCACGGTCGTGGTGGCGATGGCTGCGATGTTCGTGGTGGCGCTGGCCATCCCGGAATCCTTCTCCGATCTACCCGGCGGCCTGTTCGCGCCGTTCGTACTCGCCGCCTGCTACGCGGTCGTGCGGCTGGTCCACCTCGCCTGCTACCTGGTGGCCGCCGGGCGACGAATCGGTACTGCGGCGCCAGCTGGTGCTCACCGCGCTGCCGGTCAGTGCCGCCGCCGTGGTGCTGGTGATCGGCGGGGCGCTCGGTCCGCCGTACCAGACCGCGCTGTGGGCGTTCGCGCTGCTGGTGGATTACGTCGGCATCTGGGTGGCCGGCTCGGCCGGCTGGCGGCTGCCCAGCCCGGTGCACTTCGCCGAGCGGTTCGGGCTGATCGTGATCGTGGCGTTGGGTGAATCGCTGGTAGCGATTGGAGTGTGGGTGTCGGGTCAACCGGTTTCGGTACCGGTGATCACCGCGTCGATCCTCGGCGTCGATCCTCGCCGTCAGCCGGTGGTGGCTGTACTTCGACGTCGTCGCGCATGTTGCCGAAGGCGTGCTGGCCCGTACCGAGGGCGCGGAGCGCACCCGGCTGGCCCGTGACTCCGACGCCTACCTCCACTTCGCTCGGGCTGAAGAAGGTCATGCAGTACGTCTCGGACAGTCAGCACCACGATCTCGGGGACGCGCTGACCGGGGTTCCGCTGCTCGCCCTCTACGTGGGGGTCGCCGTGCACCTACTCGGCCACGTTGCCTTCCGCCGCCGCAACATCGGCACCTGGAACCCGCATCGCAGCGCCGTTGCCGTCGTCCTGCTGGTGGCGGTGGCGGGTGCCGGTGGCCTGGCGCCTGACGGCCCTCGCCGCGCTGGCCGTCGTCGCCGGGTTACTCGCCACCCTGGTCGGCTACGAGGCGTGGCGCTTCCGGTCCGCGCGGGACGTGGTCCGCCACCACATCTTAAGCCAGTCAGGGCAGCGCCGCCCTGATCGCCTCCACCCAGCCCAACCCCAACGCGCCCGTGGAGACCCGCACATTCGGGCATTCGGCGATGAGTTGCGCCATGTGTTCGTGCCGGGCGCCGTTGGCGGTGAGCCACATGTGGCCGACGTACGGGGCCATCTCCAGGTCGCTCGCGGAGTCCCCGATGCCCAGTGCCTGGGACGAACTCAGCCCCCGTCGGGCGAGGTCGCGGGCGACCGCGAGGCCTTTGGTGATGCCGTCGGGCATCAGGTGGTAGACGTGCGCCGGCAGGGCTTCCGGCCGTAGCGTTGCATCTTGCAGGTGGGGAAGTACGCCGTTGTCCCGAAGCCGCAGCCAGCCGAAGCCGCGGTCGGCGAGCCACTCGTCGACCTCGGGGACGTCCACGCGGCCGCGGAGCATCACATCCGCCTCGTGACCGACATGCCACGGGGCGTGGTAGGTCAGCCTGCCGTCGTAGCAGTCGAACAATTCCTTGAGCAGTCCGGATTCCTCCACCACGGCCGCGGCAGGGCCGTCGTACGTCGAGGGCATGGCGCCACCCAGCACCTCCGTCCCGCGGCCCAAGTCCCAACCGATCACCGCCCCCAGCTCCGCGATGTATCCGTCGGCGCCGAAGATGGCCGACGCCTCGAGCAACTGCGGCCGGGTGCGGCCGGAGACCAGTACCAGCGCGATGCCGGCCGCCAGCAGGTCGAGCAGCGCCCGGGCCGGTTCGGCCGTCAGGTCACCATCCTCGGCCCGGAAGAAGCAGCCGTACGGCCCGACCATCGTGCCGTCGAGGTCGCTGTAGACCACCCGAATGCCGGTGCGGGGCTCGTGCCGCCGTGGAACATCGGGACGCACGTATGCGATGATCTCAGACACAACTGAATACCGCTCATCACGAGGGGCAGAGGGACCGGCCCGACGAAGCCCCGGCAACCACCCGTTGGACTCTTTCGCTGACCGATCGCGAGGAACCGGGCAGGTGCCAACTCCGGCCCGCCGCACAGTGCGCGCGGGAAAGATGAGGAGACCTCGCCGCATGACTGTCGTGTTGAACCCCGAACTCGCGCTCGACCCGTCCGCTTTCGGGGCGGCTACCGGGCTGACCTGCCGGGAATGTGACGCCAGCTATCCGCTCGCCGCCGAACACGTCTGTGCGGAGTGCTTCGGACCGCTGGAGATCAGCTACACCTACGGGTCAATCACGCGGGCCGCGATCGAAGCCGGGCCGTCCACGATGTGGCGGTACGCCGACCTGCTCCCGGCGCGTCCGCTGGTGGACCTGCAGGTCGGCATGACCCGGCTGGTTCGGGCCGACAACCTGGCCCGAGAGCTGGGGATGCGGGCGCTGTGGGTCAAGGACGACAGCGGCAATCCGACGCACTCCTTCAAGGACCGGGTGGTCGGGGTGGCCGCCTCGGCGGCGAAGGCATTCGGCTTCGACGTACTGGCCTGTGCTTCGACCGGCAACCTGGCTGGTGCAGTGGCGGCCGCGGCCGCCAAGGCCCGGATGCGCTCGGTGGTGCTCATCCCGGCGGACCTGGAGCCGGCGAAGATCACCATGGCCGCCGCGTACGGCGGCACGCTGGTCGCCGTGGACGGTACGTACGACGACGTCAACCGGCTCTGCTCGGAACTGGTCGGTGAGCTGCCCTGGGCGTTTGTCAACACCAACGTCCGGCCGTTCTACGCCGAGGGCTCCAAGACCGTCGGCTATGAGATCGCCGAGCAGTTGGGCTGGCGGCTGCCGTCCCAGGTGGTCTGCCCGGTCGCTTCCGGCTCGCTGCTCACCAAGGTGGACAAGGCGTGGCGGGAGTTCGGCAAGCTCGGCCTGGTGGAGTCCTCGCCGTACCGGGTCTTCGGCGCGCAGAGCGACGGCTGCTCACCGGTCGCGACCGCCTTCGCCGAGGGCTGGGACGTGGTCCGCCCGGTCCGGCCGAGCGGAATCGCCAAGTCGCTGGCGATCGGTAACCCGGCCGATGGTCCGTACGCGCTGGACGCGGTACGCCGGACCGGCGGGGCGGTGGCGGCGGTGAGCGACGACGAGGTGATCGACGGCATCGCGCTGCTGGCCCGTACCGAGGGCATCTTCGCCGAGACCGCCGGCGGGGTGGTGGTGGCGTCGCTTCGCCGGCTGCTCGCCGAGGGCCGGCTGGATCCGGACGCCGAGACCGTACTGCTGAACACCGGTGACGGCCTCAAGACGCTGGACGCGGTCGCGGCTGGGCCGACCGCCACGATCGCGCCCTCCTACGACGCGTTCCTCGCCGCCGGGCTCGCCGGCTGACGGGCCGTCCGTTTTGCGCCGATCATGCTCGGATTGAGGTCATTCGTTGCCGCGAGACCTCCGCTTGAGCATGATCGGCGGATTCCCGACCCCGGCGCGGCGGGGTGACGGTCAGGCGGTTGGCTGCGTACCGGATCCGCTTGCACTCGACGCATGAGAGTGCTAACAATGGACTGGCACTCTCACCTGAAGAGTGACAACCGGCTGGTAGGTGAGGCAGCGCGCTGCCGTCCGTCGCGGGCACCGGAGCTGGCCGGTACCCAGCATCGTCTGCAACGCGGGAGGAACCACACCGCATGGCCAAGATCATTGCGTTCGACGAGGAAGCCCGGCGCGGTCTCGAGCGGGGCATGAACGTGCTCGCCGACGCCGTCAAGGTCACCCTCGGCCCCAAGGGCCGCAACGTCGTACTGGATAAGAAGTGGGGCGCCCCCACGATTACCAACGACGGTGTATCCATCGCCAAGGAGATCGACCTCGAGGACCCGTACGAGAAGATCGGCGCGGAACTCGTCAAGGAAGTAGCCAAGAAGACCAACGACGTCGCCGGTGACGGTACGACGACGGCCACCATCCTGGCCCAGGCACTCGTCCGCGAGGGCCTGCGCAACGTGGCCGCCGGCGCCAACCCGATGAGCCTGAAGAAGGGCATCGAGGCCGCCGTGGAGCGGGTGTCGGAGGCGCTCAGCGCGGCTGCCAAGGACGTCGAGACCAAGGAGCAGATTGCCTCCACCGCCTCCATCTCCGCCGGGGACCCGGCGATCGGGGAGATGATCTCCGAGGCGATGGACAAGGTCGGCAAGGAAGGCGTCATCACCGTCGAAGAGAGCAACACCTTCGGCCTGGAGCTTGAGCTCACCGAGGGCATGCGCTTCGACA
>JBDUDX010000078.1:0-9588 GCA_040002735.1 Frankiaceae bacterium | reverse complement strand
GCTGCCGGAGCCGCTGCCGGAGCCGCCACCATCACGGTGATCCTGGACGGCCGGGCGTCCGGTTTTTCCTTACGCCCGAACTCCGGGCCGATTCTGGAAGCCACCTTGAGGGTCCGGGCGGACGCTCCGTATGCCTGCAAGAACGGCATGTGCGGGACATGCCGGGCGAAATTGATCTCCGGCACGGTCGAGATGCACCACAACTACGCGTTGGAGGACGCGGAACTGGCCGCTGGGTTCGTACTGGCCTGCCAGTCGTACCCGACCAGTGAGGCGGTCATCCTGGACTTCGACGCCTGACCGGACAGGGCCGAAAGTCCGCAGGGCTGGCCGCCGGAAGCCCGTTGTGGTTGATTTGGCGGCGACGGCAGGCTACCTACACGTCGCCGACCGAACCACGGAGGAAGAACATGGGCGCTTACGAGACAGAGTACCGGCGCAGCATCACCGATCCGGCCGGCTTCTGGAGATCGGCAGCTGAGGGCATCAGCTGGGATCGGGAGCCCAGCCAGATCCTCGACGACACCAACCTGCCCTTCTACCGATGGTTCCCGGACGCCCAGCTGAACACCTGCTACAACGCGCTCGACCGCCACGTCGAGGGCGGACGGGCGGGGCAGGCCGCCGTGATCTATGACAGCCCGGTCACCGGCGCCAAACGTTCCTACACCTACCGTGAGATGCGCGACGAGGTGGCCCGCTTCGCCGGCGTGCTGCGCAGCAATGGCGTTCAGCAGGGCGACACCGTGGTGATCTACATGCCGATGGTTCCCGAGGCGCTGTTCGCCATGTACGCCTGCGCCCGGATCGGTGCGGTGCACTCCGTGGTCTTCGGCGGATTCGCCGCCCATGAATTGGCGTTGCGGATCAACGACGCCCAGCCACGGGTCGTGGTGTCCGCATCCTGCGGCATCGAGCGAGACCGGGCCATCCCGTACAAGCCGCTGCTGGACGCGGCGATCTCCGAGGCTGCGGCCAAGCCGGAGCGCTGCATCATTCTGCAGCGACCGGAGAGCATCGCCGAGCTCGGCGACCGCGACGTGGATTGGGCGGCGGCGATGGCGGAGGCCCAGCCGGTGGACTGCGTGTCGGTGAAGGCCACCGATCCGCTCTACATCCTCTACACCTCCGGCACCACCGCCCGGCCGAAGGGGGTCGTCCGAGACAACGGCGGGCACGCGGTCGCGCTGCACTGGAGCATGAAGAACATCTACGACATCAACCCCGGCGAGGTGTTCTGGGCCGCCTCCGACGTCGGCTGGGTGGTGGGCCACTCCTACATCGTCTACGCCCCGCTGCTCGTCGGCGCTACCACGATCGTGTACGAGGGGAAGCCGGTCGGTACGCCGGACGCCGGCGCGTTCTGGCGGGTGATCGAGGAGCACGGCGTCACGGCGCTGTTCACCGCGCCCACGGCGTTCCGGGCGATCAAGAAGGAGGACCCGAAGGGCGCCCTGCTCTCCGACTACGACCTTTCGGGGTTGAAGTACCTGTTCTTGGCCGGCGAGCGGCTCGACCCGGAGACCTACCACTGGGCCAGCGACCTGCTGCAGATTCCGGTGATCGACCACTGGTGGCAGACCGAGACCGGCTGGCCGATCGTGGCCAATCACATGGGCCTGGAGCCGCTGCCGGTGAAGGCCGGGTCGCCCACGGTGCCGGTACCGGGCTATGACGTACAGATCCTCGACGAGGACGGCGAGCAGGTGCCGCCGGGGACGGAGGGCGCGATCGCGATCAAGCTCCCGCTGCCGCCGTGCACCTTGCCGACGTTATGGAAGGACGACGCGCGGTTCGTCGAGAGCTACCTCACCCGCTACCCCGGCTACTACCTCACCGGCGACGGTGGGCATATCGACGCCGACGGCTACGTGTTCGTGATGGGCCGTACCGACGACGTGATCAACGTAGCCGGGCACCGGCTCTCCACCGGCGCGCTGGAAGAGGCGGTGGCGAGCCACCCCGACGTCGCCGAGTGTGCGGTGATCGGCGTGAACGACACGCTGAAGGGCCAGGTACCGCGCGGATTTGTGGTCCTCAAGGCGGCGGTGGACCGCGACCCCGAGGACATCCGCGCGGAACTCGTCGAGCGGGTCCGGGAACAGGTCGGGGCGGTGGCGTCCCTGCGCGAGATCGACATCGTCTCCGGCCTGCCCAAGACTCGGTCCGGAAAGATCCTGCGGCGCACCATGCGGGGCATCGCGGAGGGCCGGGACGAGGCGCCGCCGTCGACCATCGATGATCCTGCGGTACTGGACGCGCTACGCCCGATGTTGCGCCGGGAGCGCGGCTGACCGCCGGTCGGCCAGGACGTGCGCGGCGGCGGCCGTGACGGCGGAGACGGTAAAGACGGACGGCCAGGCGCCGATCATCTTGGCCAACGGATGTGAGGCGCCGAAGGCGATCAGATAGGTCGCCAGCAGGCTGCCGGCGACGCCGGGACCGGCGGTGCTGTACCAGGACCGGGTACAGACCCCGCCGGCCACGGCCAGCACCAAGCCACCAAGGGGTCGGTTCCCGGTGGTGCTGGCCACGAGGTAGCCGCCGAGAAGTCCGGCGGCGGCGAGCGGTGCAGTTCGCAGGGTCATGCCGTCACCGTAAAGCGAAGGGAAAGCGGTACCGGCCCGAGGGTGGGCCGCTCAGCCCACGGCCGCGTCGAAGCTCAGCCCGAGGAGGTACGTCACCGTCGCCGCGCCGGCACCGATCGCGAGTTGGCGAAGGGCTCGCCGCAGCGGCGGCCCGCCGGAAAGCAGCCCGACTGTGGCTCCGGTGAGCATGAGCGACATCCCGACCAGGAGGGCCGAGGCCACCAGTGCGGCGGCCCCTTCGATGCCGACCAGGAACGGGACGATGGGCACTGCCGCCCCGACGGCGAAGAAGGCGAAGCTGGACACGGCCGCTTTGAAGCCGGTTCCGACGATGCCGTGGCGGTCCTCCTCGGGCGCCCGCTCCAATTCCAGCTCCCGGCTTTGGCTGCGCAGCATGTCATCTGCCCTGCGCTGCGCTTCCCCGGCGGGCATTCCTCGGGCCCGGTACACCAGGGCCAGTTCGTTGGCATCGACATCCAGTTGCGCGAGCACTGCGCCGGTGCCGGTGCTGGGCATCGACGCGGCCAGGAGTTCTCGCTGGGACCGGACCGAAATGTACTCCCCGGCAGCCATGGAAAGCGCGCCGGAGAGCAGCCCGACCAGTCCGGTGAGCAGGATGGTCATCGTGGCCGCGCCGCCGCCGCTGACCCCCAGTACGAGCGCCAGGTTGCTCACCAGCCCGTCGTTGGCGCCGAAGACGGCGGCGCGGAAGGTGCCGGAGACCCGCGCTCGCCCGCGCGAGGCCAGTCCGCGTACCACCTCCTCGTGCACCCGCTCGTCGGCCGCCATCGCCCGGGTTGCGTCGGCATCGGCGTCGTAGGGTGAGCGGCTCTCCAATTGCTGGGCGAGTGCCAACACAAACACCGAACCGAAGCGTCGGGCCAGCTTCGCGAGGAGCAGGGTCCGGAGCCGGCCGCGTTGGGGTGGTCCGATTTGGTCACCGAGTAGTCGCCGCCAATGCGCGGCATGGCGATCTTCCGCCTGAGCCAGCCCGAGCAGGATCTCCCGTTCCTCACCCGAACGGCGGCTCGCAAGATACCGGTAGACGGCCCCCTCCGCGCGTTCGTCGGCCAGCCTTCGCCGCCACCGGCGGACGGCGGCGGCCGACGGGCCCACCCGCCCGGAACCAGCCCGTCGAGACGCGCGCGGGGAGTTGGTGGTCGGCACGTGTCAAGGCCCCCAAACAGGTGCGGTCATGGTCGGTGAGCCTCGATGCAGCGGACGCCTTCGGGTCCGACCTGAGCCGAGTGCAGGGTATTACGGTCCAGGTCCAGGCGGTCGCCCGGACCGAGTGCCACGTCGCCGTCCGCGGTCCGGAACACCACGGTGCCCGACACGCAGTACAACGCCTTGTCGAAGTGATGGGAGTGTTCGCCGTAATGCTCCCCGGGACCGTTTCCCCAGGCGTAGCCGTTGAGCCATCCGTCGGCCGCCAGTTGGGCTAGTAGCGTCGCCGCGTCCTGGCCGGATCCCGCGCCGTGCCGTATCCGAGCCGCCACTTAGGGCTGCCGTAAGCGTCCCGCCGCGGTGATACCCAGGAGGCGCTGACGGTCCAACTCCTCCGGCGCCAGCGGCGAGCGCGGGGGCGGTTCCGCCTGCTCGGAGACTTGCTCGTCGAGGGGCACGTGAGCGGAGCGCTCCAGTTCGGCGAGCGACTGAGCGTACCTGCTTCTCGCGCTCTTTTCGGTCATGTTGCGATCATCGCCGTTGCGTCGGCGTTCGGCAAGGCGGGGCAACGTCAACTCCTCGGGGTGCTCCGCGTGTCGGTTAGGGCAGCTCAACGGCCGAGCCTGATGCCGGCGTGCGCAAGAACGCGGGCGACGAACTCCCGCTTGCCCGCGGCGGTGTAGTCCCGGCCATCGGAGGAGCGGGCCAGTTCAGCCTTGAGGTGCGACGGCGGGCCGTGGGGGGCGATGTTGGAGACCCATACGTTCGCATCGCCGAGGAAGCGGTGGTGCGGGTTGCTGCCGACGGTGGTGATCTCGCAGGCCGTGACGAGTACGACGGACCTGTCACTGATCTCCGCGGTGTTGAAATTGGTCTTCACCCGGCCGTGGGTGTGGTACACCTGCCGAAACGTCCTCATGCGAGGCTCCTCCTCGAGTCAGCACGGGGCTTTCCTGTGGCGTGACGTCAAAGAGATGAGGTGCGCTCCACTCCTTGATACGGGTTCGGCTCTCACGACGTTTCCGGGCGAATCCGCCGTGGCCGTCGAGGGTCCCGCCGGTCCAGCACGGCGAACAGCAGTCCGCCGACCATGGCCATGTTCTTCTGGAACTGAATCCGCTGCAGCTTGCGGTCAGTCGGATTCTCGACGGCCCAAAAGGCGTGCCCGGCCACCGTCGTCGGCACCATCGAGCCGACCAAGGCCAGCGCGGAAAGCTTCTGAGCCTTCCCCAGCGCCAACAGGGTGCCGCCCAATACCTGGACGGCGGCGTTCGCACGCACGATCTGCTCATCGTCCGCGGGAAGCGGGAGGACGCTACGCAGGGTGGCCAGCGTCGGAGCGGCCAGATTGACCCGCCCGCCGGGTGTTCGGACGGCATCGAGACCGAGCAGTGCGTAGGTCGACCCGGTCAGGATCCGGGCGGCGAGGCGTACCGGGTTGAGCATGTGATCACGCTCCTGTGAGGTGGTGTGGGGGAGTCCACAGGGGAAGTAAAGCGCGCCGGATGTGGAGGACATGCTGGAGGGGTGAGTGACGCTCAGCGGCCCTTGCCTGGTGGTTCCGTGATCCAGGCCGAAGCGGCGATCCGCACTCTCGGCCTGTGTAAGCGCTACGGCGAGCGCCCGGCCCTGGTTGATGTCGACCTGGTAGTGCGTACCGGTGAAGTCTTCGGGTTCCTCGGGCCGAACGGCGCGGGAAAGACGACCATCATCCGGGTGCTGCTGGACCTGCTGCGCCCCACGTCGGGGCAAGTGCGGGTGCTGGGCGGGGAGCCTCGGCGGGATGGGCCGAAGCTGCGTCGTCGCATCGGCTACCTGCCGGGTGACTTCGTGATCTACGACCGACAGACCGTGGCGGACGCGCTGTCCGGCTTGGGCCGGCTGCGTGGGGGTGTCGACCGCCGGCGGGTCAGCCAGCTTGCCGAACGACTGAAGCTCGATCTGCGCCGCAGCGTGCGCGAACTGTCCAAGGGCAATCGGCAGAAGGTCGGGCTCGTCCAGGCGTTCATGCACGAACCCGAATTGCTGATCCTGGACGAGCCGACCGACGGCCTCGACCCCTTGCTACGACACGAGTTCGTGGATCTGGTGGATGAGGTACGAGCCGAGGGCCGCACGGTGTTCCTGTCCTCGCACAACCTGTCCGAGGTCCAGGCCACCGCCGACCGGGTGGGGATGATTCGGGCCGGCCGGATGGTGGCGGTGGACACCGTCGAATCGTTGCGGGAGCGGGCCTTCCGCAGCGTCGAGATCCATTTTGTGGGCCGGGTGACCGCCCAGGACTTCGCCCAGGTCCCGTACCTGCGGGACGTCACGGTGGAGTCTGGTTCCGCTGGCCCCGTGCTGCGCGGCCACCTGACCGGAGTTGCGGACGGGCTGGTCAAGGAAGCGGCGCGCCACACCGTACGCACCCTCCAGGTCGAGGAACCCGACCTGGAGGACGTCTTCATGGCACTGTACGAAGGAGGTGGCGGTGTCCGTCGCTGACGTCGCTCGGCTGTCGCTACGGCAGAACCGGCGCGGATCGCTCGGCTGGATGCTCGGCCTGGCTGCCATCACGCTGCTCTACACCTCCAGTTACCGAAGCATCGCCGGCGCCAAGGCGGCCGCCGTGGACAGCTACCCCGCTTCCCTGAAGCAGGCGCTCAACTTGCAGGACTTCACCTCACCGGCCGGGTACCTGAACTCCACGGCGTTCGGCATTCCGCTGCTCATGCTGACGACCGTCTTTGTGATCAGCGCGGCCACGCATGCCGTGGCCGGCGATGAGGAGTCCGGCGCCTTGGATCTGCTGTTGGCCTATCCGGTCAGTCGTAGGAGCCTGGTCCTGGGCCGGATGATGTCCTTGGTCGTTGTGTTGATCGGCTTGGACGCCGTCGTTTTCCTGGTCGTTCTTGTGCTCAGGGCGCCTACTGGCCTCGCCATCGGGGTCAGCGATCTGCTCGCCGCCACGGGGACCTGGGTGCTGTTCGCCTGCTGCCTGGCGAGTATCGCCCTGTTGATCAGCGCAGCGGTCGGACGCCGTTCGGCAACGCTGGGCATCAGCGCCGGCGTCGCGCTTTTCGCTTATCTTGCCGACAGCTTCATCCCGCTGATCAAGCACCTGGGCTGGGTGCGGGAGATCTCCCCGTACTACTGGTTCATGGCCGGCGATCCGCTGAAGAACGGTCTGCAAGCCGGGTACTGCGCCCTACTGCTGGCGACCACACTCGCCGCGACAGCTCTGGCCGTGGGTGCGCTCAACCGCCGAGACCTGCGGGTCTGAGGCAATTTCGCTCACCTGTCGGACCGACGCCCGGGCTTCCGCTCGCCGAGTGAATCCCGGGTGGGGACAACAGACCGAGCTGTCTGGCGAGAGTGACCGCGACCAGTCGATCGTTGCAGTCCAGCTTGCGGTAGATGTGCTCGAGGTGCTTTGCCACCGTGCGTTGGCTGATCCCGAGGGGGCGCCCTATGGCGTCGGCCGATAGCCCTTCGGCCAAGACCGCCAGCACGCTCAACTCCCGTGCGGTCAGCGCCGCCCGGTTCGTACTGTGACTCGAAACGGCGCGCCACGGCTCGAGCCGGTCGTACATGAGGCCCAGAGCTGCCAAAGCGGAGCGACCGCGTGACCACCTGTACGTCCGCATCAGTGGAGTCCCGTGCTTGTCGGGTGATTACCCATCCGCGGTAGCGGGCCGGCGGCGGCGGGATAATGTTCAACTGGTATAAGGGCATGGCGCTCCTGCGCTCACGAAAGATCTCATTCTCCCGCCATCGGCGGGGAGGGATGATTTCGGATACCCGAAACGGAACACGGTTCGCAAGGTGCGCGGCACCCCAACGAATCGTGACATGCTGCATCCAGTAGCGCGTCAGTCCCGTGCTGAGATGCTCATCGATCACCCACGGATCGCCGCGCATAGCCACGCAACGAGACCCGTAGCTATCCGCGGCCCGAATTCACAACACGTCGCCCCCCGGCACAAGCCTGTACACCTGCTGGGAAACGGCACGAAGATACGAATCGCGATCCGGCAATTGCGACAGTAGGGCACCGAGCGCAAGGACATCAGTGGAGTCCATTGCCGACACCCTCCCCCTCGCTGCAATCTGAGATTGAGAATTTACCGCCTGAAGGTCAACATTGCCGTGCGGACAGCTGAAGATCCGACACCGTGGCATCGATAACGGCTCTAGCCGAGTCATAGCCACCACGGCTTAACCGGGTCCACCCGTGTCAAGAGCAGGTGCAGACCGACCTGTGGCGGCAGTGGCTTCAAGCGGTCAGATGTGGGTCACCGCCGGGGTCGGTCGCCGGGCCGGTCGTCGCGCGGGCGGTTCCTGTACGCAATGGAGCGTATGTACTGCCAGCAGGGTGGCCCGGTACCAAAGGACCGCTCGGCGGCACTGCGCGGCGAGGCTTCGTCAAGCGACGGGAATCCAGCCTGACCTGAGACGACTGCTCAAACAAATCAGACAGGACGGAAGCCATGAGAACCGCCGGCATTGCCGCAGCTACCGCACCCGAGGGCGAACCCCTCCTCAAGCATTGATTGTGATGGCCAGAAGGGACAGTGATGACCATCCGGTCGGTCAAGGGCGACCGCGGCGGGCTCGGGTCCGTCTGGTTTGCAGGTCTTCCCAGCGGACGAGGCCCCCGGAGAGTCCGCTGCGTTGGGCGACGTCGTCGATGTGCGCGCCGGGGTGTTTCCCGATGTCGTCGGCTTCTCTGCTGTCGAGGTCGGCCAGCTTGTCGACGGCTGCTTTGAGGTACCGGTGAACGATCTCTGGGTCGCTTACGCCGATCTTGTCGGCGATTGCTTGCTGCTTAAGGCCTTGTCCCCGATAGCGCAGAGCGTTGGCCTGTTGCGGGCTCAGAGCGCCGGCGTGTCGCCGCTGGGCATACCGGGTAAGCGCGCCAGCGATGGTGGGGTCGACCCACATGTTTCCTTGGCTGACGATCCGGATTACTTCGGCGATGGTCGTGCTCGGAGCGGTCTTGGTGACGGCGCCCATCGCACCCGCTGCTAAGCAGGCCGCGAGCAGCATGTCCTCGGCGATCGCGGTGTAGACCACGATCGGTCCCTTGTCCAATTCGAGGAGGCGACGGATCGCCTCGGTACCCATGATGGGCTTATGGGCATTCCCGGTTCGGCCGGTATCGAGTTGGAGATCGAGGAGTACCACGTCGGGTCGGCTGTCCGGCGCGCGCAGGTAGTCGTCGACCGTGCCGAAGCTGGCTACCACCTCGATCTGCGGGGCGAACTCGGCCAGACCGGCCGCGATTACGGGGTGGTCGTCGATGACGACGACGCGAGGGCGAGGTTCGTCGTCCATTGGTAGTCTCCGCTGATCTCGACGAGGGTGCCTTGGCCAGGTGCCGACGTGATGTCCACCTTCCCACCGATTTCCTCCATTGCGGCAATGACCACCTCATTCAGCCCGACCCCCCGTCGTCCGGTGGTGTCGAAACCGCGACCGTCGTCATGAACGCTGACCAGCCAGGAGAACCGATCGGCGGTGGCGTAGACGACGACCTCACTAGCCTGGGCGTGCAGCCTGACGTTCTGCAATGCAGACCGCACTGCTTCCCGAATCCGGTAGACGGCCTCGGGTGGCAGGCATATGCCGGCGTCTTCCACGTTCATGATCAACGGTAGGTCGACGAACTGGTTCCGCAGCTGCTGCAGTTCAGTGGCGAGGGCACTTGATGCCGGGTCGGTGCCGCGCACGATCGACTCGATTTCCAGCGCCGAAGCGACCGCCTCGGCAAGCCTCGCCTGTCGGCCGGGCTGGTCCTCGTCGCGGTAGGCCTCCGCGCGCAGCATGCTCGCCAGGTCGTTCAACAAGC
>JBDUDX010000077.1:0-8376 GCA_040002735.1 Frankiaceae bacterium | reverse complement strand
TTAGGTCCAGTACAGGACCCGCGCCGCCGGAAGTCGCTCGGCGAGGACATCGGAGAACCAGGACCGCAACTCGCGCATCACCGGCGCCGGATACACGTGCTTCGCCGCGCCGTACTTGCCCCGCTTGATCGAGCGCCGGGACTCGTCAAGGTCCAGCTTGGTCTGCGGGTACCAGCCGAGCAGCACGTCACGGCTGCGCGGAGTGAAGCGATGCGTGATAAACTCCGCGCTGAGGTCCAGCGGCGAGACGACATCCACCGCGGCAGCGACCGAGTCTAGCAATTCGGTGTAACCGGCCTGCCAGTTCTCGACCGGCATGATCGGCGCGATGGTCAGTCCGACCGGATAGCCGGCCATGGCCAGGGCACGCAGCGCGACCAGCCGCTGCGGCGTGGACGCGGTCCCGCCCTCGAACCGGGCGGCCACCGCGGCGGCGTTAACCGAGAACCGGACCCGGGTCCGTCCGCCGTGCGGCAGGACGAGAAGCGGCCGCACGCCGTCGTACTTGGTGGTCCACCGCAGTTGAACGTCACCCGTCCAGCGGTGCGTGCCGAAGTGGGTGATCGCGGCGGCCAGCGAGCCGGTGAGGTGTTCGATGCCCAGCGCGTCTGTATAACAGGACGCCTCGAACGTGGTGCCCTCGTCGCCGCGGGCGGCCGTACCGGATGTGACGTGCCCGGCCCCGACCGAAGCATCCAGCTCACCGAGGATCTCCGGCAGGTTCGCGTAGACGCGGGTAATCGGCGGGCCGGCGAGCGATCCGGCGAGGTAGCAGTACTGGCAGTGCGCCGGGCAGCCTTCGGCCAGGTCGAAGCGCCAATCCGCACTCGGGGGAACGGCTGCACGCGGCGCTTGGACGGCGGTGCGACGACGACAGCCAGAGTTTCTTTGGCCAAGGCGTTACGTCGCCCGCTCGGTACCCCCGCGGGTTGGCGAGAGGCGGTCACCCGGCAGCACCTCGATGGCCGGCACCCCCGCCGCCTCGCACCGCCGGAGGATGCCCTGACCATGATCGAGTTCGGCGGCTGAGCGGGTTGCAATGACCCGCCGGGGAACCCACGGTCGCGCCGTTCGAGCTAACCGGGCCGCATCTAAACGCGTCACACATTGCGCAACCGATCAGCCCGGCGCCGTAGTCCCGGTCAGCCGGGTCGCCCGCCGCGGGTCACTGGTTCCGCGACTACCCCGTACCTGCTCCACCGGCTGCACTTCGGTGGTGACCACTGGCTTCCTGTCGTTACCGGCGTCTACCGTGACGAGTCGCTGGCAACCCGCGCCAGCCTCCGCCGCCGAAGGGATCTGCAGGCCATGGCGCTCGGCGTTCACTCCGAAGTCGGCAAGCTGCGTCAGGTCATCCTGCATCGGCCGGGGCTGGAGTTGACCCGGCTCACCCCCACGAATGTTCGGGAATTGCTCTTCGACGACATCCTCTGGGCCCGGCGCGCTCAGGAAGAGCACGACGCCTTCGCCGAGGCGCTGCGCGAGAAGGGTGTCATCGTTCATCTGTTCGCCGAGTTGCTCACCGCGGTACTCGACAATCCAGCCGCCCGCACCTGGGTCCTGGACCGCACGTTTACCGACGACAGCGTCGGCCATACCCTGGTAGCGGCACTGCGGAAGTTTGCCGAAGACGAGGAGAGCGAACGACTGGCCGAGTTACTTATCGGCGGCATCATCAAGAGCGACCTGGCCGGGCTGAAGGCCAACAGCCTGCGCTGGGAACTGATGCACAGCGACGACTTCCTGCTGCCGCCGGTGCCCAATCACCTCTTCCAGCGCGATAACTCGGCATGGCTGTACGGCGGGGTAACGATCAATCCGATGGCGAAAGAGGCTCGGCGGCGCGAGTCGGTCCACAGCAATGCCATCTACCGATTCCATCCGCTGTTCGCCGAAGCCGACTTCCAGTTCTGGTACGGGGGGGACGCCGAAACGCACCAGCCCGCCACCCTGGAGGGGGGCGACATTCACGTCCTCGGCAACGGGGCCCTCATGGTGGGGCTGAGCGAGCGGACCACCGCGATGGGGGTGGAGAACCTGGCCCGCAGCATGTTCCGCGCCGGCAGTGCGACCAAGATCATCGCTATCGACCTGCCGCACTCCCGGGCGACGATGCACCTCGACACCGTAATGACGATGATCGACCGGGACAGCTTCGTGATGTACCCGTTCCTGGAGGGACCGCTGCGGTCCTGGACCGTGTTCCCGGCGATCGACTCGGGAAACCCCGACGGTCTGGAGGTCGTGGAGAACGCGGACCTCTTCGACGCGATCGCGCAGACCCTGGGGTTGGACAAGGTCCACGTGCTGCGTACCAACGAGGACCTGCGGGCAGCGCAGCGTGAGCAGTGGGACGACGGCAACAACTTCCTCGCGGTCGAGCCGGGAGTGATCTTCGCGTACGAGCGCAACGTCACCACGAATACCTACCTGCGCCGTAGCGGCATCGACGTGATCACCATCGCCGGCAGCGAACTGGGGCGTGGACGCGGCGGCCCACGGTGTATGAGCTGTCCCATCGAGCGCGACCCGGTCTAGGAGAACTCCTTGCACGTCGACCTACGGGCCCGCAACTTCCTCAAGGAACTCGACTTCAGCCCGGCCGAGTGGCAGTTCCTGCTCGATCTCGCCGGCGACCTCAAGAAGGCGAAGCACGCCGGCACGGAGCAGCCCCGGCTGACCGGCAAGAACTTCGCGCTGATCTTCGAAAAGACCTCGACCCGGACCCGATGCGCGTTCGAGGTGGCCGCGTACGACCAGGGCGCCCACGTCACCTATCTCGATCCGGTCGGCTCCCAGATCGGTCACAAGGAGTCGATCAAGGACACCGCTCGGGTACTCGGTCGGTTTTACGACGGCATCGAGTTCCGCGGCTCCGCGCAGTCGCTGATAGAGACCCTCGGCCAGTACGCCGGAGTGCCGGTTTGGAACGGGCTCACCGATTCCTGGCATCCCACCCAGAGCCTGTGCGACCTGTTCACCATGGGTGAGCATTGCCCGAAGCCGTTGGCCGAGATCTCCTTCGCCTATCTGGGCGACGCCCGCAACAACGTTGGGAATTCACTGCTGGTGGCCGGGGCCTTGATGGGCATGGACGTCCGGATCGTCGCCCCCGAGGCGTTGGCCAACGCTGCCCCGGTGGTGACGGCCGCGGAAGATCTCGCCGCCACCTCCGGCGCGCGCATCACCCGCACCGACGACGTGACGGAAGGCGTACGCGGAGTGGACTTCCTCTACACCGACGTCTGGGTCTCGATGGGCGAGCCGAAAGAGGTCTGGGCGGAGCGGGTTGCACTGCTCACGCCGTACCGGGTGACATCCGAGGTGCTCGCGATGACCGGCAACCGCGACGTGAAGTTTCTGCACTGCCTGCCGGCGTACCACGACCGAAACACCAGGGTGGGTGAGTCGATCTTCGCCCTTACCGGCGAGGAATCGCTCGAAGTCACCGACGAGGTGTTCGACTCACCGCACTCGATCGTCTTCGACCAGGCCGAGAACCGGCTGCACACGATCAAGGCGATCATGGTCGCCACGCTCGGCGGCTAAAGACATGCGGATCGTCGTCGCGCTCGGCGGTAATGCTCTGCTGCGGCGGGGACAGAAGCCGGATGCCGATGTGCAGGTGGGCAACGTCCGGCGCGCGGTGGCGGCGCTCGCCCCGCTGGCGCATGAACACCAGCTGGTGCTGACCCACGGCAACGGCCCGCAGGTGGGCGTACTAGCCCTGCAGAGTGCCTCGGATCCCCATCTCACGACGCCATACCCGTTCGACGTGATCGGGGCCCAGACCCAGGGGATGATCGGGTACTGGCTCTTGCAGGCGATGCAGAACGCGTTGCCCGGACGGCAAGTGGCCGCGCTGATCAACCAGACGCTGGTGTCGGTCGCGGACCCGGCGTTCGCCAATCCGAGCAAGTTCGTCGGGGAAGTGTACGACGAGGCGACCGCCAGAAGGCTCGCCGCCGAGCGGGGCTGGACGGTGAAGCCCGATGGCGAGTACTGGCGCCGAGTGGTGCCTTCGCCGCGGCCGCAGCGGGTGGTGGAGACCCGGTTGATTCGGCTGCTGCTGAACTCCGGCGCGGTGGTGGTCTGCGCCGGCGGCGGCGGCGTACCCGCGATCCGCAACGAGCGCGGCCAACTGGAGGGCGTCGAAGCCGTGGTCGACAAGGACCTCACCGCGGCGCTGCTGGCCGAGGCCCTGGAAGCCGACGCATTGCTGCTGCTCACCGATGTGCCTCGGGTACTAAGGGACTACGGCACGCCGCAGGAAAACCCGATCGCGAACGCGACGCCGTTCGAGATGCGCGCCCTGGACTTCGCGACCGGCTCGATGGGCCCGAAGGTGGATGCGCTGTGCCGGTTCGTGGAACTGACCGGTGATATGGCCGCGATCGGCGCGATGGAGGACGCGGTGGAGATCCTGGCCGGCGCGGCAGGGACCATCGTCACCCCGACCGGTCGCTACCCCGAGGCGATCGCCGTCCCGGACTGAACGAGTCAAGGGCCAGGAGCGGCTCCGGGCCGCACGGCACGGTGACTACCGGAAGGCGGCCTAACACCTCGCCCCAGACCGCGGCCTCAGGAGAAAACATATGAGTCCGCACGATCCACAGGCGGCCGCCCGGACGCCCGGCTTGCAGTGCCCGCGCGGTCGTGAAGCCGGAAAGCACGTCCGGCCGCTCCCGTCCACGCAGGGTCAGCACCCGAACCGCGGCAGGGTAGGTGACGACGAAACCGGTGGCCACTGCGGAGGACCTCTCGAACTGTGGCCGCCAGCGGGCGTAGTACCCGAAACCCCAGTTCGCCGCCGAGTTGACGAGCACCACATCGCCGGCCCGCCAGTGCGCTTCTACGTACTGGACCTGACTCCGGACGTCCTCCTGGCTCAGGGTGTGCGACCGCACGTACGGTGTTGCCGCCCGCAGGTAGGCCACGGCCAGCACGATGCCCACTGCGGCGCCCGCGGCTCGCCGCCCCCGCCGGACGAGAAATGCGATGACCCCGCCTACCCCGACCGCCATCACAACCACCAGCACCACGAGCAGGAACGTCGAGGTCCGAACGTCCAGGAACGGGTACCGCCGCAGCGCGCTCAGGCAGGCCAGCTCGCCGAGCAGCACGACGGGGGTTCCGGCGCTGATCCATCGCCCGCTCGCGGCGAGCGTTACGAGGCCCAGCAGGATGAGGAGAAGCGCGACCAGCGGGGAGCGGACGCCGAGCAGGGGCGACACAGCGGTCGCTCGCTCCCGCAGAAACGTCCACGCGCCGACCGGTCCGTGGTCGACCGGCAGGTATTAGCGGCTCCAGTACGCGGTGAGGACCCGGTTCTGTGTCGGCGCGTCGAAGACCACGAACACCGCGAGCAGCCCGAGGCCGGTTGTTACCACCGCTGCAACGCTGGCCTTCAGTCGGCTCCGACGCCTCCGGGACAGGGACGTGAGCGCCAGCGCCAGTACGCCCGCCGAACCCACCAGTAAAGCGGCGTGGCTGAACAGCGCGCAGATCACGACGGTGCCGCAGAGTTGGAGCAGTCGCTGCCTCGACCATTCCGCGTCGAGCCGAGCGAGTAGGAGGAGGATCAACAACGCCACGGCCGCGTCGGCGGAGTACTGCTTGAGGTCATTGCGAATCAACAGCGACGGCAGGAACAGCACCGCTGCGCCCGCCAGCATCCCCGACACTGCGGGCATCGGCCCGGATCGCCGGCCGACGCAGTACGCCAGGACGGCGGCCGCCGCCGAGAACGCGAGCGGCACCAGGCGGGAGCGCTGCAGTCCACCACCCGGCACCAGCCGGAGCAGCCAGGTCCACCCGATCGGAGTCGAGGAGGTGAGCAGCGGCAGGCGGCCCAGCGGCGCCCGGGTCGAGACCGCGACCCACGCCTCGTCGAGCCAGAAGGGGTGCCGCAGAAGGTAGCGGACATCGTGCACCAGCAGCGTGCCGACCACCAGCAGGAGCACCGGCGCGTACCTGAGCACGGCCCGCAGCCGCTGGGAGAACACCCGGCCACCGTACGAAGTCTGAGAACGGCCGACTGACCGGCTGCCGGCGCGCCCAACCCGCTCGGATTAGGGTGACCGGGTGAAGGCGCTGGTCAAGGCCGCGGCCGAGCCGGGGCTGCGCTTCCTCGACGTACCCGAACCGAGTATCGGGCGGGACGACGTGCTGATCCGGGTGC
The DNA here is from genome assembly GCA_040002735.1 of Frankiaceae bacterium. Taxonomy (GTDB): domain Bacteria; phylum Actinomycetota; class Actinomycetes; order JADGOV01; family JADGOV01; genus JADGOV01. The sequence continues at coordinate 2,195 of JBDUDX010000077.1, read as the reverse complement.
TGCGTACCGGTATCTGCGGCACCGACCTGCACATCGAGTCCTGGGACCCGTGGGCGCAGGCGAACATGCCGGTGCCCCTCGTAGTGGGCCACGAATTCGTCGGCACGATCGTCGAGACCGGCTCGGAGGTCGCGGACCTGGCGGTGGGCGACCTCGTCAGCGGCGAGGGCCATCTAGTCTGCGGCCGGTGCCGCAACTGCATGGCCGGCCGCCGGGTGGAGTGCGCCCGTACCAAGGGCGTCGGGGTCAACTATCCCGGCGCGTTCGCGGAGTACATCGCGTTGCCCGCCACGAACGTCTGGCGTCATCCACGGGACATCGACCTGGATGTGGCGGCAATCTTCGACCCGTTCGGTAACGCCGTGCACACCACGCTGACTTTTCCCGTACTGGGCGAGGACGTGCTCATCACCGGCGCGGGGCCGATCGGCCTGATGGCGGCGATCGTCGCCCGGCACGCCGGCGCCCGGCACATCGTGGTCACCGACGTGTCCGATTACCGGCTGGACCTGGCCCGCACCATCGGCGTGACGCTGGCCGTCGATGTTTCGAGCACCTCCATCCCGGAGGCGATGGCGTCGCTCGGCATGCGCGAGGGGTTCGACGTCGGGCTGGAGATGTCCGGTCAACCCGCCGCGCTCCGCGACATGCTCGCCTCGATGCGACACGGCGGCGAGATCGCATTGCTCGGCTTGCCGGCGGCCCAGTTCGCCATCGACTGGGCGCATGTCGTGCTCAACATGATCACTATCAAGGGCATCTATGGTCGGCAGATGTTCGAGACCTGGTACGAGATGTCGGTGCTGGTCACCTCCGGCGTCGACATCACGCCGGTGATCACGCACCGGTACGCCGCCGAAGACTTCCGGCAGGCCTTCGACACCGCTCGGAGTGGTCGGTGCGGCAAGGTACTGCTGAACTGGTACGACCGCTAGCTCGCAACCAAGAGGAGTACCGGTGTACGGCACCGTGCAGGATGAGATCGCGACCACGCTGACGGAGATCCGGACCGCGGGACTGTTCAAGTCGGAGCGGGTGATTGCTACCCCGCAGCAGGCGTCGATCCGGGTGGGCGATGGGGCTGAGGTGTTGAACCTCTGCGCCAACAACTACCTCGGCCTCGCCGACCATCCGCGGATCGTCGAGGCGGCGAAGGCGGCGCTGGACCGCTGGGGGTACGGCATGGCCAGCGTCCGGTTCATCTGCGGTACCCAGGAGATCCACAAGGAGCTCGAAGGCAGGCTGTCGGAGTTCTTCGGTACCGAGGACACGATCCTGTACGGTTCGTGCTTCGACGCGAACGGCGGGCTGTTCGAGGTGCTGCTCGACGAGCGGGACGCGGTGATCAGCGACGAGCTGAACCACGCCTCGATCATCGACGGCGTGCGGCTGTGCAAGGCGCAGCGGTCCCGGTACCGCAACCGGGACATGGCAGATCTGGAGACGCGGCTGAAGGAAGCGTCCGGCGCGCGACGCCGCCTGATCGCTACCGACGGGGTGTTCTCCATGGACGGTTACATCGCGCCGCTGCCGGGGATCTGCGACTTGGCCGAGCGGTACGACGCGATGGTGATGGTCGACGATTCCCACGCCGTCGGGTTTGTGGGCGCCGGCGGTCGCGGTACGCCCGAGTACCACGGCGTGGCGGACCGGATCGACGTGCTCACCGGCACCCTGGGCAAGGCGCTCGGCGGAGCGAGCGGCGGCTACACCAGCGGGCGGCGGGAGATCATCGACCTGCTGCGGCAACGCTCCCGGCCGTACCTGTTCTCCAACTCCCTCGCCCCGGTGATCGCCGCCGCGTCGCTGGAGGTACTGGACCTGATCGCCAGCAGCGATGACCTACGGGCGCAGCTGCGGGAGAACACCGCGTACTTCCGCCGCCGGCTTACCGAGGAGGGCTTCGACATCCTGCCGGGTGACCACCCGATCGTACCGATCATGATCGGGGACGCGGTCCGGGCCGGCCAGTTGGCCGAGGCGGTACTCCGAAAGGGCCTGTACGTGATCGCGTTCAGCTTCCCGGTCGTGCCGCAGGGCAAGGCGCGGATTCGTACCCAGGTCTCCGCGGCGCATACCCGCGCGGATCTCGACCGGGCCCTCGCCGCCTTCGTGGAAGCTCGCGAGGAGCTCTTGTAACGCCGGCCGCGTTTGTACAACCACCCGGCCCCCCGGCCGGTGATCCATGGCGAATC
>JBDUDX010000076.1:0-15723 GCA_040002735.1 Frankiaceae bacterium | reverse complement strand
AGAGCCGTACTGTGGAGAATGGTGTGAGCCAGGAGTACGGCAATCCTCCACAGCACCAGCGCCGAGGAGCCGTAGGCACGGTCAGGCCCAGAGTTGCCCTTCCAGGGCGGCTTCGGCCTCGGCGAGGGTGCCGGCGTACGCGCCGGTGGAGAGATACTTCCAACCGCCGTCGCAGACCACGAACACGATGTCGGCGCGCTCCCCCGCCTCGGCGGCTTTCTCGGCGACACCGAGCGCGACGTGCGCGATCGCGCCGGTGGAGATGCCGGCGAAGATGCCCTCCGTGTCGATCAATTCCCGGGTACGCCGCAGCGCGTCCTGCGGCCCGACCGAGATGCGGGAGTCCAGCACCGAGGCGTCGTACAGCTCCGGTACGAAGCCCTCGTCGATGTTGCGCAGCCCGTACACCAACTCGCCGTAGCGCGGCTCGGCGGCGATGATCCGTACCCCGGGTACGTGTTCGCGGAGAAAGCGACCGGTACCCATCAACGTCCCGGTGGTCCCCAGCCCGGCCACGAAGTGCGTGATCGACGGCAGGTCGGCGAGGATTTCCGGGCCAGTGGTCTCGTAGTGCGCCAGCGCGTTCGCCGGATTTCCGTATTGATAGAGAAAGACGTAATCCGGCCGGTCGGCGGCCATGCCCTTCGCGAGCCGGACGGCCTCGTTCGAACCGCCGGCGGCCGGAGAGTAGACGATCTCGGCGCCGTACATCTCCAGCAGTTGCCGACGCTCGACCGAGGTGTTCTCCGGCATCACGCAGATCAGCTTGTACCCGCGAAGCCGGGCCACCATCGCCAGCGAGATGCCGGTGTTGCCCGACGTTGGCTCCAGGATGGTCGAGCCGGGGACCAGCCGGCCTTCCTTCTCGGCCATTTGGATCATGTAGAAGGCGGCCCGGTCCTTGATCGAACCAGTGGGGTTGCGGTCCTCCAGCTTCGCCCACAGCCGAACGTCCGCGGACGGCGACAGCCGCGGTAGCCCCACCAACGGGGTGTGCCCGAGGGAGTCCAGCAGCGAGTCGTAGCGGGTCATCCGCCGGCGACCGCCGGCAGAATCACCACCGTGTCGCCGTCCTTCACCGGCGTGCGCAAGCCGTCGAGGAACCGGACATCCTCGTCGTTGAGGTACACGTTGACGAACCGGCGCAGCGCGGGAGACTCACCCTTCTCCTCCACCACCCGTGCGCGCAGGCCGGCATGCCGGGCGTCGAGATCCGCGAAAACCTCGTCAAGGGTGCCGCCTGAGCCCTGCACGGACTTCTCGCCGCCGGTGTGGGTACGAAGGATCGTCGGGATCCGGACTTCGATCGGCATTGCGGAAGCTCCTTGGCAGCGGGGCGAGTCGAACGGGCGTCGATCAGGACAACGTCTCGACTACCCGTACCTCTTCCTCGGTGACCGTGCCATCGGCGATCCGGTACGACCGGAACTCCACCGTGTCGGGGTCCCGGGTGGAGACCAAGACGTAGTGTGCACCCGGTTCGCCGGCGTAGGTGATGTCGGTACGCGAGGGGTACGCCTCCGTCGCGGTGTGCGAGTGGTAGATCACCACGGGTTCCTCGTCCCGCTCGTCCATCTCGCGCCAGAGCGCCAGCTGCTCCTTCGCATCGAACCGGTAGAAGGTCGGCGAGCGCTCGGCGTTCGCCATCGGGAGGAACCGCTCCGGTCGATCGGACCCGACCGGCCCGGCGACGATGCCGCAGGCCTCGTCCGGGTGGTCGCGCCGGGCATGGGCGACGATCTGGGCGTACGTGGAGGCCGCCAGGGTGAGCACGGCTTCCGAGATTACGCGCCGACGACGGCCGTGCCGATCACCAACCGGCAAGCGCCTGAACGAGCGACTCCTCCAACCCGCCGAGCCATTCGTACACGTTCAGGTGCGGCAACCGGGGGTCATCCGGCGCCATCCGTTGGAGATCGTCATACAGCTCCTCGGTGACCCCCAGGCGGGTGCCCATCGCCAACCGCAGATCGTTGATCGCGGTCAGCCAGACCTGGGCGGTTGCGTCATCGAGCACCGTCCTGCCGCCCTCTCGGCTCAGCGTCGTCGCCACCGACCGCAGCGCAGCACGTTTCGCGGAGCGAAGTTCCGGCTCGGTGTACCGCCGGAAGTCCGCCGCCGCCTGGTCGTCGTCGGTGTAGCCATCGGGCAGCAGCCGGGCGAGTACCGGATCCACCGGACGCGGGGTCGGTGTGAGCGACATCCCCACCAACGCCTCCAGGGGGTCCACCGGAGCGGGTGGCGAATCGGACTCCAGCAGTCGGACCAGGTCCTCGGCGAGTTGCCGGAGCATCAGCGCCTCAGGACGGGAGAGCTTGATCTCCAGCCCGTGCCGGGTCCGGCGGAAACGGTGGGGCATCAGTCCGACGTCAGTCCTGCTGCAAGGTTGCCCAGAGGCCGTGCGCGTGCAGCCGGGCGACATCGTGTTCCATCTGCTCGCGGCTGCCGCTGGAGACCACGGCGCGCCCCTTGTGGTGGACGTCGAGCATCAGCTTGTGCGCCTTCTCGCGGCTGTGCCCGAAAAGCTTCTGGAAGATGAAGGCGACGTAGGACATCAGGTTGATCGGGTCGTTCCAGACTATGGTGATCCACGGCTTCTCGACCCGGATGTCGTCGGCGACTTCCGGCCGCTCCATCTGCTGCGGCAACACCGACGCGCGCGGCATGCCGGGCCGGCTCGACGACGCCCATGGTCGCGCGACCGGCAGCCGAACCGCAGCTGTCGTCATCGCTCAATGGTGACAGAACGCGCGCCGGTTGTAAGCACCCGAACGGGGCGGATTACGGCTTTACCGCCGGATCCCGCACCTCGGGACGCGCGTCGGCTCGCTACCCTCGCTGACCATGAGCCCGTTGCCGTCGCAGATGCCGAGCACGGCGCTATTCACCGATCACTACGAACTCACCATGCTGCGGGCAGCGCTCGCCAGCGGGCTGGCCGACCGGCCGGTGGTCTTCGAGGTTTTCGCCCGGCGGCTGCCGTTCGGCCGCCGGTACGGCGTACTCGCCGGCATCCAGCGACTGCTGGAGGCAGTGGAGCGATTCACCTTCGACCCCGATGACCTCGCCGATCTGCGGGCGGAGGGAATCATCGACGAGGCGGCCTGCCGGTACCTCGCCGACTACCGGTTCAGCGGCGACATCGACGGCTACGCCGAGGGTGAGGCGTACTTCGAGTACTCCCCGGTATTGACCGTGTCCGGAACCTTCGGCGAGTGCGTACTGCTGGAAACGGTCGCGCTCTCGATCCTCAACCACGACTCTGCGGTGGCCGCCGCCGCCGCCCGGATGGTGTGCGCCGCCGGCGACCGCCCGTGCATCGAGATGGGCTCCCGGCGGACCCACGAGCTCTCCGCGGTTGCCGCGGCTCGGGCCGCGTACCTCGTCGGCTTCGCCGCCACCTCCAACCTGGCCGCCGGCCGCTGGTACGGCATTCCGACCACCGGTACCGCCGCCCATGCCTTCACCCTGGTCCATGGCGACGAGCGGGCCGCCTTCCAAGCGCAAGTGGACACCCTCGGCGTGGACACCACCCTGCTGGTGGACACCTACGACGTGGGGCAGGGCATCCGGACCGCAGTGGAGGTGGCCGGACCTGAACTCGGTGCGATCCGGCTCGACTCCGGCGACCTGCGCGAGCAGGTCCGCTTCGCCCGCGCCCTGCTGAACGACCTCGGCGCGCACAAGACCCGCATCGTGGTCACCAGCGACCTGGACGAGCGCATGATCGCCACCCTGGCGGCCGAAGCGGTGGCGGGGTACGGCGTCGGCACCTCGGTGGTCACCGGCAGCGGCGCCCCCACCGCCGGCTTCGTGTACAAACTGGTGGCCCGCGAGGTCGAAGGGGTTCTGCAGCCGGTCGCGAAGAAGTCGATCGGCAAGATCAGCATCGGTGGACGGAAGTACGCCACCCGCAGGCTGGACAGCCACGGCACCGCCACCGCGGAAGTGATCTACGCCGATCCCACGGGCGAGTTGCGGAACTCCCCGCCGGTGCCCACCGGTACGTCGCCATCGGAACGCCCGTTGATCGCACCGCTGATCCGGGCCGGCGACGTGGTGTGCCGCTGCGACGTGGCGGAGGCCCGTACCCGCTGGCGGGAGAGCCGGGCAGAACTGCCGGCCACGGCGATGCAGCTCTCCGCCGGCGAGGCGGCGCTTCCGACCTTGACCATCGGCGCCGACGGCCTCGGTACCGAGCGAAGCGGCGTGCGTACATGAGCCGGGCGCTGGTCGTCGTCGACGTCCAGAACGATTTCTGCGAGGGGGGCGGTCTGGCGGTGGCCGGCGGCGCGGCGGTCGCGGCTGACGTCAGCGCGGTGCTCGCCCGGTCCTCGGTCGACGGCGATCACGACGCCTATGACCTCGTCGTGGCGAGCCGCGACTTTCACCGCGACCCGGGCGCCCATTTCTCCGCCCAGCCCGACTTTGTCGACTCCTGGCCGCCGCACTGCGTGATCGGGACTCCCGGCGCCGAGTTCCATCCGGCGCTGGACACCGCGCCCCTCGACGCGATCTTCGACAAGGGCCACTCCACGGCCGCGTACAGCGCCTTCGAAGGCAGCGACGCGGCGGGTACGTCCATGTCAGCGTGGCTGCGCTCGCGCGGCGTCGAGGCCGTAGATCTGGTAGGTATCGCCACCGACCACTGCGTACGTGCCACCGCCCTGGATGCGGTCACGGCCGGATTTCGGACCCGCGTGTTGCTCGACCTCACCGCCGGCGTCGCGCCCGAGACCACCCGCGCCGCCCTGGCCGCGATGCGGGCCGCCGGCGTGGAACTGCTCGGAGACCCCCGGCTGGGTTCCCGCGGCGAGTAGCCGCCGCTGGCCGCTTTGCCCCATCACGTCCCCGCCGAGGGGGAGGCCCCTATCCCATCGGATTCGAAGCGTCGATAGGCTGCACGCCAAAGACACCTTCGATCGGAGCCCCTCGGATGACTGTTAACCCCAGTGCGGCGGAATCCCGCAAAGTCGCGGAGGCAGCCCGCGATTCCACCTGGAACAAGCCCAGCTTCGCCAAGGAGTTGTTTTTGGGCCGCTTCCGACTGGACCTGATTCACCCGCACCCCACCCTGCCGCCGGAGGCGATCGCCACTGGTGCGGCCTTCATCGCGAAGTTTGAGCAGTTTCTGCGGGAAGAGGTGGACGGCGAGGAGATCGAGCGCGACTCCCGGATCCCCGAGCATGTGATGAAGGGCATCAAGGAGATCGGTGCCCTCGGGATGAAGATTCCCGAGGAGTACGGCGGCCTTGGCCTCACGCAGGTCTACTACAACCACGCGCTGATGCTCGCCGGATCGGTGCACTCGTCGCTCGCGACGCTGCTCTCCGCTCACCAGTCCATCGGTGTACCCGAGCCGGTCAAGCACTTCGGCACCGAGGAGCAGAAGCGCAAGTTCCTGCCCCGGGTCGCCACCGACGCAGTCAGCGCGTTCTGCCTCACCGAGCCCGACGTGGGCTCGGACCCGGCGCGGATGGGCACGAAGGCGGTTCCGACCGAGGACGGCTCGGAGTACATCGTCAACGGCACCAAGCTGTGGACGACAAACGGCACCATCGCCGAACTGCTCGTCGTGATGGCACTCGTGCCGCGCTCGGAAGGCCACCGCGGCGGTATCACCGCGTTCGTGGTCGAAGCGAACAGCCCCGGTATCGAGGTCACCCACCGCAACGCGTTCATGGGTCTCAAGGGCATCGAAAACGGCGTCACCGTCTTCACCGACGTCCGGGTGCCGGCCGAGAACCGGCTGGACAAAGAGGGCTCCGGCCTGAAGATCGCTCTCAGCACGCTGAACACCGGCCGGCTGTCGCTGCCCGCGATCGCGGCCGGTAGCGCCAAGTTCGCCACCAAGATCTCCCGCGAATGGGGCAGCACCCGGGTGCAGTGGGGCCGCCCGGTCGGTGCCCACGGCGCCATCGCCGAGAAGATCGCCCACATCGCTGGGATGGCATTCGGCCTCGAAGCCGTCGTCGAGATGGCCTCGATTATGGCGGATGAGAAGCGCAACGACATCCGTATCGAGGCGGCCCTGGCGAAGCTGTGGTCCTCCGAGCAGTCCTGGCTCGTGGTGGATGAACTGATGCAGATCCGCGGCGGACGCGGGTACGAAACCGCGGCCTCACTCAAGGCCCGCGGCGAGCGTGGCGTACCGGTGGAGCAGCTGCTTCGGGACATCCGGATCAACCGGACGTTCGAGGGTTCCTCGGAGATCATGAAGCTGCTGATCGCCCGTGACGCGGTCGACCAGCACCTCTCGGTTGCCGGTGACATCATCGACCCGGACAAGGGCACGGGCGACAAGGCCAAGGCTCTGGTCAACGCCGGCAAGTTCTACAGCAAGTGGTTCCCGACCCTCACCGTCGGTGCTGGCCAAACGCCGAATGCGTACGCCGACTTCGGGGTGCTGGCGACTCACCTGCGGTACGTCGAGCGGAGTTCCCGCAAGGTTGCCCGGTCGACGTTCTACGGCATGTCGCGCTGGCAGGGCAAGCTGGAGTTCAAGCAGGTCTTCCTCGGTCGGATCGTCGACATCGGCTGCGAGTTGTTTGCCATCTCGGCCGCGGTCGTGCGCGCGCGCATGCTGCTGGACAACGGGTCGCCGGAGGCTCAGCAGGCCGTGGAGCTTGCGGACGTCTTCTGCAAGGGCGCTCGCCGTCGGGCCGACCACCTGTTCCACGACCTGTGGTTCAACGACGACGACGACAACTCCAAGCTCGCCAAGGCGGTGCTCGAGGGTCGCTACACCTTCGTCGAGAAGGGTGTCATCGACGCCTCCGGTGACGGGCCGTTCCTCAAGGTCGATCGGGAGAAGGCCGGTCTCGTCGACCTGTCCGACCCGCTTCCGTCGGCTGGCATCTGACAGTTCCGCAAACGTAAAGCGGGCCGCTCCCCTCGGGGGCGGCCCGCTTTACGTTGCGCTCGTCGGTTACGGAATCGGTGGAGGGCTCGATGCTCCGGTCGGTGCCGGATTGGTCGGTGCCGGATTGGTCGGCGCCGGATTGGTCGGCGCGGGCGTGGTCGGTGGCGGGGTAGTTCCCGGCGAGGAGGCCTGCGTACCGGTCGGGGACGCGGTCGGCGGCGTCGTGGAAGTCCCGGTGGAAGCCTGAGTCCCGGTCGAGGTGGGCGTGCCGCTGGTCGCCGGAGTCGTACTCACCGTCGTTGGGCTTCCGGTCGATACCGGTTCCGCCGGGCGGCTGGTCGAGGATGCAGGCGCCGGCTGGGGGTGGGATTCGTGCGGCGACACCACCCGTTGCAGGGAGGTTCCGGTATCGGAGTTCTGCCCCCAGAGCGCGCTTAACGGCTTGCCGGCGAGCATCTCGAACGCCGTGATGCCGGCGAAAGCGACCGCAAAGACCAGCACCGCCCCGGTGGCGACGCGCCGCCACGGCAGGGACGGGGAAGGCCGCAGCCGGGAGAGGCCGGGCCTTTGCAGCAGCGGAGCAGACGCCAGCGCGAGCCGGTCAGTGGTACGCCGGACGACGTGCTCATACAGCGCGGAAGCCACCGTCGCCACCACGCTGAACAAGGCGGTCCCGATGACCGTCCCGGCGACGCCGAAAGCGGAGGCGACCGCAGCCGCCGACGCGGCGGCCAGACTGCCGGCCAGAACCTTGCCGATGCTCAGCTGGAAGCGTTCCGAATCCTCCTGCTCCGTCACCACCGAACCGGTGCGGCGGTCGGCCAGGGATACCTTGTCCTGCGTCATGGCGTTGCGATCCTTGAAAATGCGTTAGAGGAACCTGCGTAGGCCACGCGACGGCGGCGCGCCCCAGCTCCGCGACAGCGGAGGGGATACGTTCAGTATCTCATCCGTAGCCGTCTCGGCTGCCGCGGCAGGGCGGGACGGTCAAACGGGCGTACCGTAGCAATGCCCTCACAGCGTCGGCCGCCAACAGGAGGCCGCGCAGGAGGCGGAAGGGTACGGCCATGTTTTCCAAGCGGTCCCCCCAGCGCGGGCGGCGCGACGACGACGTCTATGTGGTCACCAACGCCGGCCGCAGTCGCCGGGAGGAAATTGATGACCGGCAGAAGAAGTACCTGATCAAGATGGCGATTCGGACGCTCTGCCTGATCGGCGCCATCATCCTGTACGCGCTGCACGTACCGTTCGTTTTCATCCTGGTGCTGATCATCGCCTCCACCGTGCTGCCCTGGATGTCGGTGGTGGTGGCGAACGCCGGACCGGGACCCGAGCGAGCTCGTCGCCAACCCGAGGTGTACAGCCCTGACCCGGCGCGAGCGCTCCGGCCAGGGCGTTCGGGGCCGACCACAAAGCCTTAGTCGGTGCCGGCGTTCGAGCCGGGTGGGCAGAAGGCCCTGTACACTGAGTTGCATCTGCAGCGCCTCGGTGCTGCGCTCCCGCGGGCGAGCCGCCCGCAGGTCGAAGCTGTGACGTGCTGATTCCGTTGACGGTCCCGGATTAAGTCGGGTTCGTTGCTGCCGCACCGACCGTAACCGGCCGCCGAAAACGCAACGGAGTTCCCGCATGCCCCGCCCACGCACCCATCCCATCCCCCGTTCCGGAACGCGCCGACCGCGCCGCCCAGCGAGCGCCAACACGCGTCCGGCCCCGGTGGTCTCCGCCCTCGAGGCCGCCATGGCAGCCGCGGCGTCGATAGAGCCAGGCCCGAGCCAAAGCTTCGCCGCGATGCGACTTCCCGACCGGCTGGTGACCGCGCTGGCCCGACGCGGTGTCCACGAACCCTTCGCGATTCAGGGTCGCGCCATCCCGGATGCGCTCGCCGGCTTCGACGTACTCGGCCGGGCGCAGACCGGTTCCGGCAAGACCCTCGCCTTCGGCCTGCCGATGCTCGCCCGCCTCGCCGGTGGGCCGCGGGTTCCGGGTCAGCCCCGCGGGCTGGTCTTGGTACCGACTCGGGAGCTCGCCGAGCAGGTCAAGGAAGCCCTCGCCCCGCTCGGCCAGGCCCTCGACCTGCAGGTCGCCGCCATCTACGGCGGCGCTTCCATGCATCGCCAGATCACCGCGCTCCGGCGGGGGGTCGACGTCGTCATTGCCACCCCCGGCCGGCTACAGGACCTGATCAACCAGCGGGAGTGCAGCCTGGCCAAGGTGGAGATCACCGTACTGGACGAGGCCGACTATCTCGCCGACCTGGGATTCCTGCCCGCAGTCCGCATGTTGCTCGACACCACACCGGCGGGCGGGCAGCGCATGCTGTTCTCCGCCACGCTGGACCGCGGGGTGAACCGGTTGGTGCACGACTACCTCACCGACCCGGCGATTCACGCGATCACACCGGCCGGTCACACGGTTTCCACGATGGACCACCGGGCCTTCACCGTCCGCTCCGAGGAGAAGGTGGCCGTGGCCGCGGAGATCGCCGGACGGCCCGGCCGTACGCTGATCTTCGTCCGTACCAAGCACGGCGCCGACCGCCTCGCCAAGCAGTTGCAGCGGACCGGAGTAGCGGCTGGAGCAATCCACGGCAACCTGGCACAGAACGCCCGGCAGCGGGCGCTGGACGCCTTCTCCTCGGGACACGCGCGGGTACTGGTCGCCACCGACGTTGCGGCTCGCGGGATTCACGTCGACGACGTGGGCCTGGTCGTGCACTTCGACCCGCCGGCCGACGCCAAGGACTACCTGCACCGCTCCGGCCGTACCGCGCGGGCCGGCGCCGACGGTGTCGTACTGTCCCTCCTGCTCCCGGAGCAGGTGTCCGAGGTGGCCCGACTGCACCGCGACGCCGGGGTACACCCGGCCGCCGCCTCGGTGTCGCCGACCTCCTCGGCGGTACAGGAGTTGGCCCTGTCCGGGACGCCGATCGTCGTGGCGAGTCCGCCACCGGCACCGATCCGGGCCGCCGGGCCGCCGCGTCGTCGTCGGCCGCCGGTGTCTCGGCACCGTCCGGCGTCCGCGCCGCGGTGACGCCCGACCAGGGATAGGCACCCGTCACCCGTGTGGCGCAGAGGTAGGGATTGCCTTCCTCTAGGGTTACGCGAAGTGCGGCAGGGCATCCACAGCTTCACAACGCTGAGGATGTGAACAATGGCTCAGGTCGGTCACGACGCCAAGGCACTCTGGACAAGGCTGCCGCCAGTCCGTGGATCGACCGCTTGGCCCGGGCGGGTCTCACCGCACGTGAAGCGATCTACATCGTGATCGGCCTCCTCGCCGTGGGAGTTGCGCTGGGGCACGGCGGTAAGGAGACCAACCAGAACGGCGCACTGCGTACCGTCACTGAGCAACCGTTCGGTAAGGGCCTGCTGTGGCTGCTGGCGCTCGGGTTCGCCGGCTACGCGCTGTGGCGCGAAAAGCTGGGCATGATCGGTACGGTCTCCCGCGGCTTCGTCTTCGCACTCGCCGGGTTTTTCGTCGTTCAGGCGGCGATCACCTTCGATCGGAAAAAGGCGCGAGGGCTGGACGGGGCGCTCAAGAGCTTGGTCAAGACCCCCCTGGGACCGTGGCTGTTGGTCGTGGTGCCCCCCGGGCTGGTCGCCTTCGGCATCTACGGACTCGCCGAAGCGCGGTACCGCCGCACGTCGGACGGCAGCCGGTGAGCACCACCGCCGCGCCGTCCCGTCCGCAGGCTCCGGCCCGATCCGCCACGAAGACCGCCGGCCTACTGGTCGCGGCAGCCGTAGGCGTATTGCTGCTGCTGCTCCTCCTCGGTGTGTTCGTTACCCGGGTGCTGGTGCACAGCGGCCTCGGTGCGGCGGATGCCCGGGTGGACGCCAACCTGGTCAAGGAGCGGACGTCGACGCTCAATCGGATTTCTCACTACACGACGTTCCTGGCCGAGACGATGACCATCTCGGCGCTGGCCGCATTGCTGTTCGTCGCGCTCCGGCTGACGCTGCGGCGGTGGCGCGAGTCCATCTTCCTGGGCGTCAGCGTCGCCGGGGAAGTACTGATCTTCCTGGCGGTCACGTTGCTCATCCATCGCCACCGCCCGGCCGTCCCCGAACTGGACTCCGCGCCCCCGACCTCCAGCTTTCCGTCCGGACATACCGCCGCTTCGGTAGCGCTCTACGGCGGGTTGGCCGTACTGGCCTGGCGATCCGGACAGTCGCGGCTGCTGCGCACCATCGCTGTGGTCCTGGCGATCGCCATCCCGCTCGGGGTCGCGTCATCGCGGGTGTACCGAGGCATGCACTACCCGAGCGACGTACTCGGGGGGATGGTGCTCAGCATCTGCTGGCTCACCGCCACCGCCACTCTGCTGCTTCCCCGTCGCACGAAGCCAGACCGCAGATGACCGCAGGTGGGGTGACGGTCATCTTCAACCCCAACGGATCGGTCACCGAACTGGCCGTCCGCGGCGCCCTGGGGCTCGCCGGCCTGCGTCGACTGAGGTGGCTGGAAACGACGGCGGAGGATCCGGGTACCGGGCAGGCGCGCGCTGCGGTGGCCGGCAAAGCCGATCTGGTGGTGGTCTGCGGCGGGGACGGCACGGTGATGGCCGTGGTGTCGGTACTCGCCGGCTCCGGCATCCCGCTGGCCGTGCTCCCCGGCGGCACCGGCAACCTGCTGGCCCGCAACTACGGCATTCCGCTGCAGATCGTTGCCGCGGCGCGGTTGACCACGCTGGGCCGCCGGCGGCACATCGACGTGGGCGTACTGGGCGAGGAACGGTTCGCGGTGATGGCCGGCATCGGCTTCGACGCCGCGTTCCTGGACAACGCTCCCCCTGGCCTCAAGCGGTGGCTGGGCTGGGCGGCGTACGTGGTGAGCGGTATCCGTACGCTCCGCCGCTCGCCACTGGCCGCGTTCGAGCTGCGGTTGGACGGGGCGACCGAGCCGATGCGGCGCCGGGGCCGGGGGGTGCTGGTGGCCAACGTCGGACGGCTGCAGGGCGGGTTGGAGATGCTACCGGCCGCCGTCGGTGACGATGGCCTCTTCGAGATCGGGTTGCTGGCACCTCGGCGGCTGCGGGACTGGTGGGGGTTGGTGTGGCGGGTGGTGGTGAAGCGACACCCGCACCTCTGTCAGCTGGAGACCTGGTCCGCGGCCCGGGTCGAGATATCGGTGGACCGCAAGCTGCCGGTAGAACTCGACGGCGACGTACGAGCCGAGCAGGATCTGTTGGTCGCGCAGGTGGATCCGGCTGCGCTGGTGCTCTGCGTACCGGCCGACGGCTGAGCCGCTAGATCACTTCGTCCAGGCAGCCGGTGTGTACGTCGAAGACGAAGCCGCGGACATCATCTCGATGCAGCAGGAAAGGATTGTTCCGGACCCGCTGCAACGACTGGCGTACGTTGGCCGTGACGTCGCTGAATGCCTCGACCGCCCAATCCGGCGACATGCCGGTGGCCTCACACAGCTCCTGCTTGAACCCAGAATCGGTGATCGCTTCCATGCCGCAGTTCGTGTGATGGATGAGCATCACCGAACGCGTGCCCAGCCGGCGTTGACTGATCGCCAGCGAGCGGATGGTGTCCGGAGTGATCACGCCGCCGGCGTTACGCAGTACGTGCGCATCGCCCACCTGCAGGCCCAATAGCCCGAACAGGTCCAGCCGGCTGTCCATACAGGCCACGATGGTGAGCTGCAGAGCCGGTCGCAGCGGGCGATCCGGCGTGTACCGGGAGCGGTACTGCTCGGCCGCCGAAAGCAACCGCTCGATGGTTTCCATGTCCCGACCAGGCTATTCCAGGCAAGGTGCGAGCACGCCAGGGCCCCGGCCGAAGCCGGGGCCCTGGTGGATTCTTGACCTTCTGAGGTGGTCCTAGAGCGAGCGAACCTGCTCGGCCTGGGGACCCTTCGGGCCCTGCGAGATCTCGAACTCGACGCGCTGGTTCTCATCGAGTGAACGGTAGCCGTCAGCGGCAATCGCCGAGAAGTGCACAAAGACGTCGGCGCCGCCGCCGTCCTGGGCAATGAAGCCGTAGCCCTTCTCGGAGTTGAACCACTTCACGGTGCCTTGAGCCATCTGCTATCTCCCTGTGGGGACAAACGAGGAGCACACTGTGCGCATCCTCGGGCTGCGGTCGTACGTGCCCCACCCCGAAAGACAACAGCGGGAACGAAGGAACGCCCGCCATCACACTCCGCGGGCGTTCGAAAACGTGCGAGGAACTGTAACTGCAACCGCCTCGACGGTAACACGGGATCCCGCCGTACGGCGAAGATTCTTTTGGGCTGTGGATCAGCGAAAGTGACAGAAGATAATCTCGGCGACGCAGGCGGGTTTGGCGGAGCCCTCCAACTCGAACGTGCACCCCAGCTTCGTCGACAGTCCGCCGTCGATATCGGTGATTCCCAGCAGGGCCACCGACAGCCGCACTCGGGAGTTCACCGGCACGACGGTGGGAAAGCGAACGCGGTCGATGCCGTAATTCAGTACCCGCGAGACGCCGGTCACCTCGACCGCGTCCCAGAGCAGCATCGGCCCCAGCGACAGGGTCAGATAACCGTGGGCGATGGTCGTTCCGAACGGCCCGGACCGCGCGCGTTCCGGGTCGACGTGCAGCCATTGGTCATCGCCGGTCGCCTGCGCGAAGAGGTTGATCTGCTCCTGCGTCACGGTGTGCCAACGGCTCACGCCGAGGCACTCCCCTACCAGGCCGGGCAGGTCCCCCAAGGCCACCGCTGATCGTGTTCCGGCCTGCATCGCTGCCCCTTCCGCGGACGTGCTGTACCGACGATTATTACGACGGACCGTCCAGGGCTCAGCAGGCGACCGCCGCGGCTACCAGCAAGCGGCCCTCCTCCTGGGCCAGGTTGGGGAAGCGCAGGGGTACCAGCATCCCGGTCAGTTTCCCCGCCTCGGAGGCTACAGCCACCCCCGGTTGGGCCGGCGCCCGAAGACGGTGCTAACCGCCGGCCATGGCGCCCACCACGAGCAGCGGCTCCCCGCCGGTAGCCACCTCAGCGGGTAACGGGGCGTCGGGCGAATCGTGGGAGAGGTCGCTTTCGCAGGCGAAGAAGCGTACGAATGCTCGCCGCTGGTGGGTGACCTGGTCACGGATCGTCCCCCGCAGCATGGGGTACGCGATCTCCAGCGCATCCAACACGGTGCGTTGGGTGGCCATACCGTCAACGTTGAGCTGCACCTCGCCGTCGACGCGCGCCAACGCCCGCAAGTGAGCAGGAAGCACCACCCGGATCATGGCAGGGACTGAACCTCGACCGAGAGCACCGCCGGCAGGTCGCGAACGATCGGCGCCCAGATGTCGCCAGCGTCGGCCGAAGCGTAGACCTGCCCGCCGGTGGTACCGAAGTACACGCCGCAGGAGTCCAGGGAGTCCACCGCCATCGCGTCCCGCAGCACGTTGACGTAGCAGTCGGACTGCGGCAGACCGTTGGTCAGCGCCTCCCATTCCTCCCCTCCGGTCCGGCTGCGGTACACCCGCAGCTTCCCGTCCGGCGGATAATGCTCGGAATCGCTCTTGATCGGTACGACGTAGACGGTGTCCGGCTCATGGGCATGTACGTCAATCGGGAATCCGAAATCGCTGGGCAGATTGCCACTGATCTCGTGCCACGATTCGCCGGCATCGTCGCTGCGCATGACGTCCCAGTGCTTCTGCATGAAGAGCACATTCGGACGCGAGGGGTGCATGGTGATGCGGTGCACGCAGTGCCCAACTTCCGCCTCGGTCGCCGGGATCTCGCCGGACTTCAGCCCCCGATTGATCGGTCGCCAGGTGGTTCCGGCGTCGTCGGTCCGAAATACGCCGGCCGCCGAGATGGCGACGAACATCCTCTCGGGATCGACCGGGTCGAGCAGGATCGTGTGCAGGCACATCCCGCCGGCGCCCGGCTGCCAGGAGGACCCGGAGTCGTGGCCGCGCAGCCCGGACAGTTCCTGCCACTGCTGCCCGCCGTCGGTCGAGCGGAACAATGCGGCGTCCTCGACGCCGGCGTAGACGATGTCCGGGTCGGTCAGCGACGGCTCCAGATGCCAGACCCGGGCGAACTCCCACGGGTGCGGGGTGCCGTCATACCACTGGTGAGTGCCCGGTACGCCGTCGTAGGTGAACTCGTTGCCCACCGGCGCCCAGGTGCTGCCACCGTCGTCGGAGCGTTGGATGAGCTGCCCGAACCACCCGCCGGACTGCGACGCGTACAGCCGGTTGGGGTCCGCCGGGGAACCCTTGACGTGGTAGATCTCCCAGCCACCGAAATGCGGGCCGTTGACCTGCCACTCCTCTCGCTTCCCGTCCGCGGTGAGAACGAAGGCGCCCTTGCGGGTGCCCACGAGAACGCGTACTCCGGTCATCAATACCCCTTTCTGCTCTGTCGGGAATACACCTGCAGTTCTGGCCCGCCTCTGCAGGAAGACGGTCCAGCAGAGTAAAACTCATCGCTGGTGGCAGCGGCTAACGCGAAGCCGTCCTGACGACGCCTGACCAGCCGCGATGCACACCTGGGATCTGGCCGCCATGCTCGACGGGATGCTCCCGAAGGACGAGGCGCTGAGGTCGAGCGGCCGCTACGGGCCTCGGGTCGAGGTCCAGGCACCCACCGCAGCGGCGAGAGCGCGGCCGGGTTTCTGACACCCGGCCGCCACTTCGGCTATTGTCTATCCAGTCAGTAGACAAGCGCCCGGGTGATGTACCTGTCCGGCCGGCGCTCGCGGCGGAAGGACCGGAGGTATCGATGAGCATCGAACCTCCCCTCGGCATCGCCTCATCGCCGTCGACTGACCCAGCGGACAAGGCCAGAATGGGCAGCATGGCAATTCTGGTCGTGCGTCGTCACGTGGATCATGTCCGCGTGACCAGCATGGCGTGTCGCGTCCTCGGCTAATCCGA
>JBDUDX010000075.1:0-2588 GCA_040002735.1 Frankiaceae bacterium | reverse complement strand
TACGAATCCCGTGTAATGCACCTTTAGGGTCCTTGAAGGGACTCAATGCGAACTGGAGGGCGGACCGCCGTGCTGCTCGTGGCCGGAGATCGATCATCGGCCGGATAGGCCTACGAGTCGATCGTTCGGAGCTCCGGCGGGGTCAAGTGTCGCTGGGCCCCGAGTCTGCAGCTATCTGGGGGGAGCGCACCAAGAAGGGGGCGGAGGAAGTTTCGCCGGCGAGGTCCAGGCGCCACTCGTACCGGCCCGGGTGGAGCGGCATCGGCTGCACGTTGAGGGCGAAGGACGCGTCGATCGGCGACCCTGCTGGTACGCCTGGGGGGCGCCCAACCTCAAGTGTGCTCCCTACGGCGACTGGCGTCTGGCCGACCGGTGATGGGAGGAGCACCGGGTGCCCGTCAGCGTCCAGAAGTTGGAGGGTGAGGGTGAGTTGCTGATTTGTGCGGTCCCAGGGAACTTTGATCAGCACCGCGACGGCCTGAGGAGCGGTCGGACTGCTGGTGATCGACCAGCCGGCGCCGAGCATGTGCAACTTGCCGGAGGGGTCGGACTGCGCCGCGTCACAGAGGATGATTTGTGCGTCGATGGGTGAAGCCACTACAGGTTCGAGCCGACCGGCAGCCGATCACCGCGGAGGACGGCCCGGACGGTGGTCACCACGGCGTCACCCGGTCGGGTGCCGTCGAAGTAGAGGTACTGCGTCTCGCCGCGCGCCGGCTGCTTGGTGCGCAGCTTCTCACCGGCGTGGAAGACGGCGAAGATGTCCTCGGCAGGCTCGTCGTCCTCATAAAAGTTTTGCGACGTCACAGCGCTCATCATGCCTCCGCTTTGACGTCCGACGCTAGGGCCGTTCCGGGTAGGCGCTGCCCAAGTTGTACTCATCGCCCAACTCTGCGCTGTCAACCGGGTACAGCACCACGATGGTGCGGCGACCCCTGATCACCGCCTCGACCAGGGCCCGCAGTCCCCGCTGCGGGTCCTCATCCCACACGTACGTCAAACCCGGCCGCAGCTCAACGGCATCCCGGACTTCGTCGGTGGTGATGTGATGCACCGAGATGATCTTCTGGGCTGTTCGGTCGCTGATGTGCAAGCGCGCCACCCAAAGCGCCCACGGCATGCCCTGAGTCTGGCAGCGGTACGGTCGCTACGCCCCGCCACGCCGTCGGTCTCAACACACTGCAAACAGTGCCGGAAGGGGTGGTAAATGGGTTGCGGGCGCTGAAATCTGCCGCGTTTCTGACATAATATGCATTATCGGCACAGGAGATAAGGACGTCCGCGAAAGCGACGGCGGCGGAACCTGGAAACGTTGACTGCGGCGACGCTGACCGCGTCCTACCTCACGTCACGCTGCTAGTGCTCGTGCTCGTCAGCATGCCCAGCCGTGGGATGTAGTCGGTCTGAAACGCCAGTGCCAGCGCTGGAGAGGTAGCCGACCACGTCGGTGCCCTCGAAATGCTCAGCCCACGACGTGAAGACCCGCTCGGAGCGCCACCCGCAACCGCCGCATCCGCGTCCCGTCGCCATAGGCGAGGACCGAGACGGTGCGCTGTCCAAGGTCTCCGGAACGGCGAAAAGGCGTCGCCGTTGCCATCCGGTACGGCGTGCCGGCCTCAACGTGTCTCGGAGACGGCCGGTTGCGCAGGGATGACGTATTCGGGTCGGTCGCCCGTCGCAGCCCTCAAGTGCGGTCCCGGCGGCGCCGATTACCACGCTGACCTTGACCCCGTTCGACGGAGCTATCGATGCGTGATTTGGCGCCGACGATCGTGCGGCAGCGGCTGGTCATCGAGGGCACCGTCACGGCGCCGATCACAGCCACGGCGATCGTGGAGTATTTGAGGGGCATCGGGGGGCTCGCCGCGATGCGGGTGTTGACCGAGCCGGTGACCCATCTGTCACCGCTGTACGGGTGGGCCGGCTGGGTGCACTGGGAGACCTCCGGGGCGCACTTCTACGCCTGGAACGCGCCGGACCTGTTCTTCAGCGTGGACATGTACGCCTGCAAGGTGTTCCAGCCCGAGGTGATCGTCGAGTTCACCCGCCGGTTCTTCAGCGCCACCGACGTCGTCTCTCATGGGTTCTGACTCTCGGCTTCTCGATAACGTTATTCGGCACGCCTACCGGCCGGCCGAGCATCGGGTGTCGATGCGACTCGCGTTCCCGTGCCGGGGTGCGGACCTGCGGGCGGCGCGGACGTGTGAACGGGACGTGTTCGGTCGCCGCTACGGCAACACGCCGGCCCAGCTGCGCGCGGAGTACGACCCGTTCGACGGGGATATGAGTTTCGGCGCGGTGTTGCTGCCCGACGGCCGGGCGGCGGGCGCGGTGCGACTGCTGCACGGCAACCCGGAGGCGTTGAAGACGCTGCAGGACGCCGTCCACCCGCCGTGGTCGCTGCCGATCGAGGCGACACGTCAGGCCGCCGGGCTGGACCGGGTAGCGACCTGGGACGTCGCCACGTTCGGTGTCGACGCCGCGGGCTTCGGCGCGGGCAGCCGGCCGGTGACACTGGCGCTGCTCAGCGTGCTGTTCGGCGCGTTCCGGGACAACCGGGTCGCCGCCTTCGTTGCGATCATCGACGG
>JBDUDX010000074.1:0-45401 GCA_040002735.1 Frankiaceae bacterium | reverse complement strand
CAGGTTCGTGAACTGTGGCGCTCGAAGGACGGCGTGGCCGGACTGCTGCGCCTAGAGCCGGGCGCCCAGGAGCCGGAGCACACTCATCACTCCGGACACCACCACCAATGGATCGTGGACGGCACCGCCACGGTAGGCGGGGCGCGACTCGGCCCCGGCGCCTACATCCACTTCCCGGCGGGCCTGCCACACGCCATCGACCACGTTGGGCCAGAAGGCTGCACGATGTATTTCGTTTACCAACGCCGCGTGTGAGGTTCTGCCCACGGAGATCGCGTAGCAGCGGCCCCAGCTGACCGGGCCTTCACCAACTGCCGGTCAGCCGAGTGGGGCGAAGCCGGCGGTGAAGTGCCGCAGGCGGGGTGGCTCGTCGACGATGGTGAGGCCGCGCAGGTCGGCTGACCGCTCGGCCACCCGCTGCAACACTTCGAGCGTGTAGTCGACGTGGCTCTGGGTGTACGTACGCCGCGGAATGGCCAGCCGTACCAGATCCATCCCGGCCGGCACCTCCGACCCGTCCGGTCGCCGGCCGAACATGACGGTCCCGATTTCACAGGCCCGGATGCCGCCTTCGACGTAGAGAGCGCAAGCCAGCGCCTGCCCGGGGTACTGCAGCGGCGGGATGTGGGGAAGCAGCGCTCGGGCGTCCAGGAACACCGCGGAGCCGCCGAACGGCACCACGACCGGCACCCCGGCAGCTTCCAGCGCCTCCCCGAGGTAGGCCGTAGACCGGATGCGGTACTGCAGGTAGTCATGCTGTACGCATTCCGTCAAACCCTGGGCGATCGCCTCCAGGTCGCGGCCGGCGAGGCCGCCGTAGGTGGGAAAGCCCTCGGTGAGGATCTCCAGCGTGCGGCACTGCTCCGCCAGCGCGTCGTCGTCCATCGCCAGCCAGCCGCCGATGTTGGCCAGCGGGTCCTTCTTCGCCGACATCGTCATGCCGTCGGCGAGGGAGGCCATCTCCCGGACGATGTCCGGTACGTCTATGTCGGCATAGCCGGGCTCTCGGGTCTTGATGAACCACGCGTTCTCGGCGAACCGGCAAGCGTCCAGGAACAGCGGCTTTCCGTACCGCTCGCAGACGTCCCGGACGGCCCGGAGGTTGGCGAGACTCACCGGCTGCCCGCCGCCGGCGTTGTTGGTGATCGTCACCATCACCAGCGGTACGTCGTCCCGACGCTCGATGAGCAGCCGCTCCAGCGCCTCGACGTCCATGTCGCCCTTGAAGGGGTGACGGGAGGCGGCCTCCCGGCCCTGGGCGCTGGGCAGGTCGAGCGCCTCCGCGCCGGTGAACTCGACGTTCGCCCGGGTGGTGTCGAAGTGGGTGTTGTTCGGTACCACCCTGCCCGGCCCGCCGACCACGCTGAAAAGGATCTTCTCCGCGGCCCGGCCTTGGTGGGTGGGCAGCACGTGCCGGAACGGAAACAGCTCGGTGACCGCATGGAGGAAGCGGTAGAAGCTCGGCGCCCCGGCGTAGGACTCGTTGCCCCGCTGCAAGCCGGCCCACTGCTCCGCCGACATCGCCCCGGTCCCGGAGTCGGTGAGCAGGTCGATGAGTACGTCGTCGGAGTGCAGCCGGAACAAGTTGTACCCGGCCGCCGCCAGCTTCTCGACTCGTTCCGCTTGGGTCGTCATCCGCAGCGGCTCGACGGAATGGATGCGGAACGGTTCGATGATGGTGCGGTACGGGCGCTCGGTCATACGCCGATCCTGCCCTGACGGCTCACACCGCGCAGCTGTCACCCTCGCGCCCGGCTCTCAAGGCAGACGAGCGGTCCTCCCAGGCCTGTTCCAGCGCCTGCAACAGCATCTCGGCCGGCTGAGCCCCCGAAACGCCGTACCGACCGTCGATCACGAAGAACGGCACCGCCCGAATTCCGAGATCTGCGGCCGCTGACTCCTCGGCCTGGACCGCGTCGCCGTACGCCTCGCTGTCCAGCACCCGCCACACCTCATCAGCGTCGAGGCCGACGTCGGTGGCGAGCCGCACTAACGTCGGCGACAGCCCGACCGGCTCACCTTCGACGAAGGACGCCCGGAACAGTCGCTCGGCCAGCTGATCTTGCTTGCCTCTGGTTGCGGCGAGATGCATCAAACGGTGCGCATCCCGGGTATTGCCCGGTCGGGCACGATCGAAAAACAGGTTTAGCCCTTCCTCGGCCGCGGTGGCGGTCAGCTGAGCAATCATCTGTTCCGCGGCCTCCGGGCGTGTGCCGTACTTTTCGGCCAGTCGGTCCGCGTAAGCACCAGGATGTTCCGCCGGTGCGGTGGGGTCGAGTTCGAACGCCCGCCAGCTCACCTCGACCTGCTCGCGATGCGGGAAACGACCCAACGCCGCTTCGAACCGGCGCTTGCCGATGTAGCACCACGGGCAAACAACGTCGGACCAGATATCAACACGCATGTCCCTTTCAACGTCCGAAGGCACAGCGAGCTTCCGCGCTTAACCGATCTGCAGGACGACGACCTGCTCTTTCCCCCGAGGAGAGGCGTACGCAACCGTGTCTCCGACCCCGGCGCCGATCAGTACCCGCCCCAGCGGACTGTCCGGAGTCAGCACCGGGCAGTCCTCCTCTTGGGTGTCCAAGCCGCCGACCACGAAACGCTCCACCGTGGAATCGGCCGAGGCGTCGGCGAGGAAGCGGAGCGTGACGGTCGCGCCGATTCCCACCCGATCCCGCGACACGTCGGTCGCCTGGTCGGTCACCTCGTCCAGCGATTGGCGGAGCCGCCGGATAGAGGAGTCCAGCGCAAGCAAGTGCGTCTCACCTTCCACCCGCCAGGCGCGGTCGCCAATGTCGCCGCCGGTATCGAATCGCGCCTTGGCGTGTCGCTCCCGTTCGGCCTCCAGCACAGTCAGGTGCGTGCGCAGCCGGGCTAAACCCGGTCCGCCACGCGCTGACCGCCGGCCAGTGGCCGTCCGCGGCAACGCCCGGTTCGTATCCAATTGGGTCATGTCCTTGCTCCTCAGCTACAACCGCCGCCGTCCGGCGCGTTGACCTGACTTTCGCCACCCCGCCTGAGAAGCCCATGAGACAAACCTGTGCATTAGTCAAGAACGCCGACGTTATGCCCTTGGCACCGCCGATCCCGACTCAAGAAGCGTCCACAACTCCTCAACACTCCGCGCTCGAGCCGGGCCGTCCGGTACCGGGTTCGAGGCGCTATCCACGACACCCCAGGCCCCCAGCGCGACAACCGGCTTGTCCGTTCTCATGGCCAGCGCAACCTCACTCATGGTGCCCCAGCCACCGCCGATCGCCACGAGTACGTCGCTGCTTCGGACGATGAGCCCATTGCGCAGCTCGCCGAGACCGGTCGGGAGGGCCACGGACAGGTACTGGTTCCCTTGTCCCCGGTGCCCGTGGGGCAGTAGCCCGACCGTGAGACCCCCGGCGGTGTACGCCCCCCGACACGCGGCCTCCATGACACCCTGCATGCCGCCACAGATAAGCACACATCCACTACGGGCTAACCGAGTTCCGACCTCGTGGGCGATCTGCTCCCACTCCGGCGTCGCCGTGGTCGGACCAACAACTCCGACGTACAGACCTGTCAGCACAACGTGAGCATGCCGGACGAGCGGGATCACCGCTTCCCCAAACGCCGTCGGCTGTCCTGCGCCTCGGACAGTTCCCCTCTCAATCGCTCCGCCCGCTCGAATGCGGCATCGAGGTGATCCTGCAAGCGCCGCAGCTCTCGTAAGCTGAGCGCCTCCTCGGCCCGAACTCGACTAAGTTCAGCTTCCAACTCCGCGAGGCGCCGCTGGCGGCTGGCAGCTTCGGCCTGTTGCCGCTGAACAGCCTCCTGCGCGAGAAGAGCCGACCGTTCCGCCGCCGACACCTCGTCCGTCGCGCGTTCGATTGCCGCGTCGGTTGCCTCCCGCTGCTGAGCGAGTCCGTCGTCGGAGGGCTTGCGGGGCGCGGGCGTGACAGCAACCGGCACCTTCTCGAAGCCACCGGCTGTCGGCTGGAGGGCCGTCGTCAGCCGACCGGCCCGAAACTGCTCAGCCGCCGACGGATCTGCCAACGCTGCCCGTAACGTGTCCGCCAACTCCAATGCGGCGGCCGGAGTCATGGGGTGTCCGACCTGATGGGCGCGTCGCAGCGCGTCGCGGCTGAGTTCGTTCACGATCAGCTGACGCTGGCGGGAAAGGGTGGCGAGCTGCTCCCCGGCCAGCGCATCTTGCGCTTCGCGCATCGCCGCACCGAGTTCGAGCAGCTCTTTGACCTCGGCGAGTTGGGAGCGAACCAGTAAGTTGGCCAACCATGCTCCCCCGGTCGGCTTGCGCAGCTTCCGAATCCGATCCGCGAGCGGACGGTCCCCGCTGGAACGAGCCTGCTTGACCCACTGATCTCGGGCCGCGATGAACTCAGCCGGCGGCAAGCCATACAGATCGTCAGCAAGCCCGTCGAAGTCCACGCCGTCATTGTTCTCATGCCCGGCCGGCCCAGAGCGGATCATCGTCGCCCAGCCCTCCTACAGGTGGGCCCACATCCGGCCGATCGACCGGCATGACCGCCGCGTTCGCCATGCTCGGCAACACCGTGGTCAGCGTGGCCTACTTCGGCATCATGTATGCCGTTCTCACCCCGCTGATTCGGGCACGACAACTGCGCAGCAACCGGCTGGGCACGGCCACCGCGGCGATCTTCTTCAGCTGCGCTGTCGGACATGGCCTGCACGCACTACACGCAGCCGGGATGCTGCATGGGACCTCGGGTGGGGCCGCGCCGGACGGAATGGGCTTGCGCTGGTACGAGGCGACCGTCGACGTGATCACGGCGGCGATCGGCCTGTACTACTGGTCGCTTCGCCGCACCTACGGCGCGCTGATGCAGGGCGCGACGCTGTTCGAGGACCTGGAGCAACGGCGTCGGATGGCGGAGCTGGAGCACCGCGACGAGATGGCGTCCGCGCGGGCTGCCGCCGAACGAGAGCGCGAGACTCAAGGGGTCATGCTCCAGGCAGTCATCGCCAACAGCCAGTCGCTGATCTACGTGAAGGACCTCCAGGGTCGGTACCTCATGGCTAATGCGCCCTTCGAGAAAGCCTTCTCGGTCCGGGCCGGCGATCTGATCGGTCAAACTAATCGGTCAAACTAATGAGTACCTCGACCCGAACATGGCCGCGACCTGGCGCATGAACGACGTCCGTGCGCAGCGTGAGGAGTTTGCGGTCGACGAATGGTCCTACGGCGTGAAGGGCCGCATCGACTACGAAACGGTCAAGTTCCCGTTGCACGACTCTGCTGGACAGGTCTACGCCACGTGCGGCATTTCCCTGGACGTGACCGAACGCCGCCGAGCCGACGAGGAGATGACCCGGGCACGTGACGTGGCACTCGCGGCAACCGCTGCGAAGTCAGCATTCCTGGCCACCATGAGCCATGAAATTCGCACACCGATGAACGCCGTCATCGGACTGACAGGCCTGCTGCTGGATACCGAACTCGATGCCCAACAGGCGACTTGATGGAGACCGTCCGCTCCAGCGGTGACGCGTTGCTCGTCGTGATCAACGACATCCTGGACTTCTCGAAGATTGAGGCCGGCGAGCTGCGTCTCGAGCGTCAATCGTTTGACCTGCGTAGCTGCACCGAGACGGCCATGGACCTCGTCGCTCAGGCCGCGGCGACCAAAGGGCTGGATCTGGTTTTGGACATCCCGGCCGGGCGGCCGGTCGCGGTCCGGGTAGGTCGACCCCGAGGGTCCTGCACGGAGGCCGGGATGGACGACTATCTCGTCAAACCGTTTCGTCAAGAACAGCTCGCCACGGTGCTGCGCGGATCGATGGCCCGTTCGGTGCCCACGAGGCAGTAATGCTGCTCGCAAGGTCCTTCGCCGACGTCAGAGGAGTTGCTGGTGCGGGCCACAAGTTCAGCGGACCGGAGTCCGGACCCGGTCGGCGGCCCGACCTGCCCAGGCCTCTCGTGACGGTGACGCTCTCGCCACGAGAGGTGGCCCTTCGAGCAGGCACGCTGGGGATTGTCACGGGCGGACGCAGCAGCGCCGGCGTGGCGGCGGTTGCCTCGACCAGCAGCCCGGCGGACGTGGCAGCGGGCATCCCGCTGAGACTGCTGGCCGCTCCGCCCGCCAAGCTGGCCGCGGCCGCTATGTTGCTCGGGGAATTTGTCATCGACAAGCTCCCCAACACGCCGAGCCGGATGGTCCCGCCAGCGCTTCTCGGCCGTATCGCGATGGCCGCGATCACGGCCGGTACGCTGGCTCAGCGCCATCAGGTACCCGTCGCGGTACCAGTAACAGTCGGTGCCCTCGGCGCAGTAGTCGGCAGCGTCGTCGGTCTGCGTTGGCGCCAAGCAGCGGCCGCCCGGGACTGGCCCGACCTCGCGGCGGCGCTCGCGGAAGACGTGCTGGTACTCGGCTTGGCGTGGTACTCAACGGTGTGACCAGGCTGGCTGAGTACGCCGCCGGTCCGGCCTAGTGTCATGATCGGCGGCGTGCCCTACCGGGAGCGTCGCTGTGCGGTGCCGGGCGTGACCCTGTGGCAACGGACGGTCGGCCCAGTGCCTCGGGCGACGAAAATCCTGCCGGATGGCTGCCTCGATCTGCTGTGGGATGGCCGCCGGCTCCTGGTGGCGGGCCCGGATACGACCGCCCGGATACGACCGCCCGGGAGCACACCGGTCCGGCCGGTGCCGCGTACGCGGCCCTACGCCTGTCCGGTGGAACCGGACCAGCGCTGATGGGCGTGCCGGCCGATGCGGTGCGCGACCGGACAGTGTGCCTGGAGGACCTGTGGCCGGCGGGCGAGGCCCGGGTACTGACGGAGCGGGTGGAGGCCCAACCGGTGGCGGCGCTGGAGCGCTGGGCGCTGCGACGGGTGGCGACTCACCCGCCGGACCCACTCGGCGCCAGCGTGCTTGCCCTCGCAGCGGCCGGGATACCCGTCAGCGACATGGCTAGCCAGCTCGGGCTCAGCTCGCGGCAGCTGCACCGGCGGTGCCTGACGCTGTTCGGATACGGCCCGCGCCGGCTGATCCGTGTGCTGCGGCTGGGGCGCATGCTCGACAAGGGCCGATCTGGCACCTCTCTCGGGCAGATGGCGTACGCGTGCGGTTACGCCGATCAGGCCCACCTGTCGCGGGAGGTGCGCGAGTTGGCGGGGACGACGCCCACCCGCTTACTGGCCGATCTCGTCAGCGGCGGGTAAGAGCGCGAAGAGGTCGACCGGGGTGCCGTCCGGGTCGTGCACCACGGCGTACCGCATCCCCCACACGGCGTCCCACGGCTCCAAATGACCTTCGTACCCCGCACCGGTGAGTTCGGCCCAGGCGACGTCGACCTCCTGCGGGCTTTCGCAGGCGAACGCGAGGGCGACCCGGTGACCACCCCCGGCCGGCGGGGACCAGCTCGGGTCGAACGAGCGAATCGTGGCCTCCGTGTCGAACGCCAGGCGCATTCCCCCGCCAAGATCGGCCTCCACGTGCGGCTGGTCGTCGGCATCGGTCGGGAGGGGAAGGCCCAGCCTGCGGTAGAAGGCGAGGGTGGCGGCCATGTCGGTGACTACGAGCTCGACGACGGCTGGATTCAGCTTCATGTCGGGGAAGGTTAGCCACCGCGGCCCGCGCCGTCTTGAACGTTTCGGACGCATGACGTCTGCGCCTTGCCATGGCCACGGAGCGCAAGCATTATGTAAGCATGCCTCATGTCCTGGTCCGCGACGTCCCCGACGACGTGCACGCGGCTCTGCAGCGCAAGGCCGAAAACCGCCATCAGTCGTTGCAGCAATACCTGGCCGTCGAGCTCCGTCATCTCGCCGAGCGGCGCTCGATCAGCGACGTCCTTGACGATGTCGAAGCCCAGCACGGCGGCCGGGTCGGCTTCGCTGCGGCCGCCGCCGACCTGAACGAAGAGCGCTCTCAGCGGTGACCGTTCAGTCGAGCGCTTCGTGATCGTCGTTGACGCCTCCGTTCTGGCCAACGCTCTGGCCGACGACGAGGACGACGGAGACACGGCTCGCCGTGAGTTGCGTGCAGCCGGCGAGATCGCTGCTCCGGATCTGGTCGACGTCGAGACCGTGTCGGTGCTGGGCAAGCGGTGGCTGCGCCGCACACTCACCGATCAGAGGTTCTCCACCGCCATTGCGTACCTTCAGCAACTCGGCTTCGAGCGCGTCCCGGCCCTACGGCTGGTGCCGCGCGCCTTCGAGCTGCGCGCCAACGTCAGCGCCTATGACGCCTGCTACATCGCGTTGGCCGAGCGGTTGGGCTGTGAGCTGATCACCGTGGATGGACGGCTGGCCACCGCGACCGGTCCTCGCTGCCCGATCCGCGTCCTGCGCTGACGGCGCCGGCCCAGACTCCCTGGGTGGGTGGGTTGTTCACACCACTCGATGACCAGCGGCTCCTGCCGGTAACCGACCCGCCCGGGCACAGGTTGGGATGCCCGGGCGGCACAGCCAGCCACAGGCACAAGAACGTTCGACCTCGCAACTTGTGGCATGATAATGGCATGACTCGCATACGTCTGAGCACGACCGTTGACGCGACGCTGCTCGAGCATGCCAGGAACGTGCGATCCGGGACTACGGATGCCGCACTCGTGGACGAGGCCCTCGCGGCCCTGCTGGCTCGCTACCGCTCTGCCGAGGTGGACGCGAGTTACGCCGCCTACGACAAGCACCCGCTCGACGAGCCAGACGAATGGGGTGATCTTGCGTCGTTCCGACGGGCCGCGGCCACCTCGTGAGCGACGCACCCGCACGTGGTGAGGTCTGGTGGTGTGAGATGGCAGCGATTGGTCGTCGACCAGTCGTCGTACTCTCTCGCGACGCGGTGATCCCGCGTCACCGCCGCGCCCTCGTGGCGCCGTGTACGACGACGATTCGGGGACTCCTCAGTGAAGTGGTGCTCGAACCCGGGGACGACCCCGTGCCTCGTCGCTCGGCCGTGAACCTCGACTCGGTCGAGAGTGTCTCCATCGCAGTCCTCGTCAGCCGGTTGGGGCGCTTGCGGGGGACTCGAATGCGCGAGATCTGCGCGGCCCTGGCAGTGGCTGTCGACTGTTCCCCTTGACGCCGGCGCCGTATCGCCGACCTTGAGCCGGTGTTGATCGTCCACCGGAGATTCGGCTACTGCCCGGGTGTACGTCCTTGGGCGAACGATCCTGCGTTGCGTGGTGCTGTAGTGGGTGGGCGAGGGGGGAGTTGAACCCCCACGTCCTTACGGACACACGGACCTGAACCGTGCGCGTCTGCCATTCCGCCACTCGCCCGAGTGCGGCCGCAAGATTACCACGCAGACCCTCAGCAACCGGCCGGCCGATCTTGCCCTTCGGGGAGTGGGAAGCCGGTCGACAACGCTGCGGTGATCCGATCCGTCGTACCTCACGACTAGCATCGGGTCTGGCCGAGAAGGGAGCTGTCGTGGGCGTGTTCGACCGCTTCGAGCGACGGCTCGAACGGCTGGTCGAGGGTGCCTTCGGTCGCGTGTTCAAGGGTGAAGCCGTGCCGGCTGACATCGCCCGAGCGCTGCAGCGTGAGACCGATGATCGCCGGGTGGTCGTGGGAGCCGGACGGGTGATCGCGCCCAACGCTTTCGTCGTGGCGCTCGGAGACCACGATCACGAGCGGCTCGGGCCGTACGCCGAACCGCTCGGCCAGGCGTTCGCCGAGATGCTCCACGACCACGCCCAGCAGTCGGGATACTCCTTTGCCGGACCGATCCACATCGGACTGGAACACGACCCCGCCCTGGACACCGGCCGGTTCGAGGTCCGCAGCGACCCGGCAGCGGCACCGGCCCGCGACGTTTCCGTTCCCTCGCCTGCGCCCAGCTCGGTTCCATCACGGGCGGTCACTCCTCCGGCCGCACCGACGGCGGCGGTGCCGGTCCGTACGCCCTTGCGGCACCGCATCGTGGTTACCAGCGGCGGCGAGCCGGGCGGCGCAGGAGAAGGCGACCGGACCGTACCGCTGGTTTCGCCGGTGACCGTCCTGGGCCGAAGCGCCGGCGTGGATGTCCAGCTCGCCGACCCGGGCGTCAGCCGGCGCCATGCGGAACTGCATCTCACCGGTGACGCTGTCCGGTTGCTCGATGCCAGTTCGACGAACGGTACGACGGTGAACGGCGAGCCGGTGCGTGTCCGCCAACTCCACCATGGCGACCGCATCCAGGTGGGCAACACCGTGTTGATCTACCGGACGACGGACTGAGCGGCCGTGCAAGAGCTTCCGCTGGCGCTGCTCCGCTTCGGTATTCTGGCTCTGCTGTGGTTCTTCGTGCTCGTCGCCCTTCGGGTGATCCGTAGCGATCTCGCCGATCGGCCGGCGCCCGTGACGCCGCAGTTGACGACGTCTCCCCGCCGGCAGCAACCGCCGCCAGCTCAGCCCGCCGCCTGGCGCAGTGCGGCCGGCACACTGGTGGTTACTTCAGGACCGCTCGCCGGCACCACCCTGGCCCTCGACAATGCGCCGATCACTTTCGGTCGAGCGGAGAACTGCACGCTGGTCCTGGACGACGATTACGTCTCCAGCCAGCATGCGCGGTTGACGCCCGCCGGTGACCGTTGGCTGCTGGAGGACCTGGGCTCCACCAACGGCACCTACCTCTCCGAACGCAAGATCTCCGACCCCACTCCGGTGCCGCTCGGGGCGCCGATCCGGCTCGGTCGTACCGTGCTCGAGTTGAGACGGTGAGTCGACCGTGACTCTGGGGCTGCAGTTCGCCGTACGCTCCGACGTCGGGCTCCTTCGCGACGGCAACGAGGACTCCGCCTACGCCGGCCCGCGACTGGTCGCGGTGGCCGACGGCATGGGCGGGCACGCGGCCGGTGAGGTGGCCAGCCGACTCGCGATCGCCAGCGTGGCCGCCCTCGACGCGCACGGCTCTGAACCCGATGTGCTGGCGGCGCTGCGCGGCGCCGTGGAACAAGCACAGCACGACATCAGGGCGGGGGTGGCCGCGGACGGCACGTTGGAGGGCATGGGGACCACCCTCACCGCGCTGCTCTGGACCGGCTCCAGCTTCGGGCTGGCGCACGTCGGGGATTCCCGCGCCTACCTGTTTCGCGACGGCACGCTGCAGCCGATCACGCACGACCACACCTACGTTCAAGAACTCGTCGACAGCGAACAGATCACCGCCGACGACGCGCTATCCCATCCGCAGCGGTCGCTGCTCACCCGTGCCCTCGACGGCCGGTCGACGGTGGAGCCGGACCTCGCGGTACTCGACGTCAGGGTCGGTGATCGATACCTGCTCTGCAGCGACGGCCTCTCCGGGGTGGTGCGCGACGCCACCCTGACGAGCACCCTGCAGAGCGGAGACGTCGAGGACGTCGCCGATCAGCTGGTCGAGTTGGCGTTGCGTGGCGGCGGTCCGGACAACATCACCGTGGTGATCTGCGACATCGTCGAGACGTCAGAGCCGCCGCACCCGGCTGTCGTGGTCGGAGCCGCGGCCGATATCGTCCTACCGACCTCGGGTGCAACCCCCCCGGCGGTGGACGCCCAGTCCTCCGCAGCGACTCCCCGACGGACGCGCACCTCCCGGCGGCCGCGATGGGTCGTGCTCGCGCTGGGCCTCGCCCTGCTCGGCGCGGTTCTGGGTGGGTGGTGGTGGACCCGGACGCAGTACTTCGTCGGTATCCACGGGGACCGGGTCGCGATCTTCCGCGGCGTCGCCTGGTCGATCGGCGGCCTGTCGCTGCACTCGGTGTCCGAGCAACGGCCGCTCGACCCGGCGCAACTGCCGGATTTCGAGCGGGAGCGCCTACGCGCCGGCATCACCGCCGCCACCCTGCCGCAGGCCCGGCGGGTCGCCGACCGATTGATCGCTGAGCAGTGCGTCGTACCAGCTGCCGCGGCCGAGTCGCCGACCACCTCGGCCACCCCGAAACCCACGCCATCGCCCAGCCCGTCACTGGCCGGCTGCTCAGGCGCTGCTCCGTGACCGCCCGGTGACCGTGGCCGCGCCGGAATTGCGGGCGGGCGTCTCCCGACGCCGCCGCTGGGCCGAACTTCTCATGCTGATCTTCGCCGTTGCGATCATCGCGCTGGCCTATCTCAACGTCGGGTACGCCCGCAGCGGGACCGTCCCACCCGACACGCTGAGCTATGCGGCCGGCCTCGGCGCCCTGTTTCTGATCGCCCACCTTGCACTCTGGGCGTTGGCGCCGTACGCGGACCCGCTGCTGCTGCCGCTGGCAGCGCTGCTCAACGGGTTGGGACTCGTGGTGATCCACCGACTCGATCTGGCGAGCACGGACCGGGCCCGCCAACTCGGGCGGGCCACCCTGCCACGGTCGGATGCGCCGCTGCAATTGGTGTGGACGGCGATCGGCGTCGGACTCTTCGTCGCCACTCTGCTGCTGGTCCGAGACCACCGGATGCTGCAGCGCTTCACCTACACCGCGATGGCCGCGGGCATCGTCCTGCTCCTCATCCCAGCGGTACTGCCGGCCCGGTTCAGTGAGGTGAACGGAGCCCGGATCTGGATCCGGATCGCCGGCTTGTCCTTTCAGCCGGGCGAGGTCGCCAAGATCCTGCTGATCATCTTCTTCGCCGGCTACTTCGTCGCCAAGCGGGAGTTGTTGTCGCTGATGAGCCGACGGGTACTGGGGCTCGACATCCCCCGCGGCCGCGACCTAGGGCCGGTCGTGGTGGCCTGGCTTGCCAGCGTTGCGGTCCTCGTCGCCGAACGAGACCTCGGAACCTCGCTGTTGTTCTTCGGGATCTTCGTCGCGATGCTGTACGTGGCCACCCGCAAGGTTTCCTGGATCGGGCTCGGCGTGCTGCTCTTCGCCGGCGGCGCCTATCTGGCGTACCACCTCTTCGGGCATGTTCGGGACCGGGTCGATGTCTGGCTGCATCCCTTTCGGTACGCCAGCACTACCGGCTACCAACTGCTGCAGGGCCTCTTCGGCCTGGCGAACGGCGGCGTCTTCGGTACCGGCCTAGGCCAGGGCCGGCCGGACATCGTGCCGTTCGCCAAGTCTGACTTCATCACCACCTCGATCGGGGAAGAGCTCGGGTTGGCCGGATTGATGGCCGTGCTGGTGATCTTCCTGCTGATCAGCGTGCGAGGGTTGAAGGCCGGGCTGGCCGCCCGCGACGACTTCGGCCGACTGCTCGCCACCGGATTGGCGTTCGGCTTCGCGCTGCAGGTTTTCGTCGTGGTCGGCGGAGTGACCCGGCTGATTCCCCTCACCGGTCTGACGCTGCCCTTCATGTCCTACGGCGGCTCGTCGCTGGTCGCCAACTGGGCGTTGATCGCGTTGCTGCTGCGGATCAGCGACGCCGGCCGGCGGCCGCAGGCCCCGCCCCCCAGTGACCCGCCGACGCTCTCCGGCGAGCTGCCCACGGAGATGCTGCGCGGCGTGGTCCGGCCGTGAAGACCCCGCTGCGCCGGGTCGCTATCGCCGTCCTGATCGGGTTCGGTTTGCTGCTGCTCAACGTGAACTTCGTGCAGGTGGTGCAGGCCGGCAACCTGAAGAAGGATCCGCACAATGGCCGGGTACTCATCCAGCAATTCGCCCGCCCCCGAGGACCGATCGTGGTCGGCGGCACGACCATCGCCCGTTCCCGCAAGACCAGCGACGCGCTGAAATACCAGCGCATCTATCCCGAGGGCCCCCGGTACGCCGCCGTCACCGGGTTCTACTCCTTTGTCTACGGGGCGACCGCGCTGGAGCGCACCGAAAACGCCTTGCTCTCCGGAACCGACGACCGCCTCGCTCTCAAGCGCCTGTCGGACCTGGTCACCGGCCGCGAGCCGCAAGGCGGCGCGGTGGTACTCACGCTCAACCCGCAAGCACAGCGCGCCGCCGTCGAGGGGCTCGGCAACCGGCCGGGTGCCGTGGTCGCATTGGATCCACGCAGCGGTGCCGTGCTCGCGATGGCGAGCGCGCCGTCGTACGACCCGAATCCGCTCGCCACGCACAACGGCGAGTCGATCACTGCGGCCTACCAGCGGCTCAGTAAGGAACCGAACAACCCGCTGCTGAACCGGGCGACCAGCGACACCTACCCGCCGGGATCACTGTTCAAGGTGGTCACCGCCGCCGCTGCGCTCACCTCCGGCCGGTACACCCCGGAGACCCGGGTGCCGGCGCCGCGGTCACTCGACCTGCCACAGACGACGAAGAACCTCACCAACTTCGGCGGGGAAAGCTGCGGGGACGGCAAGACCGATACGCTCAGCCACGCGCTGCAGATCTCCTGCAACACCGCCTTCGGCGGGCTAGGGCTCGCGCTGGGTGCGGACGCGATCGCCCGCCAGGCCGAAGTGTTTGGTTTCGGTGCGGGCTACCGGGTGCCGCTCACCGTGGTGCCGAGCGTCTTCCCCAGCGGGCTGGACGCCCCGCAAACCGCACAGTCGGCGATCGGACAGTTCAGTGTCCGAATCACGCCAACGCAGGCCGCGATGATCGCCGCCGCGGTGGCCAACCACGGCAGCCTGATGCGGCCGTACCTCGTCCAGCAGGTGAAGGCGCCGGACCTCTCCACGCTGGAGGTCGCCAAGCCGGAGGAGCTGAGCCGGGCGGTGTCGCCGGCGGTAGCCGATCAGCTCACCGCGATGATGCGCCGCGTCGTCGACGCCGGCACCGGCCGGGCCGCGCAGATCCCGGGCGTCGCGGTGGCCGGCAAGACCGGGACCGCGCAGCATGCGGCCGGCCAGCCGCCACACGCTTGGTTTATCGGGTTCGCGCCGGCAGATAATCCGAAAGTCGCGGTCGCCGTACTCGTGGAGAACGGCGGCGGGGCCGGATCGGACGCCACCGGAGGTGCGATCGCCGCCCCGATCGCTCGTTCGGTGATGCAGGCAGTCCTCGGCCGTTGATGTGCAGTTTCGGAAGGTCGGCCGGTAGCGTGCTGGCAAGGGAGTGCCGGCGGAGACCAGGAGGATTGCAACCGCATGGTCACTGAGCCGCGTCTCCTTGGTGAGCGTTACTCCCTGGGCGGCGTCCTCGGTTACGGCGGAATGGCCGAGGTTCATCGGGCGATGGACACCCGGCTCAGCCGCGAGGTGGCGATCAAAACGCTTCGGGCCGACCTGGCGCGCGATCCCAGCTTCCAGGCCCGGTTCCGCCGGGAGGCACAGTCCGCCGCCTCGCTCAACCATCCGTCCATCGTTGCCGTGTACGACACCGGCGAAGAGGACCGCGGCACCGAACGGGTGCCGTTCATCGTGATGGAGTACGTCGAAGGCCGGACCCTGCGCGACGTACTCAACACCGAGCGCCGGCTCCCCTGGCGGCAAGCGTTGGAGATCTCGGCGAAGATCTGCCCGGCCCTGGATTACAGCCACCGGCAAGGCATCGTGCACCGCGACATCAAGCCGGCCAACGTGATGCTCACCGCCGACAACTCCGTCAAGGTGATGGACTTCGGGATCGCCCGGGCGGTCACCGCGTCCAGCGCCACGATGACCCAGACCGCCGCAGTGATGGGTACCGCGCAATATCTCTCTCCGGAGCAGGCTCGCGGCGAGCCGGTCGACGCCCGCAGCGACGTATACTCCACCGGCTGCCTGCTGTACGAGTTGGTCACCGGCACCCCGCCGTTTACCGGTGACTCGCCGGTCGCGGTGGCGTACCAGCACGTCCGGGAAGACCCGGTACCGCCGTCCCAGGTGATTCCCGGCCTGCCGCCGGCGGTGGACGCCATCATCCTCAAAGCGATGGCAAAGAACCCGGCGAACCGCTACCAATCGGCTGCGGAGATGGGTCGGGACTGCGAGCGGGCACTGGCCGGTACCCCCGTCGTCGCGACGCCCTTGATGGACGCCCAAACGGTGGCGATCGGCTCGGCGCCGGTCGCCGAGAGCACCACCGTGCTGCTTCGCGATCCGCCGAGTTCCGAGCCGCGGCGGCGGGGGCTGGGGTACCTGCTGCTCGCCGTGGCGTGCCTCGCCGTCCTGATCGGCGCCGCGCTGCTCACCCGTTCGCTGGTCGCCGGCAAGCGCGTCTCGGTTCCTGACCTCAAGGGGGGCTCGGTGGCCAACGCCCAGGCGGCCCTCACCCGC
Organism: Frankiaceae bacterium; assembly: GCA_040002735.1. Classification (GTDB taxonomy): domain Bacteria; phylum Actinomycetota; class Actinomycetes; order JADGOV01; family JADGOV01; genus JADGOV01. The sequence goes on along the minus strand of JBDUDX010000074.1, from coordinate 29,413 downwards.
AAGGGCCTGAAACTCGGCGATCAGCGTCTGCAGCAAAGCGCCAGCAAGGCCGGCATCGTGATCGATCAGGATCCGGCGGCGAATAAGGACGTCAAGAAGGGCGGCACGGTGGACATCGTGGTCTCCGCCGGGCCGAGTACGGTGACCCTCCCCGACCTGACCGGTAGCAGCCTGGAAGGCGCCACCGCCACGTTGAAAGACCGTCAATTGGCCTTGGGTGTTACGACGCCCAAGGCGTCCAGGGCGCCAGCGGGGACGGTGCTGGGACAGAGTCCGCGCCCGGGGCAGGTCCGGCCTGGCACGAAGGTCAACCTCACCGTGGCCAGCGGCAAAGGGACGGTACCTGTCGTGCTCGGTCTCACCCGCGCGCAGGCACAGGCCGCGCTCAACAGCGCCGGCTTCGGGATGAACTCAGTGCCGGTAGTGACCGGGGCACACACGGCCGACCGGGTGTATCGGCAGAACCCGCCGGCCGGCCGGGCGTTGGACATCGGGTCGCAGGTCACGGTGACGATCGCCGTCGAGCCGGCGTCGAGCCCCACCCCGAGCGTTACCCCGACGACGCCCACGCCGAGCGCTTCGGCGACGCCGAGCACGCCCACCCCGTCGGAAACTCCCACCACGCCGGTGACGCCGCCGAGTACCGGCGTACCCACGGGCACGTCTTCCTCGCCGGTGGCCCCCTGAGCTTCGCGGCCTCAGCCGGCGGCGGCGGACCGACGCTCTTCCACGCGGGCGACCAGCGGACCGGATCGGGTGATCGCCTCCGCCGCGCCGCAGGTGGTCAACCAGTTGGCGAGCAACCGGTGTCCGGACTGGGTGAGCACCGACTCGGGGTGAAACTGCACCCCCTCCAGCGGCAGCTCGCGGTGTCGTAGGGCCATCACGGTGCCGTCCGGCGTCCGGGCGGTCACCTCCAGCTCCGGCGGAAGAGACCCTTCGGCCACCACCAGGGAGTGGTAACGAGTCGCCGTAAACGGCCTCGGCAACCCGGCAAGCACGCCGGCACCGTCGTGGTCCACCTCGCTGGTCTTGCCGTGCAGCAGGGCGTCTGCCCGTACCACCGCTCCCCCGTACGCGGCACCGATCGCCTGATGGCCCAGACACACGCCGAGCAGCGGCCGGCGGGCCACGCCCGCGGCGCGGACCAACTCGATGGAGATGCCCGCCGACTCGGGCGTACCGGGGCCCGGGCTGATCAGGATGCCGTCGACCGGTTCGGCGAGGGCTTCCTCGGTGGTCAGTTCGTCGTTGCGGCGCACCACGCACTCCGCGCCGAGCTGGCCGAGGTACTGCACGAGGTTGTAGACGAAGCTGTCGTAGTTGTCCAGAACGAGTACGCGGGTCATGGCGAGCTTCCGGCAGACGGGACGGGCGGAGTCGGCGAGGCCGGCGCCGACGGCGCGGTGACCACGCTGCGGTTCTACGGTAACCGGGGTTCCGCGTAGGGGAAGACGACGAGGAAGAGGACGCCGCCGCGGTGGCGAGCAAGACCAACGCCTGAGCCAGCTTCGCCCGGAATCGGCCGGGAAGTCGTCGCCAGTCCCGTCGTACATCGGCCTCAGCTCGCCAGCGGCGCAGGTTCGCCGCCCGTCCGCGGCAGGGAGTCCCGGAGCAGTCCGAAGACCACCAGCCGCTCGCGGGCGGAGTAGCGGGGGTGGCAGGTAGTGAACGTCAGCATCGCTTGGGTCGGGCGTACGCCCGGCCGCTCGGGCACCGGCGCGGTGACGTCGACGGCCGTCGGCGGCACGATCTCCCGGCGGGTGGTCCGGTAGATGTACCAGCCGGCGCCGGTCTCCAGGACGATCGGGTCACCGGTACGGAGCCGGTCCAGGGCACCGAACGGTGCGCCGTAGGTGGTGCGGTGCCCGGAGACGACGAAGTTGCCGATCCGGCCGGGCAGGGCGGTTCCCGGGTAGTGTCCGGGGCCCTTTCGCAGATCCCCCACCTGCACCCCCTCTCGACCACGACTTGCACGTAGTGGGGGCCGAAGCGCGGAATCCGCAGCAGCGCCACTCCGTCCCCGAGCTTCGGCGCCGGCGACCGGGTCGCCGCGGGCGCTGGCGATCGGGACGGCGACGCCCAGGCGCGGGTCAGTTCTCGGCGCAGCTGCGACTGCGCCTGATGGGTGTAGACCCCCGTGTAGAACAGCTCATAGCCGGTAAACAAGGCGATGACCACCCCGGCGGTGATCAACAGGTCGCCGAGTATCCGCAAGCCCGCGGCGGCCCTCCTCACGGGAGGGCGTACCGGAGGTCGAGCGGGCCGTCGTAGGCCGGAAATGTCATCTGGGCTGCTCGGCTCACCGCGTATCCCAGCCCGTACACGGCCACGTACTGCCGGAAGATCGACACGTCCGGATCAGCATCGAGAGCCGCCACCAGCCGGGCGGGATCCCCGAGCGCGGAGATCACGAACGGCGGCGAATAGACCGCGTTCTGCAGCAGCAGGGTGTTACCGACGCAGCGCACGGCCGTGGTGGAGATCACCCGCTTGCCCATGATGGTCATGGCCTCGGCACCGCCGGACCACAGCGCGTTGACCACCCCCTGAACGTCTTGCTGGTGCACCACGAGGTCATCCGGGCGAGGGGCAGCCGGTGCATCGGGTGCAGGCGTGCCGGCGGCCGGAAACTCTCCCGACCTCGGGGCATCCGCGAGTCGTACGGTCACGGCAGGTCCCCGTACCGGCGTCAGCCCCGCCGGACCGGCCAGCACGTCGGCCTGCGCTCGTACGATAGCCACCGGCCGCTGCTCGACGGCGACCTGACGGGTCCGCTCGGTGACCAGCGCCCGCATTGCTCGCTCCTGGGCCACCTGGCTCGCCAGCGTCCGCTCCTGCTGTCGCAGCAGATCGGACAACCGGGTGGGACCGGCCCGTAACTCGGTGCCCCCCGCGGTGACCGCGCTGGTGGCCAATACCAGCCCGCCGAGCGCCGCGGTCACCGGCACAAGCAGGCGCCACAGCTTGATCCGGTGCAGCCCGGCCCGCACGGCACTCCCGGCTTCGATTCCAACGGTGGCTGATCGACTTCCGACGGCTACGCTAGTCGACAACGAGGCTGGCCGCGTCCGGCGACCCGCCTTGGTTCGCAGGCGCAATTCGCGACGCGTGAGGAGTTCTCTGGTGCCGAGGTCCCGCATCCGTCGCAAGGAGGCGTTCACGCCGCCCCCGACCCGATCGGGAAAGAAGGCGGTGAGCCAACGCTGGGTGGCGCCCGCGATGGTGATCTTCTTCGTGCTGGGCCTGCTGTGGCTGGCGGTGTACTACATCTCCAACGGAGATCTCATCGGTATGCGCGAGATCGGCGCGTGGAACCTCGCGATCGGCTTCGCCCTGATCATGGTCGGCTTCGCTCTGTCTACCCAGTGGCGCTGACCCCGCGGAGCGGACGGGAAGCAAATGACAGCCGTGGTGTTTGCCCACAGCGGCTATCCACAGTGGGGATAGTGGGCTAGCTGGTGAGCGCGGAGGTTCGTACCAGGACCAGCACGCCGAGCAGCACCGCAACCGCCAAGGACGCACCGACCGCGGCGGCATGGCGCTGCCGACGCGGCGCGTAGGCGTACGCGGTGGCGAGGACCGCCCCGGTCACCAGCCCCCCGACGTGTCCCCGCCAGTCGATCCCGGACGCGACGAAGGTGATCACCAGGTTCACCCCGATCAGCACCGCGATCTGGCTGACGTCGGCGGATAGCCGCCGGCCGACGATGAATAAGGCAGCGAACAACCCGAACACGGCCCCCGACGCACCGACACTGCCCTGGTTCGCCGGGGCCAGCAGGTAGCCCAGGACGTTGCCGCCGAGCGCCGAGAGGAAGTACAGGGTCAGATAGCGCCCCGTGCCGAGCAGGCCCTCGAGTTGAGTACCGATGAGGTACAGGGCAAACATGTTGAACGCGATATGCAGGACGCCCTGATGGAGGAACGCTGAGGTGATCAGTCGGTAGTACTCCCCCGTCGCCACGCCGGGTACCCGAAACTGACCGGCCACGCCGTCGGCGAAGCGACCCACGACATTCCCGCCGGGGACCATCGCACCACGGTCGGTGAGGCCGGGTACCAAGCGCTGGGCGAGGAAAGCCGCAATGTTGATCGCGATCAGTATCCGGGTCACCAGACCGGCGCGGTCCGAAACCCGCCCGCCGAGAACGGTCCTGGCGCTTGGCGTGCTTCGACGGCCTTCGGCGACGCATTCCGGGCACTGTTGACCGACCGAAGCCGGTGTCATGCAGTCGGGGCAGATCGGTCGATCACAGCGGGAGCAACGGAGATACGTCTCCCGGTTGCTGTGCCGATAGCAGGTCGGCGGTGGGCTCGCCGTCATCGAGGGGGCGACCGACGGGGTTGCGGGCGCGCCCTACTCAGCCCGCTGCCCGCCGATCGATGGTGACGGAGGTGACCGCAACATCGGTACTCGGTCGCTCGGTACGCCCGGTCGCCACCTTGCCGATTGCATCCACGACGTCCTGGCCCGAGGTCACCTCGCCGAAGATCGTGTGCTTCCGGTTCAGCCACGGCGTAGCGGCCAGGGTGATGAAGAACTGCGAACCGTTGGTACCGGGTCCCGCATTGGCCATCGCCAGCAGGTACGGCCGGTCGAAGACCAACTCGGGGTGGAACTCGTCGGCGAAGGTGTAGCCCGGGCCGCCCGTCCCGGTGCCCAGCGGGTCCCCGCCCTGGATCATGAAATCGGAGATCACCCGGTGGAACAGCGAGCCGTCGTACAGCGGGGCGCTGCTATTCGCCCGGGTTCGGGGGTCCGTCCACTCCCGGCTTCCCTCGGCCAACCCCACGAAGTTGGCCACCGTCTTCGGCGCGTGATGGGGCAGCAGCCGAAGTTCGATGTCCCCCATCGTGGTGTGCAGGGTGGCGTACAGGTCTTCGGCCACGTGCGGCCTCCTCGTCGCTGCGCGGTCGGTCGTATCCTGACCATCCTCGCACGGGTGCCGAACGGCACCGAGGACTTGATGCACCACTGAGTCGCGTTCTCCTGGAGGCCGCCATGTTCCGCTCCCGCCCCGCTCCGCCCGATGACACCAGTGAGCCACTTCCGCCGCGGGTTGCCGCCGCCCGGGACGCCGCCATCCACGCCCTGGCACCGAAGCTGGCGCAGGCCCGCGACGCGGTGGCACCGCCGCTGGCCAGCGCGCGGGACCGGATCGCCCCCCGTGTGGAGACCGCCCTGGACACCACTCGCCAGGTGGCCAGCGACCGTATGCTCCCGGCAGCCGAAGTGGCCCGCGAACGGTTAGCTCCGGTGGTGAACCGCGCCGCCGAGGCGTTCTTGGACACGGTTTTGCCAGCGGTGACCGCGGCCACGGAAGCGTACGACCGGAGCCAAGCCGTCGAAGAGATTCGGCGACGCGGTGAGGCTGCGGTCGCCACCATTCGTACCGAAGGGCCAGACTTCGCTCGGCGGAGATGGCCGCTCATCCTGGGGCTGGTGACCGCCGGCGCAGCGGTGGGTGCGGTGGTCGGCATCGTCACCCGCAAGCGGACCCCCGAACCGGTCTGGACGCCGCCCGCGCCGCCGGCCGGAATTGCCACGCCGGTGGCCGAGCCGATTGAGGAATCCGAGGAGACCGGCGTGGAACCGGTGGACCTGATCGATGCCGTGGACGTGGTCCCGGTGGACGTGGATCCACTCGAGGCGGAAGCCACCCGCTCGGAGCAGTGAGCCGGGGCGCGTGGCCGCCGACGGGGTCATGCCGACGGGATCATCCGGTGGAGCCACGGGGAATCGAACCCCGGACAACCGCCATGCAAGGGCGGTGCTCTGCCAACTGAGCTATGGCCCCTCGACCGGCCCGCGTCGCAGGCCAGCGCGCTTCTAGCGTACTTCGCGACCCGCGTGCCTCGCGGTCCTCACGGCCGGGCGGTCAGCGAAGGTCGGGCGGCGTGGTCGCCTCAGCCCACAGTTCCGCCTCGGCGCGATCGGCCTGGCGGCGGCGGTAAGCAGCGGCCGCTCCCACGCCGACGGCGAGCAGCAACAGTCTTTTCACAAGTCTCACTCGTTTCCGCGTTCGCATCGGGGACCGGCCGTGACCAGCACGCACCGGGTGGGCCTGGGAGGACTTGAACCTCCGGCCTCATCCTTATCAGGGATGCGCTCTAACCAACTGAGCTACAGGCCCGCTTCTCACCGTACGATCGCATCGCCGAGCGGAACTAGCCCCCGACGCGACGCCAGCCTATAGGACCCCTCGGTGTCCCACTTCGCGGGACGGTGTCCTACTCGGTCAGGGTGACTTCGATCCCCCCGGCGATCGCCGCGCAGAGGTTGTAGAGGAAGGCTCCCAACGTCGCCAGTGCGGTGAAAAGCAGTACGTTCACCGCGCCGAGCACCGCCGCGCCGCCGATGGCGCGAGAAAACGAGAAGACGTCGGTGACGCTGGTCGGGTCGGTCGAGGACGACACCTGCTGCAGCGCGCTGTCGATGGAGGAGAAGACGCCGAGCGTATCGAGCACCAGATACAAAACCGCCACAGCCACGATGAACACGACGAGCATCGCGAGGGACAGCAGGAATGTCACCTTGAGCACCGACCAGGGGTCGATCCGGCGTAGAGCCAGCCGGGCCCGGCGCGGGCCACGGCGTCCGAGGCTTGGATCGGGCGAACTCCGCAGCGCCCGATCCGTCGGGACGTCCGTCGCGACCGATCCACTGTCCGGGGTACGGGTACCGGCCACCGCGTTCACGATCCGTCGCGCGGCACTCGGCAGGCTGGTCCTCGGCCCGCTGCTGGTACCCGGCCCGCTGGTACTCAGCAGGGAGTCTGGCGACGCCGCGGCCGGCGGGCCGGACGGACTCGGTGGTCCCGTGGGGCCGCGCCACTCGGTCACGATTCGCCTCCGACAGCGTCCGCCGACTCCGGTTCGGCGTTCCGCGCGACCGCGACGACAGTGATCCCGGACTCCAGGGCGATGAGTCGCACGCCCATAGTCTGCCGCCCGGCCCGACGGACCTGCCCAGCGGTGGTACGAATCACCCCACCGTTGGACGTAATGGCGAACAGCTGATCTTCCGGCGTCACCACCAGCGCGCCCACCAGACTGCCCCGGGTAGAGACGATCTTCGCCGTCAGGACACCCTTGCCGCCCCGGCCCTGTTGGGGGTACTCCCCGATCGGCGTGCGCTTGGCGTAGCCGCCGTCGGTGGCTACCAGCACTTCGGAGTCGTCGCCGCGCACCACTTCCATGGCGAGCAGCTCGTCACCCCTTCCGAACCGCATTCCGATCACCCCGCTGGCGACCCGGCCCATCGGCCGCAACGACTCATCCGCCGCCGAGAACCGAATCGACTGCGCCTTACGGCTGACCAACAGCAGCTCGTCATCGGAGCCGCACAGCGCGGCGCCGATCAGCTCATCGTCGTCCCGCAGGTTCACCGCGATCACGCCGCCGGCCCGGTTGGAGTCGAAGTCGCCCAGCGGAGTCTTCTTCACCAGCCCGTGCAGGGTGGCGAGTACCAGGTACGGCGCCTGGCCGTAGGAACTCAGGTTGATCACCTGGGCGATTCGCTCGTCCGGCTGGAACTGTAGGAAGTTGGCCACATGTTGGCCGCGAGCAGCCCTGGTGGTCTCCGGAAGCTCGTGCGCCTTGGCCCGGTAGACCCGGCCCTTGTTGGTGAAGAACAGGATCCAGTCGTGGGTAGTCGTGACGAAGAAGTGCTCGATCAGGTCGTCCTGCTTGAGTACCGCCCCCTGCACGCCCTTGCCGCCTCGGCGCTGCGCCCGGTAGAGGTCGGTCTTTGTCCGCTTCGCATAACCCCCGCGGCTGATGGTGACCACCACGTCCTCGAGGGCGATGAGATCCTCGATGCTCATGTCGCCCTCGTACGGGGTGATCTTGGTACGGCGGGTATCGCCATACTTGCCGACGAGCTCGTCGAGCTCCTCGGCGATCACCCGGCGCTGTCGCTGGGGGCTGTCCAGAATGGCGGCGAGCTCGGCGATCCGACCCTGGATCTCCTCGTGCTCGTTGATGATCGCCTGGCGTTCCAGCGCGGCCAGGCGCCGGAGCTGCAAGTCGAGAATGGCGCGGGCCTGGATGTCGGAGAGCTGGTACCGCTCCATCAACCGGGTGCGGGCCGCGTCTGCCGACTCGGCGGCCCGGATCAGCGCGATCACCGCGTCCAGATTGTTGAGCGCGACGAGGTAACCCTCCAGGACGTGCGCCCGCTCCTGCGCCCGCCGCAGCAGGTACCGGGTCCGGCGGACGACCACCTCGACCTGATGGGCCACGTAGTACCGGATCATCTCGTCCAGCCGGAGGGTGCGCGGCACCCCGTCGACGAGGGCGAGCATGTTGACGCCGAAGTTGTCCTGCAGTTGGGTGTGCTTGTAGAGGTTGTTCAGCACCACTTTGGCGACGGCATCACGCTTCAGGATGATGATCAGCCGCTGGCCGGTACGCGCACTGGACTCGTCACGGATGTCGGAGATCCCGTTCATCCGGCCGTCTTTCACCAGCTCGGCGATCTTCTCCGCCAGGTTGTCCGGGTTGACCTGGTACGGCAACTCGCTGACCACCAGGATGGTGCGGCCGCGGCTGTCCTCCTCCACCTCCACCACCGCGCGCATCCGGACCGACCCGCGGCCGGTGCGGTACGCCTCCTCGATACCGGTCCGCCCGACGATGAGCGCGCCGGTCGGAAAGTCCGGTCCGCTCACCCGCGCGATAGCCGCGTCCAGCAACTCCTCGGGCGAGGCGTCCGGGTTGTCCAGGAACCACTGCACCGCCGAGGTGACCTCGCGGAGGTTGTGCGGCGGCATGTTCGTCGCCATCCCGACCGCGATGCCGGCGCTGCCGTTGACCAGCAGGTTGGGGAACCGGGCCGGGAGAACGTCCGGCTCTTGCGACCGACCGTCGTAGTTGGCCGAGAAGTCGACGGTCTCGGCCTCGATGTCGCGCAGCAACTCCATGGCCAGCGGCATCAGCCGGGCCTCGGTGTAGCGGTAGGCGGCCGGAGGGTCGTTGCCGGGTGAGCCGAAGTTGCCCTGGCCGTCGACCAGCGGGTACCGCAGCGACCACGGCTGGGCGAGGCGAACGAGGGTGTCATAGATCGCGCCGTCGCCGTGCGGGTGGTAGTTGCTCATCACCTCGCCGACCACCCGAGCGCACTTGAAGTACCCGCGATCCGGCCGGAAGCCCCCGTCGTACATCGCGTACAGCACCCGGCGGTGCACCGGCTTGAGCCCGTCCCGGACGTCCGGCAGCGCCCGGGACACGATCACCGACATCGCGTAGTCGAGGAAGCTCCGGGCCATCTCGACCTGGATGTCAACCGGCTCGGTGCGGTCGTGCTCCGGTGGTGGCCCGGGCGGCATCGTGACGGTCATCGGCGCGGCATATCTGTCGAAGAACTACACATCGAGGAACCGGACGTCCTTGGCGTTGCGCACGATAAAGTTGCGCCGAGCTTCCACGTCCTCCCCCATCAGTACGCTGAACAACTCGTCCGCGGTCGCGGCATCATCGAGGGTGACCAGGCGGAAGAGCCGCCGGGCGGGGTCCATGGTGGTGTCCCACAACTCTTTGGCATTCATCTCACCTAAACCTTTGTACCGCTGAATGCCCTCGTCTTTGGGAAGCTTCCAACCGGCCTCCAGGCCAGTTTTCACCAGGCCATCCCGTTCGCGGTCGGAATAGGCGTATTGCGGGGGGTGCGGTTTTCCCCACTTCATCTTGTACAGCGGCGGCTGGGCGAGGTAGACGTGGCCGGCCTCGATCAGCGGCTTCATGAATCGGAAGAGCAGGGTGAGCAGCAACGTGGTGATGTGCTGACCGTCGACGTCGGCGTCGGCCATCAACACGATCTTGTGATACCGCAGTTTCGCGATGTCGAAGTCGTCGTGCACGCCGGTACCGAGCGCGGTAATCATGGATTGCACTTCGTTGTTGCGCAGGACGCGATCAATCCGCGCCTTCTCGACGTTGATGATCTTTCCGCGGATCGGCAGGATGGCCTGGAACTGCGGGTCCCGACCGCCCTTGGCACTGCCGCCGGCACTGTCGCCCTCGACCACGTACAACTCGCTCTTCGCCGGGTCGTTGGACGAGCAGTCCGACAGCTTGCCGGGCATGGTGAGCGTGTCCAGCAGACCCTTGCGGCGGGTGAGGTCACGGGCTTGGCGAGCAGCCATTCGGGCCCGCGCCGCCGAAATGCACTTGTTGATGATGTCCTTGGTCTCGCCCGGATTACGGTCGAACCAATCCCGCAGCCAGTCGTTGCAGACCTTCTGTACGAACGTCTTCGCCTCGGTATTACCGAGTTTCGTCTTTGTCTGCCCCTCGAACTGCGGATTCGCCAGCTTCACCGAGACGATCGCGGTGAGTCCCTCGCGGATGTCATCGCCGGTGAGGTTGTCGTCATTCGGCTTGAGCAATGGCGGTTTCGTCTCCCGGGCGTACCGATTGACGATGAAGGTCAGCGAAGCGCGGAAGCCTTCCTCATGCGTTCCGCCTTCATGGGTGTTGATGGTGTTGGCGAAGGTGTATACCGACTCGGCGTACGTACCGTTCCACTGCATGGCAACTTCCAGTGCCATGCCCTCCTGCTCGGCACCGAAGGCGACCACCGACTTGTGGATGGCTTCCTTGGTCGCGTTGAGGTGCCGGACGAAATCCTCGATACCGCCGTCATACTTGTACCGGACCTCGATAACCTCCGAGCCGCGCTCGTCGCGCAGGTCGATCAGCAGGCTGCGGTTGAGGAACGCCATCTCCTGCATCCGTCGGGACAGCGTCTCGAACGTGTACGACGTCGTCTCGAAGATCTCATCGTCGGCCCAGAACGTGATGGTCGTCCCGGTCTCGGAGGTGGCGGCCCCCCGGGTTACGGGCGCCACCGGCTTGCTGCGCGCGTAGGACTGCGTCCAGACGTAGCCGTCGCGTCGGACCTCGACATCGAGGCGTACCGACAGCGCGTTAACCACCGATACGCCCACGCCGTGCAACCCGCCGGAGACCGCGTAGGACTTGCCGTCGAACTTGCCGCCGGCGTGCAACGTGGTGAGCACCACTTCCACGGCCGAGCGCTTCTCTACCGGATGCCGGTCGACCGGAATGCCCCGACCATTGTCCCGGACCCGAACCCCACCGTCGGCCAGCAAAGCGACGTCGATGCGGTCGCAGTAACCGGCCAGTGCCTCGTCGACGGCGTTGTCGACGACCTCATAGACCAGGTGATGCAGCCCGCGCTCACCGGTTGACCCGATGTACATCCCGGGACGCTTACGGACCGCCTCCAGACCTTCGAGCACGGTGATGGAACTGGCGTCATAGGCCACGCGAAGGTCGACCTCCGTTGTCGGTCAAGGCAGGACCGCCGCCCGCACGCTGGGGACAGGACGGTCCGACGAGACGTCAACAGGCGTGGCAGCTTGAGCTCAGTCTACCGTTCCGAACAGCCCAAACAGCGTCACGACGCCGGTTATGCACATGCCGATACCCGCGACCCGCAGCCGACTAGCCGTAGGTGTCCCGGGGTCCGCGTCCGGTCACCCGACGTGGTCCGCGGCGCCAACTCGGTGCCGTCGGGCCGTGCACCCGAAGTGAGGTGACCACGCCCTCGCCGAGTTCGGCGGCCAACCGCTTCAGCAACGGTCGGGTGAGCAGGCGCAACTGGGTGGCCCATGCGGTCGATTCCGCGACCAGTACCAGCTCACCGTCGATCAGTCGCTCGGGACGGCAATGCGCAGCGACCTCGGCGCCGACCAGTCCGTCCCAGGCGCCCATCACGGTCGCCGTCGGCAAGGTCGCCTCCCAGCCTTGAGCCGCGACCAGCCGGTCCAGTTCGGCGGACAGCAGCTGCGGGTCCCGCTCGTCGGGCCAGGCGCCGCTTCGATCGGCCGGTACCGGCCGGCTCGGTCCCGGGCGGGCGATCCGGCTGCCACTGCGGCGAGCCTGCGCCCGCGCCCGGGCCATGGCTTGGCGCATCAGGTCGTTGGTGCCGGACTCGTCGAAGGCACCGGCCTGCGCCGGAAGCTCACCTGGCACGTCAGGCGACAAGGTGGACACTCCCGGACGCGACCGCGTACGTGGTGCGCGGTCCGATCTCGGGGACATCGCTCAGCACCGCCGCGGTGACGATGACCTGCTCGGCGGCACCCACCAGCTCGGCCAGGCGGGATCGGCGGGTGGCATCGAGTTCGGCGAACACGTCGTCGAGCAGCAGTACCGGCTCGCCGCCGTCGCTGCGCAGCAGATCGTAGGACGCCAACCGCAGGGCCAACGCCAGCGACCAGGACTCGCCCTGACTGGCGTACCCCCGAGCCGGCAGGGCACCGAGTGACAGGATCAGGTCGTCGCGGTGCGGACCCACCAGGCATACCCCGCGCTCGATCTCGGCAGTACGTTGCCGGGCCATCTCGGCGAGCAACCCGGCCGCCAACTCCTCTCGACTGCTTCCGGCGGCGGAATCGGGTAGGGCAGTGCACCGGTACCCCAGTTCGGTACCCGCTCCCGGTCCGGCGACGGCGGCGTACGCCTTGTCCACCAGCGGACGCAACGCCTCCAGCAGATCCAACCGGGCGGCCAGCAACTCCGAGCCGTACCGGGCGAGGTGGCCGTCCCAGACGTCGAGAGTGCCCAGATCACCGCCGCGGCGCGCCATCCGCCCGGCGGTGCCGGCGGACTTCAGCAACGTGGCGCGCTGTTTGACCACCCGGTCGTAGTCCGCCCGTACCCCGGCGTACCGCGGCGCGCGGGCCACCAGAAGATCATCAAGGTACCGACGTCGCTCCGCGGGGTCGCCCTTGACCAGCGCCAGGTCCTCCGGCGCGAAGAGCACGCTCCGCAGCAGCCCGAGTGCCTCCCGGGCCCGGGGTACCGGGGACCGGTTGATCCGCGCCCGAGACGCCCGGCCGGGGGTCAACTCCAACTCGATCAGCGCTTCCCGCCCGTCACGGACCACCGCGGTCCGTAACACCGCCCGTTCCGCGCCGGCCCGGACCAGCGGCGCGGTGGTGCCGGCCCGGTGGCTGTCCTGATGGGCGAGGTAGCCGATCGCCTCGATCAAGTTGGTCTTGCCCTGCCCGTTGGGGCCGTGCAGCACGACCACGCCGGGGTCCAGGGAGAGGTCCAGTGCGGTGTAGGACCGGAAGTCGGCCAGCGACAGCGCGCGTAGGTACACCCGAGCTAGCCGACCGGGGGTTCGACGTCCGCGCCCGGCGCGTCGGCGCCCTTCTCCACCTCACCGGCGGCCGCGGTGATGGCGTGGCCGCCGAACTGGTTACGCAGCGCCGCGACAACCTTCATCGCCGGCGAGGCGTCCTGCCGGGAAGCGAACCGGGCGAACAACGCAGCAGTGATCACCGGCATCGGAACTGCGTGGTCGACCGCTGCCTCCACCGTCCAGCGGCCCTCGCCGGAGTCTTCGGCGTAGCCGCGCAACTCCGCGAGCACCGGGTCGTGCTCGAGCGCGCGGACCAACAGGTCCAGCAGCCAGGACCGGATCACCGTGCCGCGCTTCCAGGAGGCGAAGACAGCCGGAACGTTCGTGACCGTTTTGGTAGCCGTGAGCAGCTCGTACCCCTCCGCGTACGCCTGCATCATGCCGTACTCGATGCCGTTGTGAACCATCTTCGCGAAGTGGCCGGCACCCACTCCCCCAGCGTGGACGAAGCCGAACTCCCCCTCCGGTTTGAGGGTATCGAAGATCGGCCGGAGCTGGGCGATGTGTTCCTCGGAGCCGCCGACCATCAGCGCATAGCCTTCGGTAAGCCCCCAGATACCGCCGGAGACTCCGGCGTCGACGAAGCCGATGCCCTTGTCCTGCAGGTCCACAGCGTGCCGCTGATCGTCGAGGTAGCGGGAGTTTCCGCCGTCCACGATCACGTCACCGGCGTCGAGCAGCGCGGCCAAGGCGTCAACGGTCTGATACGTCGCGTCGCCCGCCGGGACCATGATCCAGACGTGCCGCGGCGCCTGCAGGCGACCGATCAACTCCTCGAGCGAACCCACGTCGGCGTGGTCGGGGTTGCGGTCGAACCCGATGATCTCATGACCGCCGCGGCGCAACCGCTCCGCCATGTTGGCGCCCATCTTGCCCAAGCCGATGATGCCGAGTTGCATGCGGTGCCTCCATGCTCGCGCGGGCTGTTGCAGGCGGACGGTACCCGCTCCGCGGGTCGATCGGGAAGACCGTCACCCGGCGAGGCGCACCGGCATCAGCAGGTGCCGGTAGACCTGAGGATCCTTGCCGGTGAGCACTGCCGGCTTGGTGGGGGTGGTGAACGACATGGCGACGTCGTCGGAGTCCAACGCCCCCAAGGCGTCGAGGAGGAAACCCGGGTTGAACGCAATCGTCATCGGCTCCCCCTCGTACGCCACTTCGAGCGTCTCCGAGGCCTGCGCCTCGTCGCTGCCGCCGGCCTCCAGTCGCAGCTCCGCGTCGGCGAAGCTCAGCCGGACCGGGGCGGTCCGCGCAGCGACCAACGCCACCCGGCGGACCGACTCGACCAACGCGGCGGAGGACAGCCGGGCGGTGGCGGCCGTCTCGGTCGGCATCAGCGACTGGTACTTCGGAAAGTCGCCGTCGAGAAGACGTGTCGTGGTCCGGCGACGACCGCCTTCGAAACCGATCAATCCGGCGCCGGCGGTGCCCACTTCGAAAGAGATATTCACCTCGGCACCGCCGGTGAGCGACTTCGCACTCTCGGCAAGCGTCCGGGCCGGCACCAGGGCATTGGCCGAACCTAGGTCGGAGACCGGCTGCCACGGCAAGGTGCGGACCGCCAGCCGGTACCGGTCCGTCGCCGCCAGGGTCAGCTCAGCTCCGTTGATGGACAACTTGACCCCGGTGAGGACCGGAAGGGTTTCGTCCCGACCGGCAGCTACCGCCACCGAAGAGACGGCGGCCGCGAAGGCGTCACTGCCCACCGAGCCGGCCAGCGAGGGCATCGACGGCAGCTCCGGGTAGTCGCTCACCGCCATGGTCGGCAGGGCGAAACGCGCTGAGCCACACCGCAGCATCACCCGGGCGCCCTCCGTCGCCACCTCGACGGGCGACGCCGGCAGGCTCCTGGTGATCTCCGCCAACAGCCGTCCGGAGACCAGCGCCCGGCCGTCAGTGTCCGCGCTGGCGTCCAGGGTGGCTTGGGTGGAGATCTCGTAATCGAAGCCGGCGACCGTCAGAGTCCCGTCCAGCACCTCGAGCACCAACCCGGCGAGCAGCGGCAACGCGGGGCGGCTCGGTAGGGACCGGGCGCTCCAGGCCACCGCGTCGGCCAACGCATCCCGCTCGACGCGAAACCTCATGTCATCCGCCGTTTCTGCTGAGTCGGAGGTTGGGCTACTGCTCTGGATTTAGTCGCCTGGATAGTGACAAGTACGTCGTAGTAGTAGGGGTGGTGGACACGGTGGATAACCGCCTCCGTCGCAGGTCAGCGAGCCTTTCCGGGTCCACACCGGGTGTGTGGCGCCCAGTGCACAACCGCCGGTCACTGTGGTTGAGCGCCGCATCGCGGTCGGTCACCCACATCGCGCAGCGCGCCTACGGGAACCGTCCACAACGTTGTCCCCATCCTGTGCACAGCGTGACCGAGTCACGACCGCCGTCCCTGTGACTTGATCAGATTCGTCAACGCGACGACCTGATCGAAGATCACCCGGCGCTCGGCCATCAGCGCGCGGATCTTGCGCTCCGCGTGCATGACGGTGGTGTGGTCGCGCCCGCCGAAGGTCTGCCCGATGCGAGGGAGGGACATGTCGGTAAGTTCTCGGCAGAGGTACATCGCGATCTGTCGGGCAGTGACCAGCGCCCGGCTTCGGGAAGAACCGCAGAGGTCCTCCAGGCTGATCTGGAAGTACGACGCGGTGGCGCCCATGATGTCGGCAGCGGTGATCTCGGGTTCGGCGGTGTCGCTGACCAAGTCTTTCAGCACCACGACGGTCGCCGTCAGGTCCACCGGCTGGCGATTGATGCTGGCGAAGGCGGTCACCCGGATCAGCGCGCCTTCCAGCTCCCGAATGTTGCGAGAAATCTTGGAAGCGATGTATTCCAGTACTTCTGGCGGCACGTCAAGATGTTCGGCTGCCGCCTTCTTGCGCAGGATAGCTATGCGTGTTTCCAACTCGGGCGGCTGAATGTCGGTGATCAGCCCCCACTCGAATCGGTTCCGTAACCGGTCCTCCAGCGTCGACAGCTGTTTGGGTGGCCGGTCGGAGCTGATCACCAGCTGCTTGCCGTTGTTGTGCAAGGCATTGAAGGTATGGAAGAACTCTTCTTGAGTGCGTTCTTTGTTCGCCAGAAATTGGATGTCATCGACCAGCAGCACGTCGACGTCTCGATATCGGCGCTGAAAGGCTGACGCCTTGTCGTCGCGGATCGAGTTGATGAAGTCGTTGGTGAACTCCTCGGAGTTCACGTACCGGATCTGGGATCCGTCGAACAGGTACTGGGTGTAGTGCCCGATCGCATGAAGCAGATGCGTCTTGCCCAGACCGGAATCGCCGTAGATGAACAGCGGGTTGTACGCCTTGGCCGGCGCTTCCGCCGCGGCGACCGCTGCGGCGTGCGCGAATCGATTGCTCGAGCCGGTGACAAAAGTCTCGAAACGATACTTCTCATTCAGGCGGGCCGGTTGCGGCCGCCGGGCCGGCTCGCGGCTCACCGGCATCGGCGGCGGCGGGTCAGGCATGGCGACCTCGGTCCCGGTCGAGTGTGTCAGGTGCGCGCCGGAATCCGGGTCGTCGGACAGCGCGGGCTCCACGGTGACCAGAACCCGCACTTCTCGTCCGAGTCGGGAGGAGAGCGCCGGACCGAGCAGTGGCCGCAGCCGGCTGTCCAACATGTCCTTGGTGAGGTCGTTTGGTGCGGCGAGCAACACGGTGTCATCCACCAGGGCCAGCGGCCGGGTCAGATCGAGCCATACCCGCTGCCGGGTGGGCACCACAGCCTCGTCGATCGATGCGAGGGTGTCCCGCCAGACTGCGGCGAGTTCCAGCGCGGTGTCCATGCCTACGAGACTCCTCTGGACCGCTGGGGCGTCGGTCGGCAGGTCGATGCCAGCATCGGGGCTGATGGCGACGGCGAAACGGGTGCGAGTGGGTGGCGAGTGGAAGTGCGGGTGAGGGGGCGAGCGGGGATCGTGATTGCCGAACGAGTCGTTCCTACACCACCCCCGACGAGCGGACGGCGGTGTCGATTTCCCAGGATGGCAGAGATGAGGCGTACGTCCACATCGCTATCCACAACCTGTGCACAGCCGTACAGCGACGCTTCTCGCCCGCGCTCGAAGTTCCCTCGGAGCGTGCGGGCGAGCCAGGCCGGAGCGGCGTGCCGCACGGTCGGAGCGATCGCAATCGTCCCTGGTCAGCGGAGGAGCCGGAGGAAGAACCGGATGTGATGGCGAACGCTAACAGCGCCTCGGGGCAGACTTCAAGCTGTTCGCCAAACTCGGCCTCCCGCGGACCGTTTGACCTCGGCCCAGCCTCGCCGTACCCTTTGATTGAATGTCGTCCCGTTGTCGACGCGCCAGCGCGTCGGCCTGATGTAGCGCGTCTGGTGGAGAACTCGCAGTGAGCAAGCGCACCTTTCAGCCGAATAACCGGCGACGAGCAAAGACCCACGGTTTCCGGCTCCGGATGCGTACCCGAGCAGGTCGGGCCATCCTTGCTGCCCGCCGCCGCAAAGGGCGCTCCGAGCTCTCCGCCTGACCGGGCCCTTCCATGCTCCCGGCGAAGGCCCGACTACGTCGCTCGCCGGACTTCGCGGAGACGCTGAAGCGGGGTCGGCGTGCGGGGCGGACGACGCTGGTCGTCTCGATCCTCAAGGGCGAGAACTCCTCACCGGCGCCGGCGAGAGTCGGATTTGTGGTGGGACGCCGGGTCGGGGGTGCCGTTGTGCGTAACCGATTGCGCCGCCGCCTCCAGCATCTTGTCGCGGATCGTCGAGCAAGCCTGCCGCCGGGGAGTCGCACCGTCATCCGTGCGCTGCCAGGTGCGGAGCGGCTCCGTTACGCGGATCTCGGGCACGAACTCGACGCCCTGGTCGCCCGAGCCGGCCGGTGAGTGCGCCAGGAACGGCTGTCGCGGGTGCTGTCGTCCCGCTAATTGTTGCGGTGATCAAGGCCTACCAACGGTGGGTCAGCCCTTTTCTCCTCCCCCGATGTCGCTTTCATCCGTCCTGCAGCGCGTACGCCGTGCAGGCCCTCACGTTCCATGGGCTGTGGAGCGGTAGCTGGTTGGCGGTGCGCCGCATAGTCCGGTGTCAGCCGTTCGCCGACGGCGGCTTCGACCCGGTGCCGGTCGTCGTCGGGCGGCGCACCGGGGGAGAGAATGCCTCTACCGCCTCAACGGGAGCACCATCGTGACCTTGCTCAATCCGATCTACGAACTCATCGCGCGGATCATTATGGTGATCCACTCCGGCCTGGCGCCGATCTTCGGCAAGGGCAGCGGGTGGTCATGGGGTCTGTCCATTGTTTTCCTCACCATGCTCATGCGGCTGCTGCTGTTTCCGCTATTCGTCAAGCAGATCAAGACTCAGCGCGCGATGCAGTTACTTCAGCCGAAGCTGAAGGAACTGCAGGTTAAGTACAAGGGGGATCGAGAGACCCTCAACGTCGAAATGATGAAGCTGTACAAGACACACGGCGCGAATCCCCTCGCCGGGTGCTTACCGCTGCTCCTGCAGATGCCGGTCTTCTTCGCGCTGTTTCATGTGCTCAGCCGGATTCGGCCGGACAGCTCGGGTCATTACCGTGGTGTCTCCGGCTTGTCCACGTCACTGGTGGAGAGCGCCGCTCACGCCAAGATTGTCGGCGCACCGATCGCCGCCAGCTTCAAGTCGTCCAACAGCCTGTTGCATTCGTTGTCGGCGAGTCCGGGCACCGTGAAAGTCGTTGCTGCGGTGATGGTCGTGCTCATGGGGGCGTCCACGTTCTGGACGCAGTACCAGCTCATGTCCCGAACGGCAGCGAGTGGCGGGACGACGATCAACAGCCAGCAGAAGGTGCTGCTGTACGTACTGCCCTTCAGCTTCCTTTTCGCCGGCTTCAACTTTCCGATCGGTGTGCTGCTGTACTGGCTGACGACCAACCTGTGGTCTATGGCGCAGCAGCACTTCGTCATTGCCAAGATGGGGGCGTACGGCCCGGTGTCCGGCAACGGTGCGAGCCCGGCCATCGTTGCGGCCCCCAAGAAGCGTCGCTGGAGCGGCCTCGCCGCCCTTCGCGGCGGACAGTCCGTGGAGCCCGGGACCGCTGTCTCACCGGAGTCGGCATCGACCCCGCCCGCGCCGGGAAGTTCGACCGGCCCGAAGTCCGCCGGGTCGACCCGCGTACCGAAGAATCCGACCGGCTCCGGGAGCGCGCGAGGCGGCAACGGCGCGGCCCGCCGCCCACCCAACAGCACCAACCGCCGAAAGGGCAGCCGTCGAGGCGGCCGACATTGAGCTTCACGAACCACAACCACTGACCGCTGCCCAACGCCGCCCTGGTCGCGGCACGACTCGGGCCAGCGAGGCAAGCACCTCGTACGGAGGAACCATGAGCGATATGCCCACTGCTGAGTCGACGCTGACCGGTGAGGATGCCGAAGGAGCACCCGACGTGCTGGCCGTCGAGGGCGATCCGGTTTCCGACCCCGAGCGTGCGGGCGGCTCGGATGAGGAGTCGGTGCCGTTGACCGGCGCCCGCCTGTTCGAACGCGAGGGGGACCTCGCCGCGGACTACTTGGAGACGCTGCTCGATATCGCCGACCTCGATGGCGACCTCGACATGGACATCGAGGGCGATCGAGCGACCGTGGACATCGTCGGCAAGGGACTGTCCTCGCTGGTGGGCAGCCACGGCGAGACTCTGGACGCGCTGCAGGAACTCACCCGGCTGGCCGTGCAACGGGAAACCGGGATTCGCAGCCGGCTCATGTTGGACATCGGCGGTTTCCGCGCCGCCCGCCGCGCCGAACTGCAGAAGGTCGGCAGTGCGGCGGCTGAGGAGGTTCGCCGCACCGGCGAGGCGAAGTCGCTATCGCCGATGACGCCCTTCGAACGCAAGGTAGTGCACGACGCGGTAGCGGCGGTGGACGGCGTGGTGAGCGAGTCCGAAGGCGAGGGACCAGGCCGGTTCGTGGTCGTCCGGCCGGCCTGAACACCGCGAACCTCCGACCCGTGGCGGGCGTGGTCGAGCCGCTGGAGTTCGCCGACGACGACGAGCACGAAGCAGCCCGGGAGGTCTTCGGTGCAGCGCTGCCGGCGGCCGGCGCCTACGCGGCTCTGCTGGCGGAGCAGGGAGTCGCCTGGGGGCTCCTCGGTCCGCGCGAAGTGGATCGGCTCTGGAGCCGTCATCTCATCAATTCCGCGGCGCTGGCACCGCTGGTCCCCACAGCCGTCGAGGTCCTGGACATCGGATCCGGCGCCGGGTTGCCCGGTATCCCGCTGCGACTCGTACGCCCAGACCTGCACATCACCCTGGTGGAGCCGCTGCAGCGTCGGATCCGTTTCCTCCAGCTCTGCTGTGAGCAGCTGCAGTTGCCGGATGTGGCGGTGCGTGCCGTACGAGCCGAACAACTGCCGCCGGAATGCGCGGATGTGGTGACCGCGCGAGCGGTCGCACCGCTGCAGCGGCTGCTGCCCGTGGTGTGGCCCCTGGTACGGCCCGGCGGCCAGTTCCTGGCGATCAAGGGCCGTCGCGCCGAGGAGGAGCTGGCCCGGTGCAGAGCCCTCCCCGGCGATCTGAGAATGCCCCCGGATGTGGTGCGTCGATCCACCGCGCAGTGCACCCCGCTCGTTACAGTGGTGCGATTCCGGCGCAAAGCGCGATAGGCGCGCTGCGGTTCCGCGGCGATTTTCCGGTTGTCAGCCGAAGCGGGGAGACATTGTGTGGGACGCTGCCGGCCTGGGGTGGCCCGGGAGCTGGCGGGCTCCGACTTCTGGTTTCCCCCTTCCCACCTCAGACGGTTCTGCCGGATTGGGGTGGCCGACACCCGGCGTACCGGGTGATGCCGCTGTTTCACGTGAAACAGCGCCGGTCCAGCCGGCATTGACGGCACCCGTGGAGACCGTTTCACGTGAAACCGAGCCTGCGCCGCCTCCCACTGCGCGCTCCACTGCGCGCGCCAGTACGTGGCCCACCCCGCCCAGCCCGCGGTTGATGACCATCGCAAACCAGAAGGGGGGCGTGGGGAAGACCACCACTGCGGTCAACCTCGCCGCCGCACTGGCGCTGCACGGACTGCGCGTCTTGGTGATCGACCTCGATCCTCAGGGCAATGCCTCCACCGCACTGGCGGTGGCCCATCAGGCCGGTATTCGCTCGATGTACGACGTGATCGTCAAGAATGTTCCGTTGACCGAGGTCGTCGTACCGGCGCCGGATCTGCCCGGCTTGCTCTGCGCTCCGGCCACCATCGACCTAGCGGGCGCGGAGATCGAACTGGTCTCTGTGGTGGCTCGCGAAATCCGGCTTCGCAAAGCGCTGACCGCCTTCCTCACCACGACGGACGTGGATTACGTATTCATCGACTGCCCACCGTCCCTCGGGCTGCTTACCGTGAACGCGCTGGTCGCGGCTCGGGAAGTGCTGATTCCGGTCCAGTGCGAGTACTACGCGCTGGAGGGCCTGAGCCAACTGGTGCAGACCATCGAGCTGGTGCGTGCGGATCTCAATCCCAGCCTGGAGATTTCGACCCTGTTGCTCACCATGCACGACGCGAGGACGAGATTGGCGGATGCGGTCGCCGACGATGTACGCAGCCACTTCGGCGACCGGGTATTGCCCACCATCATTCCGCGCAGCGTCCGAATCTCCGAGGCTCCAGGTTTCGGGCAATCCATCCTCACCTATGACCCCGGCTCGCGCGGGGCGCAGGCGTACACCGAAGCCGGTGCCGAACTGACCGCCCGTACTGCCTTGGAGGCCGCGCATGGCTGACCACCCGTCCCGGCTGGGGCGCGGTCTCGGCGCGTTACTCGCTCCCCGGCCGATCTCCCTGGGCGAAGACCCGGATCCGCCGTCGGAGGTATCGAGCGCACGACCGACCGCCGCGCCGGAGCTCCGCGAGGATGGCGGAGCCCTTGCCGCCGTGGAGGGCGTTCAGTACCGGGAAGTGCCGCTGTCGGCGTTGCGGGCAAATCCTCGACAGCCGCGTACCGTCTTCGACGAAGACGCGTTGGCTGAGCTGGCTGCGTCCATCACGCAGGTCGGGCTGCTGCAACCGATCGTGGTGCGTCAAGTCGACGTGGACCAGTACGAGATCGTCATGGGCGAGCGCCGCTGGCGCGCCGCCGATGCCGCCGGCCTCACGACGGTTCCCGTACTGGTCCGGGATACCCCACCGGACGCGCTGCTTCGGGACGCCCTGCTCGAGAACCTGCATCGCGCCGACCTGAACCCCCTGGACGAGGCGGCGGCGTACGCGCAGTTGCTCGCCGACTTCGGTGCTACCCACGAGCAGCTCGCTGGCCGATTAGGCCGCTCGCGGGCGCACGTCTCGAACACGATTCGGCTGTTGCACTTGCCGCCCGCGGTGCAGCGTCGACTGGCGGCCGGTGTGCTCTCCGCGGGTCACGCCCGGGCCATTCTGGGAGTCCCGGACGGCGACGCTCAGGAGCGGCTCGCCGCCCGAGTGAGCGCCGAGGGGCTCTCGGTGCGGGCGTTGGAGGAAATCGTCGCGGTCGGCTCGGACGACACACCAAGCCGGCGGGAGCGGCGGGGTCGGGCAGCCCCGCGTGAATTGACGGAGCTGGCCGAAGCACTCACCGATCGCTGGGAGACCCGGGTGCGGGTGACCGCCGGTCGCACCCGGGGGCGGCTGGTGGTGGAGTTCGGATCGGTGGCGGACCTGGATCGGATCCTCGCCGTCATGGCACCCGACGTGGCACCGGAGCTACGGGCCACGCTCCGCGGAGGAGAGCCGGGCGATACCGCTGCTACGGCTCATATCTCGCGAGAAAACGGCCAATCCGGCTGATCGCCTCTTCCAAGTCATCCGCGTGCGGCAGGGTCACGATCCGAAAGTGGTCGGGACGGGGGTAATTGAAGCCACTGCCCTGAACCACCAGCAGGTGTTCGGCGAGGAGAAGATCGAGCACAAAACGCTCGTCGTCCACGATCGGGTAGCGATCCGGATCGAGCTTGGGAAACAGATACAGCGCTCCTCCCGGCTTCACGCACGTCACTCCCGGAATCGCGTTCAATGCATCCCACGCCCGGGCCCGCTGCTCATGCAACCGTCCGGTGGGCAGGACCAGTTGTTGGATGTCTGAGGTACCGCCGAGGGCGGCCTGGATGCCGTGCTGTGCCGGCACGTTGGCGCACAGCCGCATATTGGCGAGGATGTTGAGACCTTCGATGTAGCTTTGGGCATGTTGGGTGGGCCCGGAGATCACCGCCCATCCGGCCCGGAATCCCGCGACGCGGTAGGCCTTGGACAAACCGTTGAACGTGACACACAGGACGTCCGGTGCCAATGACGCGGTCGAGACGTGCTCCGCGTCGTCATAAAGGATCTTGTCGTAGATCTCGTCGGAGAACAGCAGCAAACTGTGCTGGCGGGCGATCTCAACAATGCCCTCAAGGACATTCCGCGGATATACCGCTCCGGTCGGATTGTTCGGATTGATCACCACAATGGCCTTAGTGCGGCTGGTGATCCGGGCTGCCAGATCGTCCAGATCGGGAAGCCAGCCGGTCCCCTCGTCGCAGGCGTAATGTATGGCCCGGCCACCGCACAGCGTCGCCACCGCCGTCCAGAGCGGGTAATCGGGAGAGGGGATGAGTACTTCGTCTCCCACGTTGAGCAAAGCCTGTAATGCCATGTTGATCAGCTCGGAGACGCCGTTTCCGAGCCACACGTCTTCGACGCCGAGACCGTCGATCCCCTTCTGCTTGTGGTACTGCACGACTGCACGGCGGGCAGAGAGGATCCCCTTAGAGTCGCTGTAGCCCTGCGCCGTCGGCAGGTTGCGAATCATGTCGCCGAGGATGTCGTCGGGCGCTTCGAATCCGAACGGAGCCGGATTGCCGATATTGAGGCGAAGTATCCGGTGGCCTTCGGCCTCCAACCGCATGGCGTGGTCGAGTACTGGTCCACGAACGTCGTACGCGACGTGATTGAGCTTGTCGGATTGGCGAAGCTGCATGCGGTTCAGCCTAGGTGGACAGTCCTGTGGCAGCCGCTTCGGTCGGCAGCACAAGCGGTCGGCAGCCGCATGAAAACGTTACGATGATTGCTCCATCCGTCCAGGTGAGGTAGTCCGTGTCGCGTCGACTGGCCAACATCACGTTGGACAATCTGGACGATTTGCCGCGGCGATGCCGGCAATGTGTGTTCTGGGAGCTGGACCCGCTGGCCGGAGCCCGCGCCATCGAAGCCGCCGATGCCGACCTGGAAAAGGAGGCGTGGGTCTCCGCCACCCTGCTGGAGTGGGGCAGTTGCGGGAAGATTCTCTACGTCGACGGCATGCCCGCCGGCTTCGCGCTGTTTGCGCCACCGTCCTACGTCCCTCGATCCGTCGCCTTCCCCACCAGCCCGGTGAGCGCGGACGCGGTGCTGTTGCTCACGGCGCACGTGATTCCCGAGTTCGCCGGCGGCGGGTTAGGTCGCATGCTGGTGCAGGGCATCGTCAAGGAGTTGACCCGGCGGGGTGTTCGCGCGGTGGAAGCATTCGGCGATCTGCAGTGGACCGGCCCGGCCTGCCTGCTGCCCGCCGAACACCTGCTGGCGGTGGGGTTCAAGACCATCCGCCCGCACCCGCGGTATCCGCGGCTCCGCTTGGAGATGAAATCGGCCCTGTCGTGGCGGGAAGACGTCGAGGTCGCGCTGGAACGACTGCTGGGGTCGATGTCGCCGGAGGGCGCGCTGCGCCCGGTCTAACGGGCGTGTTCGGCGAAGGCCGGTAGCCGCAGCTCACCGGTGGGCGCATCGTGTTCCGGTGGCAGGTAAAGCCGCTGAATCGCGACCAGGATCGCCTCCGCAGCGGTGTCCCGAAAGGACGGATCCGCCAGGCGCACCGTGTCCAGGGGGGAGGTGACGTACCCGAGCTCCACCCGTACCGCTGGCATCCGGGTGCGCCGGAGCAGCTCCCACGTCTTGGGATGCGTACGGCAGTCGGTGAGACCGGTCCGGGCCACGAGTTCGCTCTGCATCAGCGTGGCGAGTCGCTCACCCACGGCGGAGCCGCTCCCGCCGCGGCCCTGCTCCATCCAGCCGTAGTAGTAGGTGGCTACTCCGCGGGCGTGAGGTGAGGAACACCGATCGACATGGAGGGAGATCAGCAGGTCGGCATGCACCTCGTTGGCGAAGCTGGCCCGCTGCTCATGGGACGGGCAGTTGTCCGAACCCCGGGTCAGGTACACCGCGACACCGGTCGCGGCGAGGCGCCCCTCCAGCCGGCGGGCCACGTCCTCGACCAGCGTGGCCTCCAACAAACCGTGGCCGGTGGCTCCCCGGTCCGCACCCCCATGCCCCGGGTCGAGTACGACAAGTTTGCCGGCGAGCGAGGGCCCGGCTCGGTGCAGCTGCTCCGATTCCCGCATCCACTGCGGGTGGCCCCCCCGTACCGTGCGCTGCAGGCGGGTCAAAGCGCGCAACGTGGCCGGTCCGCAGAGCCCGTCGGCCGCGATGCCGACGTTGCGCTGGAACTCCTTCACCGCCCGGTTGGTATTGGCTCCGAGGACTCCGTCGCAGCGCCCCGGATCGAATCCCATATCGATGAGCCGCTGCTGCAGATCCGCGACGTCGTCACCAGCGAACGGATGGTTTACCGCGTGGAACAGCACCCGGTCACCGAGTCGCCAGCGCGCTTCGTCCAGGGACCGGTAGGTCTCCGGACCGACGATGCCGTCAGCGGACAAGCCGCGTTCCTGTTGGAAGGCCCGCACGGCCTGCTCGCACTGACCGTCGTAGTCGGCCTGCGGGGCACCTCGCTCCGCCGATTCGAGATGCCCGAGGAGAGCGAGCCGCGAGCGGATCTCAGCTACTGCTGGACCGTTGTGACCTCGACGGTAGAGCTGCATACCACCGTCCCGTCCGAAATGCTCGCTTGGGCGCCAGGATGCGGCTGGGACGCGGGGGTCCCACCACGAGGCTGCTGCCAGCCTAGGGCGTTACGGGCAGCCTAGGCGACCGGCACGCCGTAGCAGAGCGGTTACAGATAGCCGGCGAGGTCCCGCAGCAGGGCGGCCTTCGGCTTGGCACCGACGATGCTCTTGACCACTTTCCCGTCGGAAAAGACGGACATCGTGGGAATGGACATGATCTGGTACTGCCGGGCGATCTGCGGGTTCTCGTCGATGTTCACCTTGGCAACAGTGATCTTCTCGGCGTGCTCGGAGGCGATCTCCTCGAGCACCGGCGCGACCATCTTGCACGGTCCGCACCACTCGGCCCAGAAGTCGACGAGCACCGGCTTGTCACTTCCCAGCACATCGGTGGCAAAAGTTGCGTCGGTCACGGTCTTGGCGGCACCCACGGTGTTCGTCCCTTCCAGTACTCCGGTACGGCACGTTCTGTTACGACTGACGCGCGTGCGCGATCAGCGCTGCTTCGGTCAACGAAGTCTCAGCTATTGAGATTCCCCGTGGGCTGTGAGCCAGCGCTCGGCGTCGAGCGCCGCCGCGCATCCGGTCCCCGCCGCGGTGATGGCTTGACGATACGTATGGTCCACGACATCTCCGCATGCGAACACACCGGGAATGTTGGTTCGGGTGGACGGCGCGTCGACCAGCAGGTAGCCGGCGTCGTCGGTGTCCAGCTGACCGGTAAACAACTCCGAACTCGGGTCGTGACCGATGGCGATGAACAGCCCGGTCACGTCCAGTTCAGATTCCTCAGCGGTGCGCAGGTTCCGTAGTCGCAGTCCCGATACCGCTTCCTCGCCGAGCACCTCTTCGACCGCGGTGTCCCAGCGGACCCGGATCTTGTCGTTGGCCAGCGCACGCTCAACCATGATCTTGCTGGCCCGGAAGGTGCCCCGGCGGTGCACGATGGTGACCGAGTTGGCGAAGCGGGTGAGGAAGGTTGCCTCCTCCATCGCGGAATCACCGCCACCCACCACAGCAATGTCCGCGCCGCGGAAGAAGAAGCCGTCGCAGGTGGCGCAGGAGGACACGCCGTGGCCGAGGAGTCGCTGCTCACCGGGAATGTTGAGGGAACGCCAGCGTGAGCCGGTCGCCACGATCGCAGCCCGGGTGGGGTACGCCGTCCCGGCGACCGTGACGGTGTGCACCGGACCGCTGAAGTCCACGGCCGTGGCGTCATCGGTGATGAATTCGGCGCCGAACTTCTCGGCTTGCTTGCGGATGTTGTCCATCAGGTCGGGGCCGAGGATGCCGTCCGGCCAGCCCGGGAAGTTCTCCACCTCGGTGGTAGTCATCAGCGCGCCACCCGAGGCGGCGCCTTCGATCACGAGCGGATGCAGGTTGGCGCGAGCCGCGTAGAGCGCGGCGGTGTACCCGGCCGGCCCCGAGCCGATAATGATCATCTCTCGGGTCGGGGTGTCGCCGTCGGCCTGCATAGCCTCGCCTTTCTCGTGAAGGGACCCGCCCGTGGCGGGGGGCGTCCCGGTGTGGAAACGGAGGATACGGAATGCTCATTCCCGAGGTGCGGCCGCGCCAGGACCCACCTGCGGTGGCGAATCAGGACACAGGCAGATTGTTCCGCCGGTAAAGGATGTCAGCGGTGCCTCGGACGCAGCCGGGTCGGACCACCCGGACGTCGACCTGGTGGATCCCCGCGGTCAGCACCAGAATCGTCACCGGTGCGCCGCCCAGTGTGCTCGGTGCGCTTACTGCCAGCCGGTCCGGCGGCACTCCGAGGACGGCCAGGCAGTGCGCCACGTCAGGCGTACGGATGCGCGGTGGGGACGGCTGCGCCGCCAGCAGTGCCCGTACCTGGGCCGGCACCTTGGCCGCATCGCGTCCGAGGCCTGCGGGGGCCGGCGGCTGGCTATTCGCCACCTCCGGGGAGCCGCCCGCCTCGCTGCGGGTGTTCGCCGACCCGGCGCTGCTCTTCGCGCTGTCGTGGGAACTGCTCGGCCCGTCGGCAATTCCGCGCACGACCACAGCGCCGCCGATCAACAACGCAGCAGAGGCTGCAGCGGCGAGCCACCAGGAGCCCGGCCGGCGCGACCGCCGGGGCGTTCCCCGGTCGGGGAAGTCGTCCGCCTCCGGGTCCGCCTCGTGGCCTGCCTTGAGGGCCAGCGCTCGCTCTACCCGGGTCGCCACCGAGGCCGGCAAGGGGACCGGTGGCACGGCGGCGAGAGCAGCGCGTACCTCCCGGATATCGGCGAGGGTCTGTTGGCACTGCAAGCAACCGGCGGCATGTTCGGCCACCCACCGGTCGGTCCCGTCCCCCTCCTCGGCCGATTCCGGACTATCGAGGAGCAACGCGATGCGCTCCGGTGCGGGGTGCCGCGTACCGGCCTCGCCCGCGTCCTCGCTCACCGTTCGGGCTCCTCTCTGGGGTCCTGGGGGGTCGGCGTGGATGAGACGGCCGCCGGGCCCGTTTGGTTCCGGTACGCGGCTAGTTCGCCGGCCAGTCGAGCGCGGCCCCGAGCGCACCGGCTCTTCACTGTGCCGCTAGGAATCCCCAGCATGCCCGCCACGTCCGCCACCGGGTAGCCCTCGATGTCCACCAGGACAACGGCCACCCGCTGCTCGGGCGGAAGCGTCGACAGCGCGGCAGTGATGTCGAAGCGGGTCTGCTGGGCCTCGGTCGGGTCCGGCAGCCCCGCCGGATCGGCGCTGTCCGGGCGCAGTGGGGAGACTTCTCGCACGCTTCGACGCCGGATCAGGTCCAGGCAGGCGTTCACCACGATCCGATGGAGCCACGTGGTGACGGCCGCGTCGCCGCGGTAGCTGCCGGCGCGGCGGAAAGCCGAGATCATGGCTTCCTGGAGGGCGTCGGCGGCGTCGTCGGGGTTCCCCAAGGTGCGTACCGCCACCGCCCAGAGGCGATCTCCGTGCCGTCGGAACAGTTCTCCAAAGGCGTCCGGCTCCCCGCCGACGTGACGCGCCAGCAGGCGACGGTCGTCGTCGTCGGCGAATTTCCTCGGCGGGGATGAGCCGCCGGAGAAGCTGCCGCGCTCGCCTCGGGACGGTCCCACGGTTGCACCGTAGAGGCACCCCGCGTGCTAAACCTCGGAGGGTGCAGTAACATCTGCGGTGTTCTCTGGTGTCTCGCGGTAGCCGCCGCAACAGAGGGTACCGCCGAATTCCCGCGCCGCCTCGCGGCCTGGGGAACCGGGGACCCACGCGTCCCTTGGGGTTAATCGGCGCGGCGCGACCTCATAGCAGGTCTTCCGCGCGGTAGGGCCACCACTCCGGCCCGCACCCGTCAGCTAACCCGGTAGGCGGGCGAGGAGATGGAGCCACGCCCTCATGCCGTTGTTTGCGACCCATCCGGTTCGATCGCGCCCGTCGACCGCTGCTCGGGGGGCCGCGATCGTGGCGGTTGGGCTCTG
>JBDUDX010000073.1:0-10102 GCA_040002735.1 Frankiaceae bacterium | reverse complement strand
CGGCGGTGCTGGCACTGTGCGAGCCGGGCGACGAGGTCATCGTCTTCGAGCCGTACTACGACTCCTACGGTGCGGCGATCGCGCTGGCCGGCGGGGTGCGACGGGCCGTGACGATGCGACCGGACGGGCCCGGTGGCCGGTTCACCTTCGACCCGGCCGAGCTGCGGGCGGCGGTCACCCCGCGGACCAAGCTGCTCCTGCTGAATAGCCCACATAACCCCACCGGTACGGTCCTCACCCCCAGCGAACTCGCCGAAGTGGCGGCAGTCTGCCGAAACCACGATCTCGTCGCCATCACTGACGAGGTGTACGAGCACCTCACCTACGACGGCACCGAACATCTCCCGCTCGCCGCCCTGGACGGCATGCGGGAGCGGACGGTGTCGATCAGCTCGGCCGGAAAAACGTTCTCCGCCACCGGCTGGAAGATCGGCTGGGTCTGCGCCCCGCCGGAACTGGTCCGCGCGGTGACCACCGTGAAGCAGTTCCTCACCTTCACCGCGAGCGGGCCGTTCCAGGCCGCGGTGGCGTACGCGCTGGAACACGAGCTGGACTGGGTGGAGGGCTCCCGCGCCTCGCACCAGGAGCGCCGGGACCTACTCGCCGAGGGGCTGCAGACCCTGGGGCTCACCGTGCACCGACCGGCGGGGACGTACTTCATCCAGACCGACGTGCGCTCGGTCGGCGTCGATGACGGCACCGCCTTTGCCCGGGCGCTGCCGCACGCGGCAGGCGTCGCGGCGATCCCGACCGCCGCCTTCTACGACGACAAGGCGGCCGGCCGGCCGTACGTTCGGTTCGCCTTCTGCAAGCGACCGGAGGTACTCGCCGAGGGCGTCGCCCGGCTGACCGCCTACGCACGTGAGCGGCGGCAAAGCGGGTAGAGGGGCAAGCATGCAGACACGGCGGCTCGGGCGGCTCGGGCATCAGAGTTCGGTACTGATCTACGGCGCGGCGGCGCTGGGCGCGGTGAGCCAGGACGTGGCCGACGCCTCCATCGAAGAGGCGCTCGGCGGCGGGATCAACCACTTCGACGTGGCCGCCAACTACGGCGAGGCGGAGTTGCGGCTCGGCCCATGGATCCCGCGGATCCGCGAGCGGATCTTCCTGTCGTCCAAGACCCAACTGCGCGGGAGGGACGACGCCTGGCGGCAGATCAACGCCTCCCTGCAGCGGCTGCAGACCGACCGGCTCGATCTGCTCCAGTTGCACGCCATCGGCGACAGCGCAGAGCTCGACCGAGCCACCGCCGAGGACGGTGCGCTGGCCGCCGCCGTCCGGGGCCGCGACGAGGGCCTGATCGGCGCGATCGGGATCACCGGACACGGGCATGAGGCGCCGGCCACCCACCTGGAGGCGCTCCGCCGGTTCCCCTTCGACACCGTGCTCACGCCGTGGAACTGGGTACTCGCCCAGGATCCCGCGTACCGGGCCGACTACGAGGCGCTGGTCGCCGAGGTGCAGCGGCAGGACGCCGGGCTGATGACCATCAAGGCGGTCTCCCGGCGCAACTGGCCTCGCGGCGCCGACCAGCGTTACGCGACCTGGTATGAGCCGTTCGACGATCAGCAGCGGATCTCGGCCGCGGTGGCCTGGGTGCTCTCCCACGAGGAGATCACCGGCATCCCCACCGCCGGGGAGGTCCGGCTGCTTGGCATGCTGCTCGAAGCGGAGAGTACGGCCGCGACGATGAGCCGGGAGGCGGCGGCCGACGTGCTGGCCGGGGCTCCGGAGTACAGCTCGCCGTTCCTCGCGATGCCGGCGTAAGCCGCGGAGGCGATCGCGGACCTCAGCTCAGGCCTCGGTACGTCGGACCCCGACCCGACGCCTGGCGTGAGGTGCCCGATCATCGAGCCGGCTGGCTACTTCAGCAACCGGGAGAGCCGGCGGTCGGCGAGGGGTTTGCCGCCGGTCTGGCAGGTCGCGCAGTACTGCAGCGACTTGTCGGCGAAGGACACCTCGCGGATATTGTCGCCGCACACCGGGCAGGCCTGACCGGCGCGGCCGTGTACCCGAAGACCCACCTTCTTCTCCGCCTTGAGGTCTCCGGCGGCCAGCCCGCGGGCGCGTTGCACCGCGTCCCCGAGCGTGCCGACCAGCGCCCCGTATAGTCGGGCCACCTCCTCCGGCGTCAGCGACGACGCCGGCTTGAAGGGCGAGAGCCGGGCGGCGTGCAGCACCTCGTCGGAGTACGCGTTGCCCACCCCGGCCAGCACGCTCTGGTCGGTGAGCACACCCTTGATCTGCGCGCGCCCGGCACTGACGAGCATTCCGGCCAACGCGTCCACGGTGAACGCCGGATCGAACGGGTCCATCCCCAGCCGGGCCACTCCGGGCACCACCCTGGGGTCCCGGACCACGTACACCGCGAGCTTCTTCTGCGTACCGGCCTCAGTCAGGTCGAAGCCGGAACCGTCATCGAGGTGCACCCGGACCGCGAGCGGCCCCTTGCCCGGCCGCGGTGGCACCGGCTGGAGGGCGGCCCGCCAGTGCAGCCAGCCCGCCCGAGCCAGATGTACCACCACGTGCAGCCCGTCCACGTCGAGATCGAGGAACTTACCGTGCCGCCGGACTCCGGTGAGGGTCAGCCCGGCGAGTGCGGTGACCGGCGGGTCGAACGTCTTCAGCGCGTTGATCGCCGCCACGTCGACCCGGGTTACCACCCGCCCGACCGCAGTCGAGCCGAGGAAATCGACCAGCGCCTCGACCTCGGGTAGCTCCGGCACCGCGCCATTGTCACCCCCCGAGCCCCGCCCGTCGAGGCGAGTCGGCCCCGGCGGTGTAGAAACGCCGCCATGAAGCCCACCGGTAAGGTCTCGGTCATCGGCGCCGGGCCGGGCTCCGGGCGAACGCGGAGACCGTTCGAGCGGTCTGCCGCGACCTCGGTCTCTGAGCCCCGATCTTCGGCTCAGTACGGAGCCGTCCCCAGCGTCGCGGTGGTGGTCCGGGTGGCGCCGCCCCGCGTGTACCGGATCGATACCGCGTCACCGGGTCGGTGCGACCGTACGGCGGCGACCAGGGCGTCGGCGCTCTCCACCGGCCGGTTCCCGATCGCGTTCACCAGGTCGCCCGCCTTGAGGCCGGCCTTGGCGGCGGCGCCGCCGGCGGTGACCGGACCGAGCCGCGCCCCGCTGGTGGCGCCAGCGGCGTCGGCGACCTGCACCCCAAGGTAGGCGTGCTGGGCCTTACCGCTGGTGATCAGCTGATCGATGATGGGCTTGGCCTGGTCGATCGGGATGGAGAAGCCGAGGCCAATGCTGCCGGAGGTACCGCCACTGTCCGAGCCCAGACTGGCGATCGCCGAGTTGATTCCGACGACTTCACCGCGCATGTTGACCAGCGGTCCGCCGGAGTTCCCGGGGTTGATCGCCGCGTCGGTCTGGACCGCGTTGAGCACCGTGCTGGTGGTGTCCGTACCGTTCTGGCCCGAGCTGCCGGTGGACACCGGCCGATCCAGCGCGCTGACGATGCCGGAAGTAACCGTTCCGGAGAGTCCCAGCGGGGAGCCGACCGCGACCACCGGGTCTCCGACGGCGAGTCCGGCGGAGCGGCCGAGGGTCACCACGCGCTCGCCGGCGACGTCGTTGACCTTGATCACGGCGAGGTCGGAGACCGCGTCCTGACCGACGACGGTCGCGGTGCGCTGCCGGCCGTCGGGGAAGGTCACCCGTACGCTGCCGCCGCCGCTGGCCTCCGCCACGACGTGATTGTTCGTCACCACGTGGCCCTGGTTGTCGATCAGGAAGCCGGTACCGACGCCGGACCCGGACTGGCCGCTCACCGCAATCGACACCACGCTCGGTACGACCTTGGCTGCGACCGTGGTCACCGATCCGCTCGGCGAGTCCGCCGTGGTGTCAGTGGCGGTCGTGCCACGGGCGACGCCGTTGGCGCCGGACGCGGTGTCAGTAGCAGCGGCCGTGGGAGACGGTGAATCGTCCAGAGCGTTGTTGACCGCCGCGCCGGCGCCTCCGCCGACCAGCGCACTGGCGAGGGCCAGCGCGACCAGGCTGGCCCCAGGCCGACGGCGACGCGGCGCGGGCGGCGGGCTCGTCGGAGGCTCGGAAGCAGGCGGGAGGGGCTGGGTGGCGTACGTCGACTCGGTCACGTCGACCAGCATGGCCTGCGCAGCTGAGAGGTGGCTGAACAGTGGCTGCGAGTTACCCAAGGACCTTACGAGCTGTTCGTCTCTTACTGAACCCGCCCTACTGCGTCAGTATGTCCACCGACCCGCTGCCCGATCCGGCGCGCGAGGTTGGCTCGGCGGCCGCCCGCGGCAACGTGAGAGCCAGCCGCGCGCCGCCGGTCTCGGAGTTCTCCACTCGCACGCTGCCCCCGTGCGTCTCGGCCACCTGACGGACGATGGCCAGGCCGAGGCCGGAACCGGGCAGCGGCCGGGCATCCGGCGCCCGGTAGAAGCGGTCGAAAACGTGCGGCCGGTCCGCCACCGGGATGCCGGGGCCGTCGTCGGCTACCCGCAGTACGCCATCGCACAGCTGCACGTGCACGGTTCCCGCGTCCGGGCTCCACTTCACCGCGTTGTCCAGCAGGTTGGTCACGGCCCGCTCCAGCAGCCCGGCGTCCCCCCGTACCGGCCAAGTCTGCAGGTCGACGTCGAAACTGACCCGGCTGGCCCGGCGCCGGGCCCGCTCCACCGCGGTGGTGACGATGCCGGCGAGGTCCACCTCGACGATCTCGCCGGCGGGCCCCTCCTCGCGGGCGAGCTCCACCAGGTCGGTCACCAGCCCGGACAGCTCGGTCACCTGGGCCCGCACGTCGGCAAGCAGCTGCGCCCGTTCTGCCGGCGGCAGTGCCATGCCGCTCTCCGCTTGCACCAGCAGGTCGAGGTTGGTCCGCAGGCTGGTTAATGGCGTACGCAGTTCGTGGCCGGCGTCGGCGACCAGACGCCGCTGCCGGTCTCGGGAGTCGGCCAGCGCGGCGAGCATGGCGTTGAAGGCCAGGGCCAACCGGGAGATCTCGTCCACCCGGTCGTTACGTCGGCCCACGTCGATCGGGGCGATCTCCCCGGTTCGCGCGATGTGCTCCGCCGCCGCGGTGAGCCGCTCGACCGGGGCCAAGCCGGTACGGGCGACGGCCAGCCCGGCGCTGGCCGCAACGCCGATGCCGACCAGACCGACGATGAGCAGCACGCCGGTGGTGGCACCGAGGATCCGATCCGACTCCTGCAGCGGCCGGGCCAATACCAGGGCGAAGCCGGGCCGAATCGGCACGGCCACGAGGCGGTACGGCCGGTCGCCGATGACCAGCGTGCGTAGCGACCGCGCCCGCTCGCCGGCCGCGACGCGGACTTCCAGAGGCCCCAGCGGAATCGGATTGGCGGCCAGCGCCACGATGGCGGTGCCGTCGGACCGTACAATCGCCACCTGCACGTCCGCTGCACTGAACGCGGCCGACGGTACGCCGAACAGCAGCCCCGGCTCGGCCAGCGGACCGTGCGCCGCAGACTCGGCTCGGCTGACCAGCGAGGCGTCGAGTTCGTGGAGCAACTCGTGGCGCATGGTCACGTACGCCGCGGCCGCCGCCAGCGCGACGGCGAGCCCGACGGCCACCGCGACTAGCAGCGCCACCCGAGCCCGCAAGGTCAATCCGGTCATCGACGGAACCCGTCGGCCGACACCCGGGATCCGCCACGAGCTCACGGCGGGGTCTCCCGCAGGACGTAGCCGACGCCCCGAACGGTGTGCACCAGCCGGATCTCACCCTCCGCCTCGGTCTTGCGCCGGAGGTAGCCGATGTAGACCTCGAGCGAGTTCGCGGTGGTGGGGAAGTCGAATCCCCATACGTCCTCAAGGATCCGCTCCCGGGTCAGCACCTGCCGGGGATGGCGCAGCAGCAGTTCGAGCAGCGCGAACTCGGTCCGGGTCAGCCGAATGCTGCGCTCAGCGCGGGTCACCTCGCGGGTACCGGGATCCAGGGTCAGATCGGCAAAGGCCAGCGCCGCCTCGCCCTCGACCCGGCGGGTCCGCCGCAGCAGGGCCCGCAACCAGGCCAGCAACTCCTCCAGCGCGAACGGCTTGGGCAGGTAGTCATCCGCGCCGGCGTCCAACCCGGCCACCCGGTCGGCGACCGAGTCCCGCGCGGTGAGAACGAGAACCGGTACCTCGTCGCCGGCGGCCCGCAACCGGCGGCAGGTCTCCAGCCCGTCGACGCGGGGCATCATCACGTCCAGCACCACCGCGTCCGGGTGCCCTACCGCGATCTTGGCAAGTGCCTCGGCCCCGTCGGCGGCCAACTCCACGGCGTACCCGTTGTAGGTCAACGACCGGCGCAGCGCCTCCCGTACCGCCTGGTCGTCATCCACGACGAGTATGCGCATGCTTGCAGTCTGCTCGAACCAGCTAAGAATGGGCTGAGCAGAAGCCCGGCGAGGGCAGACTGCAGCCATGGCGCCCTCCTCAGCGGTCCTGATCACCGGCTGCTCGACCGGCATCGGGCGGGCCACCGCCCAGCGGCTGCTCGCCGACGGCCGGCCGGTCTGGGCGAGCGCCCGCAGCCTGGATGCGATCGCCGATCTGGCTGACCTCGGCGCCCGGACGCTCGCCCTCGACGTCACCGAGGCCGCATCGATGCAGGCGGCGGTGGCGGAGGTGGAAGCCGTGCACGGTGCGGTCGGGGCCCTGGTGAACAACGCCGGATACGGGCTGCACGGCCCGGTGGAGGAACTCGACCCCGCAGCGGTCCGCCGGCAGTTCGAGACCAACGTCTTCGGGCTGCTGCGCCTGAGCCAACTCGTGCTGCCCGGCATGCGGGCGCAGCGGTCCGGGCGGATCGTCAACGTGTCCTCGATGGGCGGCCGGATGACACTGCCGGGCGGTGGCGCGTACCACGCGTCGAAGTACGCGGTGGAGGCACTGTCGGACGCGCTGCGCTTCGAGGTCGCCGGCTTCGGCGTACGGGTCAGCCTGGTGGAGCCCGGGCCGGTACTGACCGAGTTCGTGCAGACGGCGCTGGAGACCAACGCCGCCCCGGACGGCGGATCCGGCCCATACACGGAGTTCCGGGCCAGCCTGGCCGCCAGCGTTGCCGGTGCCTATCAGGGGCGCTCGCGGCTGCTGGCCTCCTCGCCGGAACGGGTTGCCCGAGCGATCCAGCACGCTGTCAGCGCGACCCGGCCGCGGAGCCGGTACGTCGTCGGGCCGACGGCCCGCCTGCTGATCAACGCACGGCGGGTGCTTCCGGACGTGGCCTGGGACGCGTTGATAGCCCGGCAGTATGACAGGCCGAACTTCAACTCGTCGGTGAGATTGGCATAACAGCTGGGTATCACCACAGCGGCGACGAGGTCGTCGTCGCCGAGCGGCCGCAGGGCAGCTTCACCCGTCAGTTGGTACTCGGCGACGGCCTGGACACGTCCAGGGTCTCTGCGGACTACGCCGACGGCGTGCTGCGGCTCAGCATCAAGGTCGCCCGGGCCGCGCAGCCCCGTCGGATCGAGGTCAACTCCTCGGGTCAGCAGTCCCGGACCATCGAGGGCAAGACCGAGGGCAGCATCGAGGACGCCAAGGAGCCGGAGTACGCCTCCAACGGCAGCTGACCTGGTAGCCCCTGACGAAGGCTGGCTCGGACATCCGGGCCGGCCTTCGTCATGCGCCGGGTTGGACGGCTAGCAGCCCGGCTTCCGCTGCCGCTGAAGTCAGTCGGACGCCGTAGCCGACAAAGGCTGACAGATCCTCGCGGATAGACAGGGCGCTCGCCAGGTGAATGGCATCCAGACTTCGCAGCGAGGTACTTCCTGCCACGCCGGCCTCGTCGAGGAGATCCCTCGTCATCGGAATGAGATTCACACCCGTCAGCAGTGCCCGGGCAGCGGGCAACGCGTCAGCGGCGATCCGCCGGCAGGCGCGGACCACCTCCACCCTGGCCAGCTCACTGCTCACCTTCGGCGTGCTGACTCGCTCCGACATCCAGGCCTCCAGATCCGCGCTCTCGGCCTCGGCGACGAGAAGCTTGAGTAGCGCTGAGGTGTCCAGATAGATCAGAACCGATCACCTCGTAATTCATCGAGCACGGTGGCGGTGTCCGGACTTCCCGAGGGCGCCGAGATTCGGGGTGGCAGCGTGAACGGGCGATCGGCTGGCAGCAGGCGACCAGCGGAGATGAGCCGATCCCGGGCCGTTACACCTGCGTCCGGCGGCACCAACAGCGCAATAAGGTGGCCGCGCTCAGTCACTTCGACGGTCTCCCCCGCCTTGACCCGTTGCAGGTAACGGCTGGCGTGCTGCCGTAGCTCACGGACCCCGATACGCTCCATGGGCTACGGTAGCACATCAAGTGCTATAGCGGTAACCCTTCATCGCCTGTCGCAGCGTGCGGCGCTCCGACCCGGCTTGACTCGGGGAAGCCGCACTGGTGGACGGTGAGTGCCGCGCTCGCATGTGCCGGGCGGTCGTGGGGGTGCGAGGTCGGCAGGGGGGTAACGTCCGGCCATGACACCGACCGACCGTGAGCAGCAGGTTGTGGATGCGGCGCCCAAGGGGTTGCTGATCGGCGGGAAGTGGCGGGACGCTACCGGCGGCGCCACCTTCGCCGTGGAGGATCCGGCCACCACCGAGACGCTGTGTTCGATGGCGGATGCGACGCCGGGGGACGCCACTGCGGCGCTGGACGCGGCCTGCGCGGTGCAGAACGAATGGGCGGCCACGCCACCGCGCGAGCGGGGCGAGTTCCTGCGCCGGTCGTACGAGCTCATCACCGCGCGGACCGAGGACCTGGCGCTGCTGATGACGATGGAGATGGGCAAACCGCTGAACGAGTCCCGCGGCGAGGTGACCTACGCGGCGGAGTTCTTCCGCTGGTTCGCCGAGGAAGCGGTTCGGATCGACGGCCGCTGGTCCCGCGACGCCGCCGGCAAGGGCCGTCTGATCACCATGAAGCAGCCGGTCGGTCCGTGCCTGCTCATCACGCCGTGGAACTTCCCGCTCGCGATGGGTACCCGCAAGATCGGGCCGGCGATCGCCGCCGGCTGCACGATGGTGGTGAAGCCGGCGCAGCAGACGCCACTCTCGATGACGATGCTCGCCGAATTGATGTCCACGGCGGGCTTGCCGGACGGCGTGCTGAACGTCGTCACCGCCTCATCGGCCAGCAAGACCGTGGGCCCGCTGATGGCAGACAAGCGGCTGCGGAAGATGTCCTTCACCGGGTCCACGCCGGTCGGCAAGACGCTGATGGAGCAGGCCGCCGGCAACCTGCTGCGGATCTCAATGGAGCTCGGCGGCAACGCGCCGTTCCTGGTCTTCGAAGACGCCGACCTGGACCTGGCGGTCGAGCAGGCGATGATCGCGAAGATGCGCAATATGGGCGAGTCCTGCGTCGCGGCCAACCGCTTCCACGTCCAGGAGGCGGTGGTCGAGGAGTTCACCGCCCGCCTCGCCGAGAAGATGGGCGCGCTGCGCGTGGGTCGCGGCACCGAGGCGGAAGTCAGCGTCGGCCCGCTGATCGACGACAAGCAGCGCAACACGGTCGGCGAACTGGTCGAGGACGCCGTCGACCACGGCGCGAAAGTGCTCGTCGGCGGCTCCGCACCGGACCGCCCCGGCTACTTCTACTCCCCGACGGTGATCAGCGGGGTCACCACCGAGGCGGAGATGTACTCGGAGGAGATCTTCGGGCCGGTGGCGCCGGTGTACTCCTTCGCTACAGAGGAGGAGGCGCTCGCCGCCGCGAACGGCAGCGACTACGGGCTGGTGGCGTACGCGTTCACCCGCGACCTCTCCCGCACGATCCGGGTGATGGAGGGTCTGCAGACCGGCATGGTCGGCATCAACAAGGGGCTCGTGTCCAACGCGGCGGCACCGTTCGGCGGGGTGAAGTGGTCCGGCTTCGGCCGGGAAGGCGGCCGGGAGGGGATCGAGGAGTACCTGTCCACCAAATACGTGGCGCTGGACGTTTAGCTTCAGACGCCCAGCTTCGCCGCGGCCGCCGGGGCTGAGGCCGCGAGCCGGTATCCTCTTCTTTGCGGCGGATCGTGCATGGGCTGGTCCGTCGAGGAGGCTTCGCCTAGTCCGGTCTATGGCGCCGCACTGCTAATGCGG
This sequence comes from Frankiaceae bacterium, assembly GCA_040002735.1. Lineage (GTDB taxonomy): Bacteria > Actinomycetota > Actinomycetes > JADGOV01 > JADGOV01 > JADGOV01. The sequence goes on along the minus strand of JBDUDX010000073.1, from coordinate 47 downwards.
TTGGGGGCTTCAACCCCCTCCCGGGTTCAAATCCCGGAGCCTCCGCC